>JAFEAS010000122.1 GCA_018266315.1 Chloroflexi bacterium SZAS-1 | reverse complement strand
GCAATCGCGCGCGCCAGCACCTCGCGCGCGGCGGAAAAATCGCGGTGGGCCTCGTAGCGCAGCGCCAGAATAGTATAGCCGTGCTGTGCAAGCTGGCTCGTGCGTTCGCGCAGTGCCGCTACCCAGCGCTCGAACCCCTCAGCGTCGGGGAGGCTAAACCCGGCCAGGAACTCGCCACGATAGAGTGCCAGTGTGGCGGCCAGCGGCTCGATGCTATCGTCGGCCTCGCTCAGCGCTGCTAGCCCGCGCTCGAAGCGCCGCAGATCGATTGCAGTATCGGGTGCGAGCGCCAGGGTGGTGTCGGTGACATGGAGTGCCGGGCCTAGCTCTTTGCGTAAGCCATAGAGCGTTGTACGCAGGAGCTGTTGCGCGGCGGTACGGTCGTGGTCGGGCCAGAGTAGCGCCAGAATCTGGTCACGCGACAATGCAACGCTGTGAGCGGCCAGGTAATACAACAGCGCCCGGCTTTTGCGCCGCGAGATGTTCAGCGGGCGCTGGTCGAGCGCTACATGAGGAGGGCCAAGCAGTTGAATCGATAGCATGGCCCGATTATACCAGATTGAGGTGCGCAAGCAGCCGATTGCGCGCCAGTAGCGTCAACTATACGAGTTACGCGGTGGACGTTTGTACTGCGCTGCCGCAGGCACTATTCCGCAAACGCGGTCGCCCGCGCAACTCGTGTCAAATAGCGGTGAGCAAGGCGCAAAGAGGTGCTACAATACGGCGAAGCTGGATGGTTTAAAAAGAGGTAGGCAATGACTGATGTTTCTGCGCTTGAAGCGCGTTTTCTGCGCTATGTTCAGGTAGATACCGAGAGCGATGAGGAATCGAGCACTGTACCCAGCACGAGCAAACAGCTCGATTTACAGCATATGTTGCAGAAAGAGCTGGCGGCACTCGGTGCGGCCAATGTACACATAACCACCAACGGCTTTGTGATTGGCACCATCCCAGCTACGGTAAAGGGGCCTATTCCACGGGTCGCATTTCTGGCGCATGTCGATACAGCACCTGCATTCAGTGGTACCGGGGTGAAGCCAATTGTACACCGCGCCTATGCAGGTGGGCCAATTGTTTTGCCCGATGACCCAACCCAGGTGCTACGGCCCGAAGAATACCCTTACCTAGGCAGCAAGCGCGGCGATGATATTGTCACGGCTAGCGGCACGACCTTGCTTGGTGCCGATGACAAGGCGGGTGTCGCGATTATTATGACCCTGGCCGAGCAGCTATTGGCGCACCCTGAAATTCCGCACGGCGAAATTCGGGTGTGTTTCACCATCGACGAAGAGATTGGCACGGGCGTAAACAGCCTCGATCTGGCTGATCTAGCAGTTGAGTATGCCTATACGCTCGACGGTGCCGAGCTTGGCGAACTGGTGTATGAAACTTTTTCTGCCGATAAAGCGGTGGTAACGATAACCGGCGTTTCAACGCATCCAGGCGATGCGTTTGGTAAGCTGGTGAATGCGCTGCACCTGGCGGCGAAAATTGTTAATGCGCTACCCCAGCACACGCGCACGCCTGAAACTACGCGCGAGCGTGAGGGCTTTCTCCATGTTTACCAGCTACGCGGCACGGCAGCCCAGGCCGAAATAAGCTTTATTCTGCGCGATTTCGATCGCGACAAGCTCGCCAGCCATGGCGCGTTGCTCAAATCGGTGTGTGCCGCCATTCAGGCAGGCGAGCCGCGCGCACGCGTTACCTGCACAATCACGCCGCAATACCGCAATATGCTGTATTGGCTTGAAGAAGACATGCAGCCGGTGAATATAGCCATGGCAGCGTACCGTGCAGTTGGCATCGAACCAGTCTCGGCTCCTATTCGCGGCGGCACCGATGGCTCGAAATTGACTGAGCGCGGGCTCCTTACCCCGAACCTCTTCACAGGCATGCAGAACATTCACGGGCCGCTCGAATGGGTAAGTTTGCAGGATATGCAAAAAGCAGTGGCTGTGTGTGTGGAGATTGCGCGCGGCTGGGCCACCAGTAAGGCGTAACTCGCACATATGCGAGAGGAGACTGCAGGTGAATTATTTTATTTGGGCGCTGTTGGGTATTGTTATTGCGCTGTTCGTTGGGGCTGGCCTGCGCCGACGTGCGTACCGTCCAAATGCCAATGCCGCGCTGTTCGCTGGGGCATTTGGTGCACTGATTGGCGGGGTGATTGGCGATGGCGTGCCGCACACTCTCTCAGGCGATATTACGGTGGGTAGCGTAATCGGGGCGATCATCGGCGCGCTGGTGTTTTGTTGGGCAGTACGCGATCGCACTTCCGACAGCGAGTCATAGCTGCGAGGGTTGCGCGACCAACTTGGTTACCCGCGCAGGGTTCCTCGTGTATGAAATTCGCGGGTAGCGCCGCCAAACCTTCACTATTGGGTATTCATGCACCACACCGGCCCTGCTTCATAGCAGGGCCGGTGTGGTAAGCCTGGCATTACCCTTCGAGGTGATACGGCACGCTCGTGACAATTTTCCCTTTGCTAAACAGCAGCGAGGCTTTGATAAGTAATGCCGTCTGATTGTGCAGCAAGTGCTGCCACCACTTTGAGGGCACAAACTCGGGCAGCACAATGGTGAGCACATCGTCATCGTACTGGGCATCCACCTCATCAATATACGCCATCAGCGGGCGCAGCAGCGAACGATACGGCGAAGGTAACACCGTAAGCGGCACCCCAGAACCCCATTGTTTCCATTTCTCTTTCAGCCTGGCAGTCGCATCGGCGTCGAGATCGACATACACCGCAGTGACATTATCAGGCGCAATTGAGAGCGCATACTGCAAGGCGGGTACTACCCCGCGATGAACGCCACTAATCAGTACCACCGCCGTGTGTCGTCGTACCGCAGTTGGTGGCGACGCGTCAGCGAGTGAAAGCTGCCGCGCAACGGCGACATAATGTGTGTGAATACTGCGCAGAACCACGACCATAATTGGGATGAGCAGTAATACCGCCCACGCACCTTCAAGAAACTTCGTTGACGCTATCACGACCAGCACCGTGCCAGTGACGAGCGAGCCGAGTAGGTTGATTGCTGCGCTACGTTGCCAGCCAGGTGTGCGTATCCGGCGCCAGCGCTGCACCATCCCAAATTGCGAAAGCGTGAATGATAGGAAGACGCCAACCGCATAGAGATGCAGCAGCGATTGCTCGCGCGCGCCAAATGCAATGACCAGCAGCGAAGAGAAAATACCAAGTGCTACGACACCATTCGAAAACACCAGCCGGTCGCCACGCTGCCCGAATTGGCGCGGCAGGAAGCGATCCTGCGCGAGGAAATACGAGAGCCGGGGAAAATCGGCAAATGCGGTGTTCGATGCAAGCACCAGAATCAACATCGTGGCGACTTGCAGAATATAATAAAGGACTGAGTTGTTGCCAAAAATCATGCGCGCCAGCTGCGAGTTGGCGGTTTCGGGTTCGAGGCTGCCATCGGGAATGATGTGGTAGGCATTTGCCAGCACCGTGGTGCCGAGGAACATGGAGCAGAGAATGACTGCCATCACCACGAGTGTGATCGAGGCGTTGCGCGATTCGGGCTTTTGGAAGGCCGGTACACCATCGGCAATAGCCTCAATACCCGTAAGGGCAGTACAGCCAGCTGCAAATGCGCGTAGTAGCAAAAAGAACGAGAGGGTTTGCAGCTCTTCGGGCACATACGGCACGGCGGGCGCTGGTGCGGGTGGCACGCTACCGCCGCCCAATATCAGCTTTGTTAGGCCTACACCAATCAGCAAAAACATGCTGAGGATAAACAGATAGGTGGGAACGGCAAAAATACGGCCCGATTCTTTAATACCCCGCAAATTAGCCAGGGTTACCAGGCTAATAAGCCCGATCGCCAGCTCAACGCGATAAGGCTCAAGAATATGGACTGCCGAGGTAATGGCCGCAACTGCCGCCGACATACTCACCGCAACCGTGAGCACATAATCGATAAGTAGTGCTGACGCGGCGACGAGTGATGGCGTGGTACCCAGGTTTTCGCGCGATACAATGTAGGTGCCACCGCCCTGCGGATAGGCAATAATCGTCTGCCGGTAGGAGAATGCAACGGTGATAAGCAGGAGCGCAATACCGATAGAAATAGGGGTAGCATAGCCAAGCGCAGTAGTTTGAGCCGCCATAAGTGCGATCAGAATGGCCTCGGTTGCGTATGCCACCGATGAGAGCGCATCTGAAGAGAACACAGCCAAAGCAATTCGCTTGGTAAGGCGCTCGTGAGCCAGCTGCTCAGTAGCAAGTGGCTGGCCTACCATCAGACGTTTTAGTTCCGCAAGCATGCTTTCTTCTCAGATTGTTATAGGAGTACAGCGGAGATGATAGCACTGATTGTTGACTGAGGCAACCCATACAATATACGAAAAGAATTGGTGCGTAGTTGTGCGCCTGGCGTGCTGATATTGAACTGGCGCGGCCATGGTACAATCAGCGCCTGGCATATGCAGCTACACTCGGGCCAGGCATTGCCCGATACCGATACACGAGGTGCTTGAATGGAGCGAACCCTCCCGACCGTGCGGATGGCGCGGCGAACGAATACCCTGGCAGCAATTGGGCTGCCGCTCGGCATAATGCTTATTTCCCTCATTCCACGCCTGCTCGACCTGGGACTGTTTGCCACAATGGATGAGGTGAACTTTTGGTTTAAGCGCTCAGAACTGTTTCTTGATGCGCTGCGCACAGGCAACTTTGCAGCCACGGCGATAACCGATCATCCCGGTGTGCCAACAATGTGGCTCGGTGCCGCTAGCCTGGTGCTGCGCGATATACTTGGCAACTTCGGGGTGCATGCGCTTAGCCCGCAAATGTTTGTCGCGCTGTACGAATTGCCGATTACACTGGTGAATGCAATCGCTGTAATGGTTGGCTATTTGCTCATGCGTGGCCTGGTGCCAGGCCCGGTGGCAGTGCTTGGGGCGCTGCTGTGGGCACTCGACCCATTCGCGATCGCATTTGGCCGGGTGCTGCATGTCGATGCGCTTTCGGGCACGTTTATGACCCTGAGCATGCTGGCAACCTGCCGCTACTGGTTTATGAGCCAGCGCTGGCGCGACCTGCTGCTCTCGGCGGTGTTTGCTGCGCTGGCAATGACGACGAAATCGCCAGGGCTGATTTTAATTCCGCTTGCGGGAAGTATTGGTCTGTTCGCCACCTGGTATGGCCCGCAGCCGCGCCGCTATGGTGCCTTATTTCGGGCCGGGCTGGTGTGGGCCGGGCTGGTTGCCGCCAGTGCATTACTAATCTGGCCGGCGCTGTGGGCAGCCCCGCTAGCAGCGATTGATCAGATACGCATTGGGTATACTGCCGAAGGCACCCAGCCGCACCAGCTCGGGAACTTCTACCTTGGCCGCCCGATGCGCGCCCCTGGCTTTACATTTTACCCGCTGGCGATTGCGATGCGTCTGACGCCGCTCACATTTTTAGGCGTGCTCGCGCTACCGCTGGCATGGCGGCGTCTACCGCTTAGTCCAACGGCGCGGCATAGCCTGGCTGGCCTGGCCTGGTTTGTGGTTGTGTTTACGCTTGCTATGGGCTTCTTTGCCAAGAAATTTAATCGCTACATCGTTCCGGTGTTCCCCGCGCTCGATATACTGGCGGCGGTAGGGCTGGTGTGGTTGGGTATGGTGGTGCTAGGCCTGGTGCTGCGCCCGCGCGCGCGCGCCGAGCGCTGGCAGCCGCTGGCGCTGGGGGCAGTAACGCTGGCCGCTGCGCTGAACGTGGCGTTCTGGCAGCCCTACCAGATGGTGGCCTATAATCAGCTGCTGGGCGGGGCCACTGCGGGGGCCTGGGCGTTCAAAACCGGCTGGGGCGAAGGCATGAACCTGGTGGCCGATTGGCTGAACAAACAGCCGAACATCACCGGCGTGCTCACCGTTACCACACTAAAGGTCGGGCTGCAAACCTATATGCGCCCCGGCGCGCAGTCGCTTACCCCGCCAACCGAGCAGATGCCCGAGCATAGCGGCTATGTTGTAGTGTATGTGAACGATGCACAGGGCGGGCTATTGCCCCCGTTCGACCAATTCTATGGTAAGGTTGAGCCGCTCACGGTGATCAAAATCCACGATGTCCCTTACGCCTGGATTTACGAGGCCCCGCCAACCATTACGAAGCGCAGCGATGTTGCATTTGGCACGGGTGTGACGCTGTATGGCATCAACCGGCCAGCGCAGCTGGCGCGCGGCACGCCAATGATATGGCGGCTGGCGTGGCAACCAAGCGCAACAATCCCGCCTGGCACCATGCTGTTTGCGCACCTGATAGGCCCCGAGGGCAAGCGCTACGCGCAGATCGATGTGCCGTACCCGGTGGCTGGTGCTGATACAACGCGTTACCACTACCTTGAGCTACCGCTTGCCACGCCCGCCGATGCGCCGCCAGGGGACTACCGGCTGTTTATTGGCCTATACACGCCTGATGGGCCGCGCCTGACCCTGGGTGCCGCTGCGGCAGACCCGGCATTGGATGGGCCAGATGCGCTTCTGCTTGATGAGGTGAAGTTGCCGTAGTGATGCAGGCAAATCGGCGGTGTTCGCGCGTTTGATGTAGTAATGGTAGCAGATTAGTGACGACAGGAGCAGACCCATGGCCAAGCTGTACCCATCGATTCTGCCCGAGCTACGCGCATTTATCGAAAAGCAGCAGATGTTCTTTGTTGGCAGCGCGCCGCTCGACGCCGCAGGCCATGTCAACCTGTCGCCCAAGGGCCTCGATTGCCTGCGCATTCTTTCGCCCGAGCAGGTGGCATACCTGGATCTAACTGGCAGTGGCAATGAGACCTCGGCGCACCTACGCGAAAATGGCCGCATCACGCTGATGTTCTGCGCCTTTGCCGGGCCGCCGCGCATTCTGCGGCTGTATGGTCGGGGCCGCACGGTGCTGCCCACCGACGCCGATTGGGCCGAGCTGCGTGCGCTTTTCGTTGATTACCCGGGTGTGCGCCAGATCATTGTGGCCGACATTACGCGCGTACAGACCTCGTGCGGGTTTGCGGTACCACGCTACGATTATGTAGGCCAGCGCAGCACGCTGCTCGATTGGGCCACCGCAAAAAGCCCGGAAGCGCTCGAAGAATATCGCGCTGAGAAAAACTTTCTCAGTATTGATGGGCTGCCGACGCCATTAGGTGTGGTGGGCGTGGAGGGAGAGGATGAATAATTCAATACTGTGCCAAGCCTCTGCGGGAAGCAGGTCAATTCTTCTATTCAGTGCAAACCGTATTGGCAGATGCCCAGGAAAGCGTATCGATTCCAGAAGTTGGCGGGACGAAGTGCCCAATTTTCTCGATCAGGGTATTAATATCAAAGGGCTTAATGAGGGTGCTCCACCCTTGGCTCCGTAGATAGGGCATGTTCTGTTCAAGAAGCGAGCTGAGTGTGGAAGTGACCAGAATGGGCATGGTGGCTGTATCTGGAGCTTGCCGCAAGGCGGTAAGTAAGTTCCAACCACGGTCTGGCTCAACGATCGAGATATCAATAATTGCAAGCCTGGGCTTATAGTGTTGTAAGATTTCTACGACCAAGTCGTCTTCATACAGAGATAGCGCTTTATACCCGGCATCCTCAAGAACCTCGACCATCATCTGGAGAAACCAGATGTCGGTATCAATGACCGCAATAAGTGTATGTGAAGCAGTCATAGCTCTCTCCTCTTGCCCCATCCCGCACTTTCAGCGCCAGTATGTACTACAACACTACTATACTTATGTGGCGCGCATTGTCGGTTTTTACGATAGCGCATGTCAGGTTTTTCCCTGACAGCAGCATCTGCATCCTCTAGTACACTTGTGGCATACAACCTGTAGGTGAAAGAAGGAGGTATTTACTATGGCTGTATGCGAAGTGTGTGGTAATGAGTATCAGCGTGCCTTTGAAGTGATGATGGATGGACAGCGCCATGTCTTTGACAGTTTTGAGTGTGCGATTCATAAGCTGGCACCGCATTGTGTGCATTGTGACTGCCAGATTATTGGTCATGGAATTGAGGCCGATGGTCGTTTCTACTGCTGCGCCCATTGTGCCAAAGAGCATGGTGTAAGCGCGGCTGTAGACCATGTTCGCTAAGGAGGAAGCTATGCCACGCGGTGACAAATCCAGGTATACCGATAAGCAAAAACGCCAGGCCAAACATATCGAGGCAAGTTATGAGGAACGTGGCGTCGCAGAAGATGAAGCGGAAAGTCGTGCCTGGGCTACTGTCAACAAAATGTCTGGTGGTGGTAAAAAGAGTGGTTCTGGCCGAGCTAAGCACCTTGATACCCGTTCAGCGCACGAGGGAACGCCCAAAGGTGAGGCTGTAGCGGACACTCATGAAAAGCGTTCAGTAGCGGCAAAAAAGGCAGCTGAAACACGCAAACAGCATCGTGAAAATGCATCTTGAAAGAGAAAATCTGGCGGACGGTGTGGTAGCAAAGCCGCCGAATCATCCGCCAGATAAACATATTTTCTTAGTGTAACAGGTATAGGGGGCGCGCAGGGTGGATTCACTGACCTGTAGGCGGCCCTTTGGCAAACTCCTCAATAATTTTGCGATTGAAGGCCAGGAGGTCATCGGGACTGCGGCTCGTGATCAATCCCTGGTCAACTACCACTTCCTGGTCAACCCAGTATGCACCAGCATTCTTGAGATCAGTCTGAAGGGATGGATATGAGGTGAGGGTACGACCCGCGACCACACCAGCATCAATCAATATCCAAGGGCTATGGCAAATTGCCGCAACCGGCTTACCGGCGTCGAAGAAGTCGCGCACAAACTGGAGCGCCTGCGCGTTTATACGCAATGTATCGGGGTTCATCACCGCGCCCGGCAGCAGCAGGGCATCAAAATCCTCGGCCTGAGCCTTCGTAAGAGGGATATCTACTTCAAACTCATCGCCCCATGTAGTATGGTTCCAGCCCTTCACTTTTTTGTTGGCTGGGGAAACAATCAACGTCCGTGCTCCGGCTTGCTCAAGTGCGCGCTGGGGCTCGGTAAGTTCAACCTGTTCAAAGCCGTCAGCGATTAAGATCGCAATTATTTTCCCATGTAGTAAGAAATCCATACCATACCCATTATCTACTCTGGTTCTTCGCAGTTTAATGCCTATCGTACTCCGGTAGTGTAGAGCATAAAGTTTATTCAAAATGTCAGACATCTGTGTGGCTGCTGTCAGATTTTTCTCTGACAGGAGGAGTGATGCCATCCATCATAGCGGTTCATGAAACGACGTATTATCTCAAAAAGATCATCAAGATAAAAAGGTTTTAGGAGTGGTATACAGCCATATTTTTGTAGGAATTCCTGGTTTTGCGTAAGAATCTGCTTGGTAGGGAAGAGGACAATTGTGGGAATATGCACTGGTTGCGAATTATGATTGAGTGTATGGAGTATCGACCAACTACGCGCTGGCTGAACTAGGGTAATA
>JAFEAS010000121.1:37303-62339 GCA_018266315.1 Chloroflexi bacterium SZAS-1 | reverse complement strand
GATAACTGGGTGTTGCCAATTATCATGCTGCACAAATGCACTGGCTGCGGCATGTGCGAGCAACGCTGCCCGACCCATGCGGTTGAAATCGTAGCGGAGAAGGCCGTCATTACTCGCCCAGCCGATTGCAGCTTTTGCGACATTTGCGAAACGTATTGCCCCGAAGGTGCAATTGGCCGCCCATTTCAGATTGTGTTCGAGAGCACAGCACAATAAATTATGTATACTCAGGCCCGCTTCTTCATTCGTACCGCACTCGCAAATTTGCTTGCTGCATTCCTGGTGGGCGCGATTGTACTGCTGAACCAGGCGTTCGAGTTTGATGGACGCCTGAGCACGCTTATGCCAGTGTTCTACCATTTGCTCATGGTAGGCTGGGTCACGCAACTTATCTGTGGGGTATCGCTGTGGATGTTCCCGCCGTTTTCGCGCGAACGACCGCGCGGCAACGAGCAATTTGGATGGCTGTCCTATGGGGCGCTTAATGCTGGCCTGTGGCTACGGGTCATCTTCGAACCGCTCCATACGTGGGTGCCAGATAGCTGGTATGGCACAATGCTCGTTCCTTCGGCGCTGCTCCAGGTTTTCGCGATCTGGATGTATGTGGTAGCGATCTGGCCGCGCGTAAAAGGGAAGAAGTGATGAAGGAGCGCATGCCGTGCCGCGGTTAAGCCAACTGATGATACGCATCGCGCTGGCCTGGCTGGCACTTGGGTATAGCTTTGGCGGCCTGGTACTTTCAACCAAAGGCGTGCCGCTGCTGCCCTGGCTATGGGCATTACGCTCTGCGCATATTCATATCTTGCTGGTGGGCTGGACGGTTCAGCTCGCTTTTGGGGTCGCTTACTGGATTCTGCCACGGCTCGACGCATTTGGTAATCGTGGCAATGAGCGCCCAGTGATTATCTCGGCACTGGCACTGAACAGTGGGGTTATGCTAGCGGTGATACAAAGTATTGCAGCCAGCATCGCCGCGCTGAGTACGCTGGCTCGCTGGCTGCCACTGGCGACAGGTGTGCTATATCTTGTTGCAATTGGGCTATTTGTACGCCACGCCTGGCCGCGCGTGCGCCCATTTCAAATTAATCCACAACCATAGTGCCTACGATTGTAGTCCGCACAGCCCCACCGCCTGTCACTCACCAACCGGCGACAGCAAATAGCCTTTGCCACGCACATTGAGGATATAACGCGGCGCTGAAGGATCAGGCTCGAGCTTCTGCCGCAGGTGGTGAATATGCGGCTTAATCAGCTCGCCCGCCTCCATCTCATCGGTTTCGTAGCCCTGTGCGCAGCGCACGAGGTGCGCATACGACAACATCGCGCCAGCATGCTCGGCCAGACACAGAAGCACACGAAATTCCGTTGGCGTCAGCGCGAGGGTTCGCCCGCCTAGTGTAGCCTCTTGCCGCCAGGTATCGAGATGAAGCGCGCCCACCGTAATCGCGCGCTCGTTTGGCCCGCTCGTATCATTGGTGCCAGCCGCAGGTGTTCCGCGCAGCTCTTGTACCGCTGCCCCCACAACATCAAGCAGAGTGCGCTCGCGTAGCCGCTGGCTGCGTGCGGCAAGGCCAGCTTTAACCCGTTCAATCACATAGGATGGTTCGGTCGTCTTCAAGAGGTAGTCGAATACGCCCTGGTGCAACCCCTCTACTGCGGTATCGAGCGAGCCATGCCCGGTAAGCACAATAATTGCGACATCGGGTTGGCGTTTTCGGGCCGCCGCCACCACCTGCATCCCATCCATACCCGGCATTTTGAGATCGACCAACATTAAATCGAACAGCTGGCGTTCGAGCAATGCAACCGCCTCTGCACCATTTTCCGCGGGTGTTACCTCATAACCAGCGCGCTTCAAGAGCGCGCCCAAGGTCAGGCGAATGGAAGCCTCATCATCAACAATCAATATTTGAGCGGCCTGAGTCATGCTGGCTCCTACTGCTGCGAAATACCAGTATCGTTGCGCAACGGCACAGAATGGCCGTCACACGCCCCCGATCGTATCATTCGTCGGAAATCGTGTCAAACGTTTGGTGAAGAATGGGCGCGGCTCGATACCACCAGGCGCACCGACTCACCAAGATCGTGCAATTCAACTGGTTTAGCCAGATAATACTGCACTCCCAGCGACCGCATCTGGCTGCGCAGGCGAGGCGTGTCATAGGCGGTTAGCACCATCACAGCAATTTCAGGATGCGTGCGATGTATCTCTTTCAGCAGCGCCGTCTCTGCGCTGCTCTCTGAGCTAGGATCAATAATTAACAGATCAATCTGTTCGTGCTGGCAGCGGTCTTGGGCTACATCTGGTGAGGGCGCGATCTCAATGGCTGCTGTTTGATTGAGCATTCGCTGTAAGCCATGCTGCGTTACAAGCGCAGCCATGGGGTCGTTGTCAACAATTAAGATGTGTGATGTATGCATGAGCGATACTACTTTCTTAATATTGGACGCGACAAGGAAGGGGCTTAGGCGAAAGAATCAGCGCAGTAACGACCAGACAGCGCATAAAGCTATCGTTTTAGAGCGCCTTTAAGCTATCCTGTATGCTACCAAGAAGTGGTGCAAGCGAGGAAAAGAGTTGACAACAATTTGTGGTGATTCTGCAACTCAGCTCAGAGTTGAGTACATACTGAGCACCACAGTAGGTGGCGGAGTAAATGGCAGATGAATTGTGAAGGTACTGCCCTGGCCGAGCGTGCTTGCCACAGCGATACAGCCGCCATGCTGATTAATGATATGCGCGCTAATCGCCAGGCCAAGGCCAGTACCCTGGGCCTTTGTGGTGTAAAAAGGTTCGAAAATGTGGGGCAAATGCTCTGGGTCAATTCCGCTGCCTGTATCACTAATCTGAATTGCAACGATGCTCGCCGCAGACGCATCTCCCGGCTCGTTCGTACTCCGTATGGTAAGTACCCCGCCAGTTGGCATAGCGTCACAGGCATTCAACATCAGGTTGAGGAATACCTGACGCAGCTGGTCGGCATGGGCCACAATTTGCGGCAGCTGTGCATCAAGCTCGTGCTGAATAGTGACATGCCCGTGGCGTAAGTGGGTGTGAACCAGCTCAATGGTTGCACGCAGCACTTCGTTCAGGCAGGTTGGCTCAAGCTCGGTGCGCGTAGGGCGATAGAAATCGCGCATGCGGGTGATGATGCGCGCGATGCGACCAAGCTCGGCCTGCGCCACCGCAATAAATGCGCGTTCGGGGGCATCGGCAGCAAGATCTTGCTCAACTACATACAGGCTATTACGTGCCGCATACAGTGGGTTATTAATTTCATGTGCGACTGAAGCGGCAAGCTCGCCTACGGCAGCAAGTTTGGCGCTTTGCAGCAATTGTGCCTGTGCAGTATCGAGCCGGGCTTGTATTTCGGCATAGTTGGTTTGCGTTTGGGTCAGCTGCGATGCTAGCTGTGTAGTGCGATTACGTTCTTCGACATCGACAATAGCGATTGCCACCATATCAGCGAGGGCCTGAACAAAGGGAAGATCGCGCGGAACAAACGGCTGGGCGCGGCTTCCGCCATAAATCACCAGCGATCCTAAGCGCTGCGATTCGAGCCGTAAAGGCGCGAGCAATGCACTTACAGGGGGCCAGTGAGTCAAAAGATTACTTAGCTCAGCATACTGGGCTGGCTGCTGCTCATCAAGCGCCAGCGCTAGCTCAGGGCCAGCCATAAGCATGGCGCGCGGGGCCAAAAATGCCCGCCCCGCCGTCGACTGCCCTGGGTACACCCGCATTGGCGGTAGGGTGCCAGCGCTTGTAGCGCGGAGTTCAAGCATCTGCCCAGTAGTATCACTAAGAAATAATAACACGCCGCTCGCGCCTACAAACAGCGCTTTAGCCTGCTGTACAACCAGCTGTAATATAGCAGGCAAATCGTGCGTTACTAATAGTGCCGAGCATAGCGTAAGCAATGTGTCGAGCCGCGTTCCAGGCGTTGGTTGGGCTTGCACCCACTGCGTTGCTAACTGCGCCCGTAGCTCGGCAACCTGCTGCTCAAGCGCTTGTATGCGTTCCCGGCCACGCCGCCGTTGCCGCAATGTATATGGGCGAGTATGACTAGTAGACCACCGCATTCTTGCCATGTTATCACACCTCAACCTACTGTTGTGGTTTATATTCGTGATAATTCCCACAACTGTGCGATACTTTGCTAATAATGTCACACAGAAAGGGGTATACTATGGCTCGCAGAAGACGCCAACACCCACTGTTGAAAATCGCACAGGCGTACCTCAACCAGCATATGCCCGAAATGGCCGGGGCGCGTTTACAGCTGCGCAACCTCGATGGCCCGCCTGAAGCGCCGCGCTATTCGGTGACTGCTGAGTGCTGCCTACAGGCGTGCCCGCATGGAGTTGCACCCGCAATAGCCGCCGTTGGAAAATGCCCAGTTGCCGACTGCCCGCTACGCTGCTCGGTTCGGTTGTTACTCAGTCGGCGCGGTACGGTGCTGCATACAACGCAAAGTACAATTCACTGGCAGTAACGATAACTGGCGATATACGACACATTCGTAGCGCCTACGCCAGACAGCGCGTTAGGCGTTATAGTTGTGCCAGGCGCTCCTTGAGGGTCTGCGCCGATTGCTGAAATGCCTTAGCCTCTTCTTCACTAATTGGCAGATTTAATACTTCTTCAATGCCATTACGCCCAACAATCGTTGGCAGGCTAATAGCAATACCATCAACCCCGTATTGCCCCTGCAACGGGCTGCACACCGTCAGCACGGTATTCTGGTCGCGCAATACTGCTTCGACAATAGTGAGTAGCCCCAGGCCAATCGCATAGTAGGTGGCCTTTTTACGTTTGATGATCTCGTATGCTGCGGTACGGGTCTGCTCAAAAATATCGTGTAGCGCAGCTTCATCGTACCCCCGCCCATTGGCCCCAACAAAATCGTGCAAGCGCACGCCAGCAATATTTGCCAGGCTCCATAATGCCAGTTCGCTATCGCCGTGCTCGCCAACAATATACGCATGAACGCTGCGCGGATCAACATTATAGTATTCGCCGAGCATATAGCGAAAGCGTGCGGTATCGAGAATAGTTCCTGACCCAATCACACGCCCCGGTGCCAGGCCAGCGATCTGGTCGGAGATTGTGGTAAGAATATCGACCGGGTTGGTGGCAATAATAATAATGCTATCGGGTGCGGCAGCTACTACCTGCGGTACAATCTGGCGGAATACTGCGGCATTGCGCTGCAACAGATCCAGGCGAGTTTCCCCAGGGCGCTGGTTCGCGCCAGCAGTAATAACCACAACCTCGGCACCAGCTAACTGCTCGTAAGTTCCCGCGTACATGCGCATCGGCCGCACGAATGGCAGGCCATGATTCAGATCCATGGCTTCGCCCTCGGCGCGGGCCGTGTCAAGATCAACCAGTACGAGCTCATTCGCCAGACCACGCTGCATGAGCGCATATGCAAACGAAGCACCGACCATACCAGTGCCAACCAAACCCACCTTCCCCGTGCTATTTGGGCGCGGCATAGCTCCTCCTTCGCCTACAGTATGTGAGTATTCGCGGCGTTGATAGTATGGTAGTATAGCACAGTGCTTCATTGTGCTTTCATAACTCGGGGTTGAAGCCTGTTTTCGTTGCCAACCAGTAGCACTGGTATACTGTAGAATGGCGTAGAACTGATCGTTGATGAGGAGCACGACAATGCGCGATATTGTTATTATCGGCAGTGGGGCTGCTGGTGTTGCTGCAGCACTTTTTGCGCTGAGCAAGCAGCTCGATGCCGTGATGATTTATGAAGATGTTGGCGGAAAAGCAGGGACACAGCAGCACCTACAGGGGCAGGCGGGCGATGAATACATAGCTGGTGCTGAGGCGGTGCAGCTTTTCGAGCGGCGCGTAACATCCCACCCGAACAGTATACTCCGCGACCGGGTTATTGCCCTGACAAAGCGGGCTGGCCTTTTTTATGTCGAAACGCAGCGCCATGGGGCGATTAAAGCCACTACCGTCATCCTGGCTACCGGGGCGGCACCACTGACCCTGGATGTCCCAGGGGCACGCGCGCTGCTTAATCATGGCATTGGCTATTCAATCACAACTCACGCACAATTGGTGGAAGGTAAGAGCGTCGCTGTGATAGGGACAACCCGGCGAGCACTGCGTGGCGTGATCGAACTAGCACGCAGCGCCGCACAGATTTACCTGATCGCTCTTGATGCAACCAATCTCACATCGCCGCTGGCGCGCATGGTAAGTAGCTTGCCCAATGTGCAGGTAATGCAGGGTTACCGCGTGCGCGAAATTGCTGGCCGCGATAGTGTTGAGTATGTGAAAGTTGAGCACGAAGGCGAAGAATCGTATCTGCGCGTTGCTGCCGTATTTGCCGATGTCGGGTTACTCCCCAATAGCGGTATTGCGCGTCAGCTTGCACAGGTTGACGGCGATGGCTTTGTGCGCGTCGATACCCACAATGCCACCACCCAGCCAGGCCTATTTGCTGCAGGCGATGTAACAACCGCCTTTGGTGAGAATATCCTGATTGCGCTTGGCGATGGCGCACGTGCCGCCGCCAGTGCATATGAATATATTCTCTCGCAGCCGCGCCCCCAGGAGCCGGAAGGTGCTGATTAAGCCCGGTTGAGCCGTGCAATATATCGTGGGCGGGGTCATGCTCGCCCACGTACCAAACGCAGCTTACACATCTATTGCATTCGATCGAAACACAGAGGGAGAACGCCCCATGGATGCCGTGCGCGATTGGATGACTAGCCCCGTCATTGTGGCACCGGACACCATGTGCCTCCCCGAAGCGCGGCGAAAGCTACAAGAATGTGGTGTTCGGCGTATGCCGGTTGTTGGTGCAAGTGGCGAGCTGGTTGGTATCGTAACCGAAGGCGATATCAATCGCATTTCCGACTCGCATGTCAGCGATGTGCGCGATTATAACCTTTACCATCGCATCGCCGATCTGCCCCTACGCGAATTTATGACACGCAGTGTACAATTTGCCACGCCTGACATGCCGGTGATGCAGGTAGCGCAGCTTCTGCTCGATTACCGGATCGGCGGCGTGCCCGTGGTAGAAAATGGGCAAATTGTAGGCATTATCACCGAAAGCGATCTGTTTCGCCTGATCGTGCGACGCCATATTGGCGTCGCTGATGCCGAGGCGCCAGCGGAGCCAACGATCAGTGATATTCCGCCGCGTTAAGCTGCAACCATCACCTACGTAGCCCATAACACACTGACATTGGCAGCATCTGCTGCTCTTCAATAGGCCCGCACTGTATGTGTGCGCGGGCCTATTGGTACATGCACGCGAAGTAGGCGCAGAAGATCGGCCCAAGAAAGGATGTTGCCGATACCGCTTTTCGCCTATAATGTGCGCCTGCTCTCTTTCAGTATAGAATGACCAGCAGGCTATGGCCGAATATCGCACACACCCCCTGACAGCACAATTGGCGGCCCAAATCGCTACGCACGAACTCTTTCGCGAGCTAGATACCCCGACTCGTGCCGCGCTTATTGCTGAACTTGATCTGATTGAGCTACCGGCGCGCAGCCAATTATTTGCCGAAGGTGCGCCAGGCGATGCATTGTATATTGTGGCGAGCGGTCGCCTACGGGTCGTGCAGGGCCAACGCATTTTGCGCGAAGTGGGCCGCGGCGAGTATGTTGGCGAGTTTGCGCTCATCACTGGCGAACCACGTTCGGCCACCGTGTATGCCGTGCGCGATAGCAACCTGGTGCGCCTTTCACAAGCGCTATTCGAGCGTGTATTACAGCGCTACCCGCGCGCAATGATGCAAATCGCGGGTGTGATTGTGCAGCGTGCTCGGACACACCTCCCGCCCATTATGCCCGGTGCGGCAAGCGCCTTTGTGCTCCTGCCCGCCAGCCGCCGTCCACCGCCTGACACATTTGCCCAACAGCTCACCACAGCGCTCGGCGTGTTTGGGCCAACCTTGTACCTGAGCAGCGCGCGCATTAATGCCCTGTATGGCCGCGATGGCGTGTCGCAACTGCCCGACGACGATGCAGAGAATAGCGCGCTGGTGGGTTGGCTGGGCGACCAAGAAACGCGCTACCACCAGATTGTCTACGACACTGACCCTGAATGGTCAGCATGGACGCGCCGCGCCTTACGACAGGCCGACCGGCTGCTGCTTGTAGCCTATGCGGAAGATGATCCAAACCCTAACATGCTTGAGCGCGCCGCCAATGCGACAGGCGTGGGTGCCCGCACCGAACTCATTTTGCTCTATCCTTCAGGAATTTCCCAGGCAAATGGTACCCGTGCCTGGCTGGCAGCTCGCCACGTTCACACCTATCACCATGTTCGCCTGGGGCATAGCGGCGACATGGCGCGCCTGGCCCGCCGCCTCACTGGCCGTGCGCTTGGGGTTGTGCTCAGCGGTGGCGGGGCGCGCGGCTCGGCGCATATTGGCGCACTACACGCTTTAGAAGAAGCCGGGCTGCACGCCGATTTTATTGGCGGCACAAGCATTGGCGCGCTGATCGGGGCGCTCTATGCTACTGGGCGCGGGTACGAAGCACTCACCCAGCTGGCGTCAGCGCTATCGTCGGGGCGGCGGCTGCTCGACTATACTTTGCCATTTACCGCCTTCAACACTACCCGTAAGCTCACCGCAGTATATCGCGCCTTATTTGGCGAAACCCAGATTGAAGATTTGTGGCAGCGCTTCTTCTGTGTTTCGAGTAACCTTACCCGCGCCGAGCCAGTCATTCACGAAGATGGGCTGCTCTGGGCAGCAGTGCGCGCCAGCACCGCCATTCCGGTGATTTTCGCCCCGGTGCAACACGCCAATGGCGATGTACTAGTGGACGGCGGCATCTTGAATAATTTCCCAATTGATATTATGCGCACACGCTATGAGGCTGGCACTGTCATCGGCATCGACGTTGCACCGCCGACCGATAAAGTGCGTGATTACCGATTTGGGCCAAGCGTATCGGGCTGGCAGCAGCTGTGGAACCGGATCAACCCGCTGGCGCGGCCTGCGCGCGCGCCCTCATTGCTCGAAAACCTGACGCGCACGATTGAGGTAAACAGCGCCTACCGTGTGCGCTCAGCATCCTTTCGCCAGTTTGCCGATTTACTCATCCAGATGCCCGACCGCCCATTTGGTCGTTTAGCTTTCGATATTTACCCCGAAATGATTGAAATGGGCTACCGCGAGGCCCAGCGCCAGATCGAAACCTGGCAGCAGCACCACCATCACGCAGAGGATGAGCAATGAACCCGATCGACCATATGTTGCGCGAATACCCGCTGATTGTGCTCGACGGAGCGCTGGCGACCGAGCTTGAAGCGCGCGGCTGCGATCTGCACGATCCGCTCTGGTCGGCCAAAGTGTTGCTCGAAGCCCCCGCACTCATCCAGCAGGTACATACCGATTACTTCGCGGCGGGGGCCGATTGCGCGATTACCGCTACCTACCAGGCGACATTTGCTGGCTTTGCGCGGCGCGGCCTGGATGAACAGGCTTCAGCGCAGCTAATGTGCCGCGCCGTTGAGCTAGCCCTAGCAGCGCGTGATGCCTTCTGGGCGGTGCCTGCCAATCGGGTGGGACGGCCACACCCGCTAGTTGCCGCGTCGATTGGCCCGTATGGCGCAGGTTTAGCCGATGGCTCGGAATATCGCGGCGACTACGGTTTGGATGAAGCAGCGCTCATGGATTTTCACCGCCCGCGAATGGCCGTGCTCGCCGCAGCCGGGGCCGATCTGTTTGCGTGCGAAACAATACCGTGTATGGCCGAAGCGCGGGCGTTGGCGCGGCTATTAGCCGAATTTCCTGATCAGTGTGCCTGGATCAGCTTTAGCGCGCGCGATGGGGCACATACCTCACACGGCGAGCTTCTGGCCGAATGTGCAGCCTGGCTCGATCAGTTCCCACAAATTGCCGCCATTGGCGTAAATTGCACCGCCCCACAGTTCATCGCCAAGCTGATTGATGCACTGGCGGGCGCGACGAGCAAGCCAATCGTTGTGTACCCAAATTCGGGCGAGACCTACCAGCCCGAAGCGCAGTGCTGGGTGGGAGATAGCGCGGCCCAGAATTTTGCCGACCTGGCACGCGGATGGTATACGCACGGCGCACGGCTGATCGGTGGCTGCTGCCGCACCGGCCCGCGCGAAATTCAGGCGCTGGCAAGCTGGGCGCGCCTGAGCTAATGGTAAATGCGCGTAGGAGGAGGCTAATCCATGAGTGTGAAGCCGGGATGGAATGGGCGGTTCTTTGAGGATTTTGTGATCGGCGATGTGTATCAGCATCCACTGGGGCGCACGGTTACCACTACCGATAATATCTGGTTTACGCTGCTGACGCAGAATACCGCGCCAGTGCATTTCGACCATCACTATGCAGCGCAAACCGAATTTGGCCGCCCGCTGGTCGATTCAACCTTTACGCTGGCGCTGGTCACTGGGCAAAGTGTGACCGATGTGTCGCAGAATGTGATGGCAAATCTGGGCTGGGATGATGTGCGCTTGCCCGCGCCCGTATTCGAGGGCGATACAATCTATTCCTATTCCGAAGTGCTCGCCACCCGCGAGTCGCGCTCGCGCCCGAATGTAGGAATTATCACCGTGCAAACGACCGGCTACAATCAAGATGGCACGGTAGTGATTACCTTCAAACGCACACTTATGGTGTATAAACGCGGCCAGGCCCCTGTTATTCCCAGGCCAATAGTAGCTGAACCTAAGGCATAAACCCGTTAGATAAGTCTACGACTACAGCGCTTGCTACCTCAAGGGCACGATCTGACCGGTTTTACAACTGTAGCGCGCGGAGCATGTCATAGCGGAATTGAAGCGTAATCATCAGTTTATCGATCACGCCCTGCCAGCGCTCGCGGATATTCGGCTCATCGGGCCAGCCCGCAGCGATTTCGGGCAGTAGTGTGGGCGGCACGCGCCGGGCGAACTCGTCGGTGAGCGCGCCGCGCAGCTGGTAATCGTAGCTATCGCGCCAGGTGCGCATATGGCGGTACAGCGTGCGGAAGACCGCCTGTGTGAGTGTGGTGCTCCAGGTATGGCTTGTTGCGCGCAAGAGGTCGAGCACCGGATGTTTATGCAGCGGCATACAATCGCCGCGCAATAGGTCAAGTAATAGTACTTCCTGGCGTTCAGCTGGAATCAAACCCATAAGTTCGCTATTGGCTGGGCGATAGCGTACCAGTGCTTCGGCCCAATCCGCATCGTGGGTGGCTAGCGCCGCCGCCTGCCAACCTTCGAGAATACCATCCTTCCACTCACTCTGCTCGGCGAGCGCAATCAACGCCTGTGGGCTGCGCTCCCATGCCGCACTCCAGTGTGTGGGCGGAACTGCGGCGAGAATTTGCTGCAACCACCAGGCGCGCTCGCCCAGCTTGGCGCGTAAAGCTGGCGGCTGCGGTTCGATGCCATCGCGCTGCATCGCTGCATCGCACTGAGCGGGCGGCGCGGCGTGCAAGTGGGTTTGCTGCTTGCGGCCACGAAAGCCTGACCGTTCGGTAGTGAGCGTAAGCAGCATTTGCGCGCGCTCGGCCATGCGGGCAGCCAGCCGCGATTCGGGCAACCGCGCGAGCAGACGGGAAGCAGTGCGGCGTACCTCTTTACTGCGGTCGTCGAGCGCGTGTTCCAGAAATGACTCATCGGCCTGGCTAAGGCCAGTTTCAAGCGCGGCCAGCAGTGCGGCGCGGTCTTCGGCCTTTTCGCTGGCCCAATCGCGCGCCATTAACTCGCGCGCAATATCAGGCACCCTGGCGCGCAGATTAGCCAGTAAGGCCAGGCGCGTGCTACGCGTGCCAGTATTCCAGGCATTTGCCAGCGCGGCCTCATCGAACGTAGTCACTTCGGGCAGCGCGGCAGCGTAGGCCCATTCGGGGTTTTGGCTTGCCAGCCAGCGGCCGCGCGCACCGATCGCAGGCAGCAGCGCTGGGCGTAGTGCCGCATTCTGATGCCCAAGCTCAAGGAGATCGGGTAAGGCCGCTGGTGGTACGCGCCAACCGCGCGCTACCAGCGCCGCCAGCCATTCGGGGAGCAGCGCACGCTGGCTACCGCCCAACATCGCAACTAGGTGCGGCAGGGCGCGCGCCGGGCAGAGTGGCAGATCATGAGCGGGTGCTGGTGCGGCCAGCGCGGCGGCGGTGGGCTGTGCAGGCATTTGCCCAGCGGCGCGATAGTGCGCTAGCAGCGCTGCCGCATCAAGCAATGCGCCAACTACATCTTTTATGTCAATCTTCTGCAGCAGGAAATCAACCTGCGTATCAGCACCACTCAGGGTAAAGGCGCGCCGCTCGGTACCAAGCACGGCGGTTGTTACTAATGTATCCCACACATCGTGCATGTCGCTACACCATTCACAATACGTAAAACTCGCCATCGGCCCAGGCGCTCAGCGGTAGCAGGGCTGTACCATCCCACTCCCCAGCGATCGCCAATGGCGCGCCGCCGCTCAGTGCGAGCAGCTGCCAACCACGTGTAAAGCCGCGCGCAAGTGGCAGCGCATCGCCAGCCTGGTCGCGTAGCCACCAGCTGCCCGCCTGGTATGCGGGTATACCTGCGCTCAGGGCAACCAAGCTGCGCTCAAGCCAGGGATGCTGGGCTAGCGCTGTCGCGTAGCGCGCCAGTGCATCGGCGCAGTATGGCTCACCAGGGAAATCGCCCAGGCCACCGGCTGGCCCCAGCCGCTCGCGCACAACTGCGCGCAATGGCACAGCCGAAGGAAAAAATACAAGCTCAGCATCGAGCGCGGAACCCGGCAGCAGGCTGCGATCCAATGGCTGATTAAACATCGCAAAATTGAGTACGAGTGCTGGCTGCGCGCTGCGCTGGCCCCACAGCCAGGTGCGCTGCGTGCGCATCTGTTCCTCTTCCTCAACGCGCTGGCCCAGCACGAGCCAATAATCGCGCATCCCCGGCTCGGTGGCAAGGTCGGCCTCGCGCTGGGGCCAGCCAATCGCTGTACGAATATCGGCCTGCGTAGCTAGGGGCAATTGTGCGATACGCGGGTAGCTCGCGCAGAGCAGGTGCAGCTGACCGATCTGAGCGAGCATGCGCTCCTGCCAGCCCATACCACTCGCAGGCACCGTCGCCAGGTCGCGCACGCGGCGCGCCAGCCCTGGTGCCTGGGCATCGATTAAACGCGCGGCCATCGTGTTCCAGAAACTCGCGGGCTGGCTCTGGGCCTGGGCCAGGCCGCGTCGTACCAGATCGCGCAGCCAGCGCGACAATTCTTCGATACCTGCGGCAACTTTGGTTTCGCGGGCGGCGGCAGTACGCGCCTGACTAGTTGCGCGGCGGGCGGTTGCCTCAGCATCGTCCTCGGGTGGGGTCGGCGGTGTAGCAGCTGCTTTCTGTGCCTGGGCATCGCGCCTGGCAAGCCACTCGGCGGCCCAATCGGGCGGTGCGGCAGTATCGAAGCGCTCGGCAGCACGGGCAAACAGGAGGAACAGACCCAGGCTATGCTTACAGGGCAGCTTGCGACTGGGGCAGCTACACCGAAAGGCCGGCCCGCGCAAGTCGATCTGCGTGCGATAGGGGTCGCGCGCACTGCCCTGGCACTCGCCCCACAGTGCGGTAGGCGAGCAGCCCAGGCTGAGCCATTTGCGCGGGCTAGCCATTGCCTCACCGGCTTTAGCCGCACTCGCATCGGGGGCTAAGGCCAGAATCTGCTCATTGGAAAATGTTGTAGTCATATGTGAGCTAATGGCTACTGGCTGGCGTAAATCGCCAGGGCATCGGGCACTTCGCGCGGGCTACCAGCTTGCACGGGCGTACCGCGCCATACCGCCTGGGTTGAAGTATCATCGTCGCCGCCGAGGGCATCGACACAGCCCATCGCCTTGAGCTGCCCGGCAAGCTCTACTCCGGTAGCGCCGTAGGAGGTAGCAAATACAAGAAATGCCCCGCGCTCGTTCGCGCCAACACCGATCGCCGTTTTCGGGTAGGTGCCTGTATATATCTTTTTCCGCCAGTCGAGTAGCGCAAAATCCTCGTTCAAGGGGTTAAATGGCACAAACACATCGGTAGCTTCAGAGACAGCGGGTGTAGCGACTTTTCCTTGCAGTAAAATCATTGGGCCAGCACCATTGGCCTGCGCGCACTCGTTTATGGCATTTATGTCAAACAAACCCAGGCGGGCCTCGCCATTGGCGGTAATGCACAGCGCCGCCCGTCCAGGATTCACACGGTGCCGGGTGCCGTTAATCACTACAGTGCCCTCATCTGAAGTTCGTGTGGCACCGTGGAAGCCAAACGCCATCGCTGCGATTGGCGGCTGCCCATTGTGGAGTGCGTAGGGGGCTTGAACCATCTCGGTAACCGTCGCCAGATGTGGCTGCCCATCCGTCCAAACTGTATCGCCACTCGCATCGCTGCCGGGGGTTGCACCATCCGCATTGATCACCTGAATATGTACACCCGGCCCCAGTTGTACGGTGAAATAAGCCAGGGTTGCTCCGCTCGGCAAGCTGCGGCGATAGTAGCTTACCTGCCCATTTGCCGCGCTATCGACGAGCTGACTCGCCTGATTATAGCGATCAAAGCCTACCGTTTGCGGTACGGCCTCGCCAACAATGCCGGGTGCCCCCGGAGCGCGCGGCCCGGTGACGGCGCTCACCACGGTTGCCACTTGCTGAACGCGGAAGGCAGCCTGCGCGCCAGCCCAGCGTGAAAGTACCTGCGGCTGGGGCGAAAGAAACACAAACAACAAAACACCGATCGCGGCGAGCGCGATCAGGAGTGGGCGCAGCAAACTTCCTCGCGGGCGATAATCGTATGGATACATTAGGCTATCAGTGTCGGGCGAGCGCGCCGAAGCGCACATAGCTGTAGTCTACCATAGAATGCATGCTGCGTGCGTTATGAATAGGATTTTCGCTTGGAGGGTCGGTGCATGCGACGGCTGGTTCTTTTGTTGTTCTTGGTGATGTGCCGCTCGGGTAAGCGAAAAATTCTAATACATGACGCGCGTTACGCGGTCGGCTTTTTCACGTTCGGTAGAGCGGTACGTTACGATGACGGTGCGCCACTGTTGGGGCGGAGTGCCAACAGTGGCGCACAAAAAGAAAGCAATTCCTTGTCCTTGCAGCCACAAGCGAAAGCCCTTGCTCTGTGGTTCATCGCATAACGCATGTAAATTATAGCACATATGTTCAAATAAATAGGCTGGTTTTGCTCGGGTAAGCGCAGCCCACGCACAAAAAAGGCTGCCCTTTGCGGGCAGCCTCACAATAATTTAGCGCGGCTTCAATGCAATTCACCAGACGAAATCAAGCGGAGTTGCTGGTGCTCAATGTAATTGCCGCTGCATCACTGTTCTATCTATACGAACGCAGCGCCTCGCGAATTCGGTATGGCCTGAACATAACACTTTTTTCATTACCTGCAGTGCAGCTAGCGTATTTGCGAGCGGCGCGCGCCAGCGGTGAGCTGTGGGCGCACAACACCACGCAGTAGAAAAGTGAGCACCAGACCAGCGAAAAAGCCACCAACATGCGCGCCATAAGCCACGCCGCCGGTCTGCGCAGTATTCGCAATACTCGCAAAGCCATTCACGAATTGCAGCACGATCCACAGGCCGATCATCACATAGGCGGGCACCGTTGTGAGCATGCCGCCGATCAGCACGCGCACTCGGTTCGAGCCGAACATCACGATGTAGGCTGCCAGCACGCCCGAAATCGCGCCACTCGCACCAACACCGGGGATAGTTGAGGTGGGGCTGAGCAACACCTGGGCCATACTAGCGGCAAGGCCAGCAACAAAGTAAAACGCCGTGTAGAGGCCATGCCCAAACGCATCTTCAACATTGTCGCCAAAGATCCAGAGAAACAGCATATTACCCAGCAAGTGCGCCCAGCCGCCATGCAGAAACATTGAGGTGATCAGTGTAATCAGGCCACGCCCGGCCATAATTTCGGCAGGCACCGTCCCCCATTGCGTGATGAATTCATCCAGGTTTGGGTTCGGTAATTCGAACAGCATAAACACCAGTACATTCACCGCGATCAGCGCATATGTCACAACCGGTAGCGTGCGCCGCCTACTATTGTCGTCGCCTAATGGCAGCATGGGTACCCTCCTCTACGGGCTGCAAAAATCACGGTATTGTAGCGCATAAGCTATGCCAATCAAAGCGCAGCAGGCACTTAGTACGCGCATTACGCCGCTACGCGATGCCATTCGGGCAACGCTAGCGTGGTACCGCTCGCAGGCGGGAGTAGTACACGCCGCCAGCCCAGTATAAGGACATTCTAAGCTACCCCACCAGCCGACGATACAGCGTCGCAAAGCCCTGCCCAAGCTGTTCGTAGCCAAATGAGCGCACAATTTTTTCGCGGCCGTGTTCGCCAAAGCGCCGCCGCAGCATCGCGTCTTCGCCCAGGCGGCGCACGGCGGCAGCATAGGCGGCTACATCGTTGCGTGGGCAGAGGAAGCCATTCTCGCCGTCGTCAACCACTTCGGGCAGTGCCGAGATGTCGGTCGTGACGACCGGGCGACCGCACAGCATTGCTTCGGCAGGCGCAATACCAAAGCCTTCGAGGCGCGAGGGGAAGAGCATAATATCGCAGCTTTGGTAGGCCGCCACCAGGCCAGCGCGATCGGGCAGGCCAATATTCACCATGCGCGGGTGCGTCGGGAGCGCGCCGGTATCCTGAAAGCCGCCATTGTAGTACAGCACATACTCATCGGGCAGCGCATCCATAATCTTCGACAAAAGGTCGAAGCCTTTGCGGCGGGTGCGGTTGCCAATGAACAGCAGGCGAATGCGCTCAGGGCGCGGTGGCAGTCCATCGTCGCGACGAGCCATCCCCGGCGGCGGTACGAATACCTCGGTATCCATGCCATCATAAATCAGCACCGTGTCGCGGCGGCCATACGTCGCTTCGACCTGGCGCTGGGTATAGCGCGATACGCACACTACCGCGTCGGCGGCGCGGATCGACCAGCCATCGTAGCGGCTTTCCACCAGGCGGTAAAAGATGCGCTGCTGAAGCGAGCTATACGGCTGAAGCTCAGGATCGGTGGTGAGATGATGAACGGTGGTGACGAGTGGGCGGCCCGGCGCACGTAGCGCAAATGCAACCCGCGAGCGCCCCTGGATAATATCGAATCCCGCATACCAGCGCGGCGGCAGCCCACGCTGAATGAGGAACGGCGCAAAATTATACAGCTCGCGCAAACGGAGCAGCTCGGCACCGGGCATACCGGCACGGCGCACCGCGCGCAAAATGTTCTGGATACCAAAATCAACGCCGCCCCGCCCGGTAGGCGAAACATACAATGGGCGCATATAGTTCTCTTCGCTCACGACGAGCGTAGCTCGCGCGCGTTATCAATGATGATCAGCAGGCCAGTGAGCAGCGCCAGCACCACCAGTACCGGCTTAAAGAACTTAACCACGAGTACCAGCATAGTAACCAGCGCCAGCCCCACAACAAAATTGCTAATGAAATTCTGAACCCGCCGCTTAAACAGCGCTTCGAGGAATGCAAAAATGCCTAGCATCGATACCAACCCAACCCACCACTGGCTTGAGATCAGTCCAATGAGAATGGTGGTGATAAGCAATAATCCAACACTCAAGGCGCTCCACACCTCGGCAAAACTGCCCAGCCGAATATCATTAGGGCTGGTGGGCAGCTGCGGCATACGCAAATGCGCATGGGGGGCGTCAACATCGCCAGCCGCCAGGCGCGCAATCTTCGCCGGGAATTGCGCTAGCGATTGCTCGTTCATCGCGCGGCGAGCGCGCAACTGGTTGCACTCGCTTGCAACAGTACGCGCTTTGCGCTGTAGCTCAAGGATTCGTTGCCGTAAGTGCGGCTGCCGCTGAATCGTTTCGAGCTCGGCTTCAAGACCAGTAGCCAGGGCAACTTTGGCTTCAATTTGCGCGGTAAGCTCGCTCTGCTCATCGAGCAATCGGCTACGTTGCGCCAGCAGCGCATCGAGGGCGCGCCCAGGCGGCGGCACCTTATCAAGCCCGCACCAACCCACCGGGCTATACCACAGGTTATTCACGGTGCCATCGCGGTTGAATTTTGGGCGCGCGGGCGCATCTTCGCCCTCAAGCGGGTCGCCAGTATGCAAGCCCCACAACCCACGAAAGCCATCGACCCATGGCGGCGCAGGCTGGTCGGCGGTGGCTTGCAAGAGGCGTATCTTCCATTCATGAGGCTGCCCAGGGCCAATCCGCATTCCATCGCCACGCGCATAATCAACAAATGGAATGCGGATTGCGCCGGTTTCGCGTAGCTCAATCGGGTCGCCACCTTGCCCCAGGCGTTCGCGCCAGAACGTGCGCACACGCCGCCAGATACTGATCAGCGGGGCGCTGAACGGTATTTCAGATGTGGGTAGGTATTCGCCAGGGAAAAAGTAGTTTGCATGTGCGCCTGCTGCGACAAACACCACCGGGTGTTCGCCAACCTTCTGCACATCGGGGTCATCCCACCTGCGGCGCATATCATCGCCGTGAAATTCGTGGGAAGAATATGCCACCCAGCTTGGTTCTATGTTGCCTTCCTTGTTTTCTACCAAATAGATCATCACTGGCTCCCAATCGCTCTCGTGGTCGTTGACACCATTGAACGAGGAGCGCCAGTCGTTGAAGGCGTAGAAATACCAGTATTGCAGCACAATATAGCCATGCTCACGTATGACCCGGCCATAATAGCAAAACTCTCGCTCAGCCTCGGGCAGTGCCTGGTATTGCAGCGCCGCCGCCGCCGCCGCGCCGCCCGGCACCCGGCCACGCAGCAGCAACGACACCGAAAACACCATGTCGCCCAGGCGCGACAGAATGCCCACGCGCGCCAAACGCCCGCGCCCGCGCCGAAAGTCGCGGAGCGTTGAGTTCTGGTAGAACTGTTGAATTTCGCGCGGTGGCAGTGGATCTACAAAGTGCAGGTAGTAGATCGAGCCAGGTACATCTGGCCAGGGTTGCGTCAGTTTCGCTACCGTAAGTTTGCCGCGCGGCACCAACACCCGGGCTGGCTCGTTCGGGCGCTTCACACAGAGCGCACACCAAGCAATATAACGCTCGGCATCCATCGGGAAGAACTGTTCGCCATGGGTAAAATACGCAACTGGCTCGAAGCGCCGTAGCAACGCAACATCGGCTGCGCTGATCTGATCATCCATGGAATTTTAGCTCCTGGGGGTCAACAACGAGCGCTGCTCACCGGCGGTGGATGGCTCCTCCCACGTATCTTGCAGGCGCGTGTTGTCGTTCGGGTCGTCGATCAGCCCAAGAGTTTGCTTCACTTCGCGCAAGTTCAGCAGAAAGCAGAGCATTGCCGAAAGCAACATTGCCCAGTACAGCGGATCGCCGCGCCAATAGTCAATCAACAGGATGAGCAAATGTACCCCCAGCCCAATGATCGCCATTAGCCAGGCCCAGCCGCGCACCCGCCACAGACCGAGCCCACCAATCAGCATGATGATGCCGATGAGCACCTGCCCGCCAATCAGGACAACATCGAGGTCGCCAATCTGCGACAAGACTGTATAGGCTTCTGTGTAATTGGGGCGAAGTACTTCCGGCCAGATTGCCAGAGCAGTAAAAAGGCCACCCACTGCCATAAGCATCAGGCCGTACAGAATGAGCAGAATACTCACTAAGGTAAGGCTGCGTGGTCGGCGTGGTGTTGTCCCTTTATCGCTGCGCATAGCATAGCTCCCACAGTTTGTCCGTCTAGTTCTCCCGGTTCACATGCAGTTACGGCTTTTCGACCACAATGAAATAGCTGCCCGATTTCAGGCGGCCAAATAGCCACAGATCAAGCTCCATCATCAGGGTCACTGCCATCAGCGCATAGTAGGTCGGGCCGCGCTGCTCAAGGCGGGTGCGCATACGCTGGCGGGCGCGAATTTCGCGGTTGGTGCCTTCGCCGGTATGCGCGGCTGAGTTCTCAGCGACACGAGCGGTTGCGACTTGCTGCGCTTTCTGCCGCCCCAACACCGCTTCGCCCAGTTTCATCAGCACATGCTCAACGAAGCTGGTGAACACGCTATTCCAGAACACGATTTTCACCGGGCGCAGGCCCGCTTGCCGCATGGCGTCGAGCACGTCATCCCAGGTGCGTAGCGCCTTAATATGATCGGATTTGCGGCGGGCCTGGCGTTCGAAATCGTAGACGCCAGCGCGCACAAACAGCTGGCCGAGCTTGCGGCTGGCATCGGTGAGCGGCTGAAGCGATGAAGGATCGCTGGTGTTCGAGAACACGAATAAGCGCCCGCCCGGGCGGAGGATGCGCGCGGTTTCGGCCAGGTAATCGTCGATGACGTCGCGCGGGAAATGTTCGAGCACGTCGATCGAAAATGATTTATCGAAGCTATTATCGGCGAAGGGCATGCGCCGCGAGTCGGCTTTGGCCAGCGCCACCTGCTCCACCGCCGCGTCGGCGAACATCGTGGCCGGGTCGGAGCCGACCATCAGGCGCACGAGGTCGGCGTTCCATACGGCGTGCTTAGCCGTACCGCAGCCATTGTCGAGCACAATGTCGCCGGGCTGCAAATCGAGCAGGCGCACCAGCGCGCGGTTGCGTACCCCCGCCGCCAGTAGCGGCGGCGCCAGCTCACGATAATCAAGCTCTTCGGAAAGCTCGGCTTCTTCGGCTACATACTTCGACACATAGCCAAATTCAACGGCGCGCGGCATTAAATCAAGGTAGCCGCCGTGGTTGGGGTAATCGGTATGACACCTGGCGCAATGCACGCCCGCCGCTGTAACCACCAGGTCGCGCGAGCCGCAGGTGGGGCACTGTAGCAGCCGGTAGAGTTCAGTAGGTACCATGGGTATCGCTCTTTCATATGGCTTCTCCGCGCCGTATTCTATCATACTCCGGGCGCAGGCCAGTGTTTCGCGACCAAAAATAGTCCGGGAAGGTTATGAACCCTCCCGGAATATAAGCGGTGCCAATCGTCTATTCGTCTACACAATCGCCGAGCGGCAGCCCCCACTGCCGTAGCTGCGCTTCGATCTGAGCAATAGCTGCCCGCGCCTCGGCAATGCCGTGGGCAATATGCGGCGGCGTTCCCTGGCTGGCAAACTGCAGCCGCTGGACTTGAAGCTGGCTAAGGGTGCGGCGATAGTTCCGCAATAACCCGAATTGGTGTTGCACTTCGCTCAAATCGGGAATATCAACATCACCATACTGGTCGTCTGCGGGCGCACCCAGCACCCGCAAATAATCTTTTATTGTGCTGATTTCCTGACGCGCCCGCGCGACGCCAAGCGCCACATCGTTAGATACTTGCTCGGGCGGCAATGCGAGCTGTGTGCCGAGCAGCGTGCGCAGCACAAAACGCCAGTTCGCAAGCAGTGCCTGATATTCTTCAATCAACAGCCGACGTTCAGTGAGGCGATTACTTTCCTCCATCTCCACGCTCCTCTACATCCGCAACACGTTGGCGCTCGTAATAGTAAAATATTGTGGAATAATTGTCACGCTGTACCACATAGACGAGGAATATGACTATGAAGTTTCAATCGAAGCCCAGAAAGCGCTCACTGATGCGCACGCTGCTTGGGCTGCCACTGGCCGCGGCCCTGGCTGGCATTGCCTACAGCAAGCAGTTTATCGATCATTCCATGATGCTGCCGAACGCGGTTTCGGGCGAGCGCCGCGAGCTACTGACCCCGGCCGGGCGGCTGGCTTACTACACGGCGGGCCAGGGCGAACCGCTGCTGCTGATTCACAGTATCAACGCCGCCGGTTCGGCCTACGAAATGCGCCCGCTGTACGAGCACTACCGTGCATCGCGGCGCGTCTATGCGCTTGAGCTGCCGGGCTTTGGCTTCTCCGAGCGCAGCAACCGCGAGTACACGCCGCGCCTGTATACCGACGCAATTCTGGCGATGCTCGACCAGATTCGCCGCGACACCGGCGCCGATGAGATCGACGCACTGGCGCTTTCGCTGGGCAGCGAATTCCTGGCGCGCGCGGCCAGCGAGCACCCCGACCGCTTCAATACGATTGGGCTGATTGCGCCAACTGGCATGCGCAAGAACGACCGCCTGTACGGCGAGGCAGGCAGCGTGCGCGGTTCGCCAGCAACGCGCGCATTCTTCGAGTTCCCGCTGTGGAGCCGACCGTTCTACGATGCGCTGACCAGCCGCGTCAGTATTCGCTATTTCCTGGCAAAAACCTTCGGCTCGGATACCGCGATCGATAATGGCTTGCTGGAATACGGCTACCTGACGACGCACCAACCCGGCGCACAGCACGCACCCTACGCGTTTGTCTCGGGCCTGCTGTTTAGCTCCGACATCAGCCGCGTGTACGATTCGCTGACGCTGCCGGTGTTTGCGGCCCACGGCGTGCGCGGCGATTTCACCGATTATGGCCGCTTGCCCGAGTATGCCGCGCGCGGCAACTGGACGGTGGCCGAATTCCAGACCGGCGCGCTGCCGCATTTCGAAGCGATCGACCAGTTCACCGCGGCCTACGATGCCTTTTTGCAGCGCTCGCTTGCGGCGTAGCCCGGCGTACTACAGCGCTATCGACACCACTGCTGCCACAGTGCACCGTGCGGGAAAACCCTGCGCGGTGCGCTGTGGCGTTTCGTTGCTCACCGCCGATGGTTGACCGCGCGCTGTCGGTCGTCGCCGGTAAACCTGTCAGCTCCAACGGGTAACGCAATAATGCTGCCGCGTAGCTGGAGCTGACAGGTTTATGCCTGGTACTCTTATTGAACGCTGGGCGGCGGCTGATTTTGCGCATGTGACTAGCCAACTCACCCCGTCGCGCCGCCCGCGCCTCCCCGCTTCGCAGTGCGGAGCGGGGGTGGGGGAGGGATCAACCCACTTCCATGCCCGAAAAACTGCGCGAGGCACGTTCAATACATACAGTGCTTTGAAGCCCACGGAGCCGACCAATGGCCGATGCAGAACAGCTTGCTTTGTTGCGACGAGGCGTTGCAGGATGGAATGAGTGGCGTAAGCAAAATCCTGATATACCGATTGATTTGTCTGAGGCCGATTTGGTCGGGGCCCACCTGCGCGAGGCCGACCTGTACGGGGCCGTCCTGACTGGGGCCGCCCTGTACGGGGCCGACCTGTACGGGGCCGTCCTGACTGGGGCCGCCCTGCGCGGGGCCGTCCTGCGCGGGGCCGTCCTGTACGGGGCCGCCCTGACTGGGGCCGCCCTGACTGGGGCCGCCCTGCGCGGGGCCGTCCTGTACGGGGCCGACCTGCGCGGGGTCGTCCTGACTGGGGCCGACCTGACTGGGGCCGACCTGACTGGGGCCGACCTGTCCGAGGCTGTTTTGGGCGGCACCATCTTCGCCGACACCGACCTCAGCACCGCTAAAGGACTCGAAACCGTCATTCATAATCGCCCCTCAACAATTGGCATCGACACATTGTTTCGCTCACAGGGCCGCATTCCCGAGGTGTTTCTGCGCGGCTGTGGCGTGCCCGCAAGCCTGATTGAATACTTGCCGTCGCTGCTCGGCGCTATGCAGCCCATTCAGTTCTACTCCTGCTTCATTAGCTACAGCGCGCACGACCAGGAATTTGCCCGGCGGCTGTACGACCGCCTGCAAGGCCAGGGGCTGCGCGTGTGGTTCGCGCCCGAAGAGCTGAAGGGCGGGAATAAGCTCGACGAGCAGCTCGAAACCGCCATTCGTCTGTATGATAAGCTCATCCTGGTGCTCTCCGATGTGAGCGTGCGCAGCAAGTGGGTGATGCACGAGCTGCGCAAGGCCCGCCGCGCCGAGCTGGCGAATCAGCGGCGCAAGCTGTTCCCCATCCGCCTCACCAGCTTCGAGACGCTACAGAACTGGGAGTGCTTCGACCCGGAGACCGGCCAGGATCTGGCCGACGAGGTGCGCCAGTATTTTATCCCCGATTTCGCGCAGTGGAAAGAGCACGATCGCTTTGAGCATGAGTTTGGGCTGCTGCTGGCCGCGCTCAAGGCCGTCGATGACCCGCCCGCGCCCGGCCCGCCGCCCGCAAAAGTCATTGCCTACAAGCAGCGCGAATTGCTCAAGCTACGTCAGCAGCAGGCAACGCTCGGCGCGCACACCCCGCCGCACCTGTTGATGAAGATCGAGGACATCGAGGGCGAAATTCGCGCGCTGGGCGGCGCGGTGGATGAGTAGCGCAGTGGTGATAGAGCGGTGGAAGAAAATATCTCGGGGCAAACGCACTATTTCCGAGCGTGTCCGGCGCAGCCGCCATTCAGCCGCCTACGCCACGCCCATGGCGATGCCCGCTACACAACGCCGGTGGCGCGCAGCCCAACGATCTCAGCGGCGGTCAGCCCGAGCGTGCCCAGCACCTCGTCGGTATGCTCGCCCAGCGCCGGGGCCGGGCGGGCTGCGGTGCTACCAAACAGACCGCCAAGCTGGCGCAGCGGCCCCTCACCTGGCTGCTCAAGCACAACACTCTGCTGCGCGTGCAGTTCTAGTGCCGTCCCCAGGTCAAGCACCGGGCCAATACATACATCAAGCCCCTCAAAGAATTCCAGCCACTCGGTACAGCTGCGCGCGGCAAAGATGCCAGCCAGGGCGGTAAACATGCGCTGCTGAGCGGGCCAATCGGCATACTGCAATGGCACATACTCGGCGCGGCCCAGCATGCGGCACAGCGTATCCCAGAATTGCGGCTCAACCGCGGCAACCGTCAGCGCGCGCCCATCGGCGGTGGGGTAAATACTGTAGCAGGCATAGCCGCCTGAGAGCGGGCCGTGCCCGCCAGGTGGCGCGCCGCCGCCATTCCACTGCTGCGCCGCCAGCAGCGTCATCCAATGCAGCACACAGTCGGTCATCGAAATATCGAGGAATTGGCCCTGGCCGCTGCGTTCGCGCGCAAACAGCGCCGCCACAATTGCCAGCGCGGCGGGCAAAGCGCCGCCGCCCAGGTCGGCCAGCTGTAGCCCGGGCACAATTGGCGTACTGATTGCCTGTTCGGGAGTGGCATGGCGCGGCGCAAACTGTGGCAGCACACCGGCGTAACCCAGGTAGTTCAGGTCGTGGCCTGCGCGCGTGCTGAGCGGCCCCTGCTGCCCAAACCCGCTAATTGCGCACACAATCAGGCGCGGGTT
>JAFEAS010000121.1:30899-37269 GCA_018266315.1 Chloroflexi bacterium SZAS-1 | reverse complement strand
TCGGCGCGCTGCACCAGGTCAAGCAATAGCTCGCGGCCATGCTCGTGCTTGAGGTTAAGCGTCAGGCTGCGCTTGCCGCGATTGAGCGCCGTAAACAGGCGGCTCTGCGTATTGCCCAGCGGCGGGAAGGTCCGCAAATAATCCCCGCGCCCTGGCTCTTCGATCTTGAGCACATCCGCGCCCAGATCCGCCAGCACCAGACTGCAAAACCCACCCGGTACCAGCCGCGTAAGGTCGAGTACAGCGATGCCGTTGAGCGCCTGGCCGAGCAGCATCACTTAGTTGGCGTTTTAGCCGGGGCGCTAACGCTACCGCTACCGCGCAGGCTCACCAGCTCACGTTCAAGCTCGCCAACCCGCTTCTGCAATGCCACATTCCGGCTATACAGATCCGAGCGTTCTTTATTGTCGCGCCGCTGACGCAACGAGCGCTGAATACCACCCCACAGGCTCATAAGGGCGACTAATGCTGCCCCAAATATTGCGGCAACAATAATGACGAGCGATAAGGACAAGTTTTCGAGTTTATACGTCAAGAAGCTGATGGTCACCAACTGAGTATTTTGTACCCCAAACAGCACAAGCAACACCGCAATGATCAACAGTGGGATCAGAACAATGATCCGAAGCATAGGTTTCTCCTTCATCATAGCGCACAGTGCTAGTGCTGCGAAAGCTGTACGCACGACAAGTACACCCGTGGGCAATTATACCGCATACTAGCGCGAGGCATACGGCACCGTTACGCGTCGCACCCCGCTCGTTCGCTATCCATCCAGACTGACAGCATTGCTTCAGCGAAAGTCACATCATCAGGGTATAGCCTGAAGCACAGCTGCACAGCCTGCGAAAGCTTATGGTACACTGTGCAGATGCGAACGATCGTTCAGCAAGTAAGCAATTGGCTCGAGACACGCACGCCTTACCCAATGGCGCTGCAAAGCCTGATCACGCTGGTGCTGCTGGCAACGCTGCCCAGCGCGTTTAGTATGGGCGGGCGTATGCTGCTGTTGCTGTGCGCCCTGATGGCGATTGATCTAGCGCTCTGCTGGCTGGTGCCGGTGCAGCGGCTCGGGCGCTGGTTACAGCTGGGCTACCTCATTGTGCAGTTGGGCATCGCTTCAACCGCACAGATCTTCGTCCCATCGCCAGTATTTAGCTATGTCTATTTGCTGATTGTGTTGCAGGCGGTGTACCTGTTTAAGCCCTGGCAGTGGTTGCTATTTGCTGGCGGCGTCTATGCCCTGTGGAGTGGCTCACTGATGATTGCCTCGGCCAATCTGCTTGAATGGCTGCAGAGCAATCTTGTGCTTGCCTTCCCGGTGCTGTGTATTCTGGCGGCAGCGACCGTGTATGCGCGCCAGCACCAGCGGCGGCAACAAGTGCAGCAGCTCGCGCAGCAGGTGCAGCAGCGCTACGAGCAGCTGGTGATGCTATTGCGCGATGCCCAGCAACGCGCCATTCTGGAAGAGCGCCACCGCATCGCCCAAACCGTCACCTACGATATTGGTAATACTCTCGCCCAGATCGAGCAGAGCATTGCCAATGCACTGAGCCAGGCGCAAAACAGCCTGCCGCGTATCGAAGCGTCGATGCAACAGGCGCGTGCCTCGGCCACACTGGCGATGGAACGCTTGCGCGATGCGGTCGCGACACTACGCCACCCTGCACGCGATGAGCAGGCCGCAGCCGCGCCACTACAGCTTTCCCTACCCCCGAATGAGCTAATGACGCTCCGTTCGCAGCGCACGCTCACCTGGGTGATGCCTGGGGTGTTTGCAGCAGCCGCGTTCTTCCTTATGCCGCTGCAACGTACTGTTACCCCAGGTGCCGTAGCCCTGCTTACAGTATGTTGTGTTGCGCTCGTAGCTGGCTATGTATGTACGCAGCGGCTCCGTAACCCACTGCTGGTGCAGCTGAGCCTGGCTGGGCAGGTTGCCGCTGTGTTCGGTATGGTGCTTGCAACGCAGGCACTTCCGCTTATTCTCGGGCTTCTTCTCGTCGTGTGGCAGATCGCACTACGCTTCTCAGCCGGTCAGATCATCACATTTCTGGTGGGCGTGCAGGCGGCAATCGGGCTGGCGATGGTGCGCTCGTTCTCGCTCCCCAATGTTGATGCAACCCAGCTCTTAACCTTCGGCGTCGCCTGCCTGGCGGTGGTTGGCCTGGTAGGTACCGCGCGCCGCCAGCTGAATAGCCGCTACCAGACGGAAGCGCGCCTTAAAAACCTGGCCCAGCTTACCAACGAAATCGACCAGCAGGTACAGCAGATTGGCACCCTCGCTGCTGCCCTTGAGCGCACCCGGGTGGCGCGCGAGATGCACGACGACCTGGGCCACCAGCTTGTGTTGCTGAATGTACAGCTACAGCTCGCCGACGATTTACTCAGCGATGACCCCTCTGCCGCGCTTGAGCAATTGCGTGCCACCCATGCCCAGCTGGCAGCGACCTGGGCCAGTGTGCTGCACACCGCCGATATTGCGCTCGACATTGATGGCCCCGGCTTGCATAGTGCGCTCGAACGGCTGGTTCAACACTGCCAAACCTTCACAACTATGCACATCGCCTTGCGCACGATTGGTGAGCTAGAGGCACTGACACCACCGATCGTGCGTGCGCTCTACCGAGCGGCACAAGAAGGGCTAACCAATGCTTGCAAATATGCCCAGGCGCAACAGGTGCAGGTGCTGGCGTACTGCGATGATGCCGTGGCCGAAGTACGGGTTCGCGATGATGGCCGTACCGTACCTGTACCTACATTCATCGAGCTGCCACCCGACCCGGATGGGCACTTTGGCTTGCTCGGGTTGCGCGAGCGGGCCGAACAGCTCGGCGGAACCGTTGTGGCTGGGCCGCTGCCCGAGGGCGGCTTCCAGCTTCATATGAGCATCCCTTTAGGCTAATTCGCCTGTCGAGCAAGAATAGTTCATGACTGCAAAGATTCGGGTACTGATCGTTGACGACCAGGCGCTTATGCGCGCTGGCATCCATGCCCTACTTAACCGTAAGGCCGACATTGAGGTGATCGGCTTCGCTAACGACGGAGCCGAAGCCTTGAGGCAGGTCGCTGCGCTCGATCCCGACGTGGTATTGATGGATATTCGTATGCCAGTGATGGATGGCCTGGCAGCAACTCGCGCGCTAGTCGCAGCCCAAGCGCGCGCGGCAATCATCATCCTCACCACCTTTCGCGACGATGCCAACGTCTTCAGCGCAATTCAGGCTGGGGCGCGCGGATACCTGCTCAAAGATACGGATCATAAGGAGCTTGCTGAAGCGATCCGTACCGTCGCCGCCGGGCATGCGCTAATCCACCCCGAAGTGACGACGCAGGTATTACGCGAATTCAGTCGGCTCGCAGGCCAGACTGCCAGCCCATCGCCCACACCCGGGTTGCCCGGCCTGCGCAATGAGCGCTTAGCGCTACTGACCGAGCGCGAGCTTGCCATTCTTCGCCTGCTGGGGCAGGCCCATACCAACCAGGAAATCAGCGATCGGCTGGCGATCAGTGTGGGCACGGTGAAAAACCACATCAGCAGCATCCTCGATAAGCTCGATGTACGCGACCGCACCCAGGCAGGACTATTTGCGCAGCAGGCAGGCCTGGCCGAATAAGTGGCGCTTCAGTCATAGGTCGCTAGTCACCCCACTTGGCAGCGTTGATCGCCACAAATATGCCGCACGACTAGCCTAGCGGCACTTCCCCCACTGCATATGCCCCGATACACTACCAGCATAGGTACTTGCATTATGCTGGAGAAAGCCCATGGACACCACTGAACCCAAGCTGGAAAAATCGCTTGGCGAAAAAATCTTTGTCTTCATTGGCGTAGTTGGCCCGTTTATTGCTACCCTGTATGCCATTACGCGGCTGTGGCAGCGCTATGTCACCTGGAGCGACATCATTCTGATGCTGGTGTTCTACCTGATTTCGGGCCTGGGCATCACCATCGGCTTTCACCGCATGCTGACGCACAAAAGCTTCGAGACATCAAAATACATCAAGGCAATGTTCCTGATTATGGGCTGCATGGCCTGGGAAGGCAACCCGATTACCTGGGCATCTACCCATATCAAGCATCACGCCCACTCCGATCAGGAAGACGACCCACATAGCCCGTTGGTAAGCCTGTGGCATGCGCATCTTGGCTGGATCTTCAAGGAAGTCGCCGACCCCGAAACCTATGGCTCGTGGCTCAAGAAAGACCCGGTGGTGGTATGGGTTGATAAAACTTGGTGGGTTTGGGGCGTATTGGGGATGCTCATTCCATTCGCAATCGGCGGCTGGAGCGGGCTGCTGTGGGGCGGCGCGGTGCGCATTTTCCTCACGCACCACGTTACCTGGAGCGTAAACTCGGTATGCCACACCTTTGGCAAGCGGCCCTACCGCACCAAGGATGCCAGCCGCAACAACTGGCTGGTGGGGCTGTTAGCCTTCGGCGAAGGATGGCATAATAATCACCACGCCTTCCCGCGGTCGGCCTTCCACGGGATGGAATGGTGGCAGTTTGATCTATCGTCGATCATCATTCGCACGATGGAATCCACCAAGCTAGTGTGGAGCGTCTATCGTGTGAAGCCCGACGACAAGCTCAAGCGTAGTGCAGGCTCAAGCATACCGGCTGATGCGCTTGAATTCTAACTGGTATCCTAGAAGAATGTGGTATCATAGCATCGGGGTCGTCGCTACGTAGCGACAACAACGAAACGGTGCGATGGTACAACCACAAGGCGGTGGGCAGCCATGCTGCTCGCCGCCTTTGCTGTTGGCACAAGCCGCCACAGGCCCGGTTGCCAGAAACAAGCGGCATAGTTTGTGCAATAGCCAACCCCAATATAGTTGAACAGGGTAGATTGACATGGCGCGACGCTTATTCCGCATTCTGAATACGCCGATCGGCATTGTGCTGCTGATCGGATTTCAGGCTGCCGCGCTATTATTAGTTGCGCTACTTACGCTGCCGCAGATTGGCCAGTGGCATGCGCTTGACCTCCAAGTTTATTTTAACGATGCTCGCTCGCTGCTGAAGGGTTGGGTACCATACCGCGATTTCAACTTGGAATATCCACCACTTGCGCTGGCAGCGTTCGCCGGGCCGTTCCTGGCAGTGCGCGGCAAGCCGCTCCTATTCACCGAATACGCCGGGCTGTTTCTGCTGCAAAGTGCCGTACTCAGCATATTTATTGCCTGGGCGCTCGCGCGAGCAGCGGCACTTTCGCGCCCATCCCGGCAAGCAGCTGTGCCACTAGCCGTCTATACGCTTCTTGTTGTGCTCACGGCACCGCTGCTGCCATGGCGCTACGATCTGTTTCCCGCGCTCTTCACAATCCTTGCGCTAGTGGCGGTACTCGCGGGCAAACCGGCCCAGGCTGGCGTATGGCTGGGGCTAGGAACGGCGGCCAAACTCTACCCAGTGGTGTTGCTGCCGATCGTTGGCGCGTATTATCTCGCCAGCGTAGACTGGCGTGCGGTGCGGCGGCTAGGGCTGGGGTTTGCTGGCGCGCTGGCACTTGTTGTGCTTCCACTGCTGTTGAGCGGCGCAGGCGGTGCAATGATGGAATTCCTGCACTATCACGAGTTGCGCGGCTTGCAGCTCGAAAGTTTGCCAGCGGGGCTTATTCTGCTTGCGCATATGGCTGGGGCAGCCCGTCTAAGCCTGAGCTTTAATTACGGCGCGCTCCACCTCGTATCGCCCTTGGCAACGGCGACGCTACGCTGGCTACCGCTCCTGTTTATCGCACTATATGGCGCGGTGCTACTGTGTACGCTGGCACGGTTTCGCCAGGATCAGGGGCGCTATGGCTCCATTCCCTCGGCCAGCCTGGTCGCTTACCTCACTGCCGCGCTGCTCGTGTTCATCGCAACGAATAAGGTGTTTTCGCCACAATACATGATCTGGCTCTTGCCATTTGTGCCGCTATTACGATCCCGCCAGGTGGGCATTGCCGTCGCCGCATTTCTCGCTACGATCGCCCTCTTCCCCTACGATTATGCAAATTTATTAGCGCTGCACGATGGCCCGGTGCTGGTACTCAACATGCGCAATCTGCTAGTGGCCGGGCTGCTGGTAACGCTGGTAGCACGCCGCCGCCCGAGCCGTAGCATGCTGCGCCTCACGGTATACGCGCTGCTCCGTCGCATACCATTGCGCTTAAACAATGGCAGCACCCGCTTCTAAGCGCTATCATCAGATTTGACATAGTAGCCGCCGTAGCACGTCCTCGAAGTGCGCTCGCCGCTGCGCGCGCGCTCGAGCGTCGGGTAGATGTTCTTGGTGGAATGCCAGCGTACTGCTCTCGCCCTTCGCAATGATGCGCACCTGAATTGTTGAAGCGCGCGGCCAGTGCCCCGGCTGCCAGCTCAGCCGCAG
>JAFEAS010000121.1:7693-30889 GCA_018266315.1 Chloroflexi bacterium SZAS-1 | reverse complement strand
CCCGGCGAAAGCGCAAAGGTAGGGCCAGCACCTAGCCAGCACTGCAAGCCCGCATCCGAAATAATCAGCTGCCAAAGCACATCGGCTGGCACCGGCAATGTGCGCCGCACACCAATCTGGAAGCCAGTATCACGCGTTTCGCCAATACGCCGTGGCGGGTGGTCATGAACTTTAGCCATTTGCTATCTCCTACGTTACTCAGCGATGTATATAACGGGCTACACCGTTGGCCTACTATCTTCACGACTTACGCAGGCGGCGTTTTTGCCTACGGCAGTGTGGTACCGTATATCTTTTCGTGTGTTTTTTCGCGCAATGCGCGCCCCCCCACACATACGGTCGAAGTACCATGGTGCCGTAGGCCCGATCAGTGCGCTATGGAGGCAGCGCGTAAGCCCGGTTATTATGCGCTATTATAGCGATTGGCGGAACAACTTATACCAACTCGGGTTGAATATTGTATATGCTGCACGATCCATTTTGAGAACGTTGTGAAACCGTCGCGTTGAGTAACGTAACCACAACAGATATACGGCCCTAAATCCAGCGCCTGCGGTTGACCGGCCTTTGAAAATGTTTATAATGAAAATCTAACATTTGGGAGCGGATCGCGCACGGCTTGAGGCGTGAACGGAGGATTCCAGCCGCACACCACCCCCAACGCGAGAAGCCGCCGCATACGCGCAGCCGGTGCAATGCTGCTCACTGACCATCTTCGCTCTGTCAAGGAGGACCTGATGCGATCCTACGGACCCGAACAGATCCATAACGTTGGACTCTTCGGCCACGGCGGCAGCGGGAAGACTACGCTTACGGAGGCGCTGTTGCTCACCGCCAAGGCCATTTCCCGCGCGGGCCGCGTTGAGGACGGCAATACCGTCAGCGACTACGACCCCGATGAGCAGAAGCGCCGCCAATCGATCAACCTGAGTGTGGCCCCGATCGAATGGAAGAACGACAAGATCAACATCATTGACGTACCGGGGTATGCCGACTTTGCCGGCGAAGTTGCCTCGGCCATGCGTGTGCTCGACGGTGCGGTGATTGTGATGGACGCCGCTGGTGGTGTCGAGGTTGGTACCGAAGCCGTTTGGGAAGCCGCCAAAGCTGCCAAAGTACCGCGCATTATCTTCATCAACAAGCTTGATCGCGAGAATGCGAATTTCTTCCGCACCGTTGAGCAAGCCCAAGAAATGCTCGACGAGGCGATTATTCCAATGCAAATCCCAATTGGGTCGCAACGCGAGTTTCGCGGCATTATCTCGCTGCGCCGCCAGCGCGCCTGGATGATTGCCGAAAAGCACGACGGCACATTTGTCGAAGCCGATATTCCTGCCGATATGGTTGGCCTGGAGCAGGAATGGCGCGAGAAGCTAATCGACAAAATTGCCGCAACTAACGACGACCTGATTGAAAAATATCTTGATGGCGGTGCCGATGCACTGACACCAGACGACATTCAGCGTGGCCTGCGCGCTGGCATCACGAATGGCACAATTGTGCCGGTATTCTGTGGGGCTGCCGACCAGGCGCATGGTACGGCGCAGCTGCTTGATGGTATCCTCGATAGCATTCCCTCGGCGGCACGTAAAACCACCAGCGCGAACGACCTGCTCGCGGGCAAAGATATCGAGCTGAAACCGGCGGTATCGGAACCATTTGCCGCGCTCGTATTCAAAACGATTGTCGACCCCTACGGCAAAATATCGTTTGTGCGCATTTTCAGCGGCGAGCTGCATTCCAACTCCTCGGTGTTTAACCCGCGTATCCGCAAAGATGAGCGCATTGGCCAGGTGTATGTAATCCGTGGCAAAGAGCAGATTGCCGTGCCTGCGCTTGGCCCAGGCGAGATTGGTGTCATCACCAAGCTGGCTGAGGTGGCGACCAACGACACACTCTGCGCGCATGATCGACCGCTTCAGCTAGCACCAATCACCTTCCCTGCACCGGCCTACAGCGCAATGATCAAGCCAAAAACCCGCGCCGACCTCGACCGGCTGGGCGGCGCGCTGCACAATGTGGTGGAAGAAGACCCGACCTTGCACGTATCGCGCGACATCCAAAGCGGCGAGACACTGCTATCGGGCCTGGGTGAACCGCACCTACAGATCATTGCCGAGCGAATGAAGCGCAAGTTCAATGTGGATGTTGATCTTGACCTGCCGCGCGTGCCCTACCGCGAAACCATTCGTGGTAAGGCCGAAGCCCAGTATCGTCATAAGAAACAGACCGGCGGCGCAGGCCAATTTGGCGATGTCAGCATTCGCATCGAGCCGCTGCCACCCGACCCAGCGCGCGAAGACCCACTGGAATTCGTGAATGCGATCGTCGGCGGCGTGATTGACCGAACCTTTGTGCCAGCGGTTGAAAAAGGCGTGCGCGATGCCATGGCCGAGGGTGTTGTCTCAGGCAACCAGCTTGTTGATGTCCGCGTCACCCTGTTCGATGGCAAGATGCACCCGGTCGATAGTAAGGAAATTGCGTTCAAGATCGCCGGGCACGAGGCATTCAAGCTAGCCGTACAGAAAGCGCAGCCGGTGATCATGGAGCCGATCTACATGATGGAGATCAGCGTGCCCGACCAGTTCGCTGGCGACATTATGAGCGACATGACCACCCGGCGCGGGCGCGTGCTTGGCATGCTGCCCGACGGCAATGGGCGCACAACGATTAACGCGCAGGCGCCGCTCGCCGAAATTCTGCGCTACGCTACCGACCTGCGTTCGTTGACACAGGGGCGCGGTCGCTTCTCAATGACGTTCGATCACTTTGACGATCTGCCCGCCCACCTGACGCAAACCCTCATGGCCGAGGCGAAAACGCATCAGACAAGTCACTAATCCGTAATCATGGCAATGTAGCACTACAGTCAAGCGGCGCTCAATGAGCGCCGCTTGACGTCGAAATAACCATTGTGATCAACGCATCTAGGGCATGCGTAGCCGAAAGCCGCCATCAACCACCAGCGCGCTGCCGGTAATATAGTCGGCATCGTCGCTCGCCAGGAAGGCCGCCGCGCGCCCAATATCATGCGGTGTGCCAGCCCGCCCCCACGGCAACGATGCGCCTAGCTCCGCAATTTGGGTCTCGCTGGCAAATGCCCGCTCGCCCGGCGTATCGATGAAGCCCGGATTGATCACATTCACATTGATACGGTGTTCAGCCAGCTCAATTGCCAGCGTGCGCGCCAGGTGATTAATTGCGGCCTTCGCCATATTATAGGGCGCGCTGTGGGGCATCGGCATATCGGCCAGCACCGAGCCGATGATGATAATTTTCCCGCCGCCACCCTGCGCAACCATCTGGCGCGCGGCGGCCTGGCAGGTGTGGTACACACCGAACTGCGCAACCTCAATCGTGCGCTGCACATGATTCCACTCGGCACTAAGTGTTGGCTCACGAATCGACATGGCGGCATTCGCCACCACAATGTCAATGCGCCCAAACTGCTGGGCAGCGGCAGCAAACATTGCAGCAACCTGAGCGCGGTCGGACACATCGGCAGCGTGTGCCAAAGCACGCCGACCCAGCCGCTCGATCTGCTGCACCGTGTCGTTCGCATCCGGCTGCCCGGCGAAGCTCGCTGCTGGTAGATCATTCACCAGCACATCGGCCCCTTCTTCGGCCAGGCACAGCGCAATGCCCTGCCCAATGCCGCGTGCCGCGCCCGTTACCAGCGCTATTTTGCCCGTAAGCCGTTGCATGCCTGCCTTCTTCCACGCTAATACTTCAGCTTTCAGCCAGCACGAGCGTGCCAAAATAGTCCGGGCGATGAAAATCGGCTGGTGCGGTGAACGTGGGCGACCAGCAGCTAAACTCGGGGGCACTGCCGCGTGGGCGCTCGATACGATACACATTCGCCCGCCAGCTGGTTGGCGGTGGGCCATCTACCAGCGCAGCCCACGGCACCGCGAGCAGCCCGCCCCAGCGGTCAGCCGCATCGTCGCGCCACGCCCGGTGGACAATCGCCGGGTTCCAGTGCACATCTACGTGCAGATCCGCGCGCTGGTTCGTCGGGTTGTAGATACGCGCATCGAACAGCACGCCATTAGGGCTTAGCTCGATCTCGTAATAGCGCGTTGGCGTGGTGGTGCCGGGGCTGATAAACAGCTCAACCACTTCCTCATCGTAAATCGGGTCATCGCGCTGGGTGTAGGTACCCCAAATATCAGTATCATCGCACTCAAACTGCAAGTAGAGCGCAGCGTCATCGTACCCCAGGCGCACGCGCGTCTGCTGCACCGCTAGCGCGTCGCCCGCCGCAACGACAAACGGCGCGAGAACTGGCAGCGCATCCCAGGGATAGAGTTTCAGCTCTTTCGCGCCAGTGGGAATAATGCGTGGCACCTGGGCTTGTGGTAGCTTCGGAATCATACCCATAGCACTTGCTAGCCCCGGCGCTGCACAGCAAATTGCTCAGGCGTATGCCCGCGCGCAATCAGCATACGCTGGTCGTCGTTCAGCTCGATCCAGGGCGCGGGGGGCGGCGCGAGCAGCGGCGCAAGTGGCTGACCATTCACTATCGTTAGCGCGTTGCGCAATAGCTGCGTACCTACACGCATATCCATCGTTATGTCATACAGCGGGAAGTGGCCGGTCTGCAGCTCGAACAGCGCCACATCGGCCAGCGCGCCGGGACGTAGCGTGCCAAGCTCGCCGCTCATGCCCAGCACCTCAGCCGGGCGCGCCGTCGTTGCGCGAATAACGGCTTCGAGCGGCATGCCTAATGCAAGCAGCTTGCTCATGCAGGTGGGCAGATCGAACAGCGGGCCATGCACACTGAGCTGGTGAATATCGGAAGAAATGACATCGGGCCAGCGGCCAGCGCGCCCAAACGCCTCGGCACTGGCAAATGCGAACGAGCCAGCACCGTGCCCCAGATCCATAATCACACCGCTATCCCAGGCGCGCTGGGCAATTTCCAGCAACGCGCCAGAATCATCGACCAGACGCATCGAATGGCCGGTGCAACAGTGAGTGAGAATATCGCCGGGGCGCAGCAGGGCCAGCACATCCTCAATGGCTGGCGGGCCGAGCGCAATATGCACCATCAGCGGCAGCGCGCATGCCTCGGCCACCTGCAAGGCTCGGTGCAGTGGCTCAAGGCCATTTGCCGCCACCGTGTTCCGGTCAATCCGCGCCTTCACGCCAACAATCAGGTCGCGATTCAGGTTAATGATCCGCTCGCACAGAGCAACATCGCAATAGTCGAGGTTCGCCAGCTCGCCGGTGATGCCCACCAGCCCAATCGCCGAGATATTCAGCAGCGCGTACAGCCGCAGCGCCGATTGGCGCGTGACAAACTCGCGCAGCCCGGCGAAGGTATACGCACCCGCCGAGCCCGCATCGAGCCAGGTGCCAACCCCGCTACGCGCGGCGACTGGCGCCGGGTCGATGCCCCAATAGGTGACATGATGATAGATATGCGTGTGCAAATCGATCAGTGCGGGCATCACCAGTAGGCCGCGCGCATCAACCACACGGAAGGCCGCCTCAGCCGGGATGCCGCGCTCGACGGCGACAATGCGATTGCGGTTTATTGCGACATCAAGCAAGCCGTGCAGCCCAGCGCCTGGATCGAGCACCTCGCCGCGTTGAATCAGCAGGTCGTACATAGCGTTCGCCTATTCACCTACATATGCAATCACATCGATTTCGACCAGGATGCCTAGCAGCTGGCTGCCGACCGTCGTGCGCACGGGCTTGGGGTCGGGGAAGTAGCGCGCATAGACCTCGTTATAGCGCGGGAACAGGCTTAAGTCGCTGAGGTGTACGGTCGATTTCACTACATCGGCCATGCTGGCACCGGCGGCTTCAAGCAGCATTTTGATATTCTCCAGTACCTGCGCGGTCTGCTCCTCGATCGTATCGCCTGCCAGCTGCCCAGTCGCCGGGTTTGTCGGCCCCTGGCCTGCCACAAAAATGAAATCGCCCGCCCGCAGGCACGGCGAATATGCACCGCCGGGTTTCGGGCCATTTGGCACGTTGATCAGCTGCTTGGGCATAAGTATCTCCTTTAGCTAGGGGAATATGCGCGGCAGTGTAGCGCCGGGACTACATTTCGTCAACTGCGCTGCGGTACGCCGTTACAAAAGGTGCTGGGCGAAAAACTGGGCGATGCGCGGCAAATACAGCTGGTTGCCCGCCCGCGTAAATGAGTGCGGCTCACCGGCGTACTCGAAATATTCGACCGACTTCCCAGCGGCTTGCAGCCCGGCCAGCAGGTTGCCGGGCCATATGCGCGGCACAGTTTCGTCAGCGCTGCCCCAATGGATTTGCACCACAGCCGTGACATATTTCAGGTAGGGTAATGGTGAAAGGCGCTCGTACAAATCAGGGGCCTGCGCGGGCGTCACCGGAAATTCGGTTTCGACCTGGGCGATTGCCGCGCGCGGCCCGGTTGGCGCGCCGCCACGGCTGCGCGAACGCTCAAGGCGGAATTCGTAATCTTCGCTGATGTTGGATGAGGCGGGCGAGTAAATCACCGCTGCGGCGATCTGATCGCTGATGGTTATCGCTTTGGCGGTAATGGCACCGCCGTTGCTATGGCCCCACATCCCTACTTTGCCTGGCCGGGCCGATGGTAGCTGCTGCGCCAGCGGAATAAGATTGAGGGCATCGATCACATGACCCGCGCGAAAATAATTAATCGCGTCGTCGGAGCCAGCGTGCGAGCGAAAATCTGGCGCGATCGTCAGAAAGCCCTGATTGGCAAGGTAATCTGCTGCTAGCTTCGAGCCATTGCCAGTCTGGTAGACATCGAGTGGGTAGTAGCCATGGTTGAGGATAACCACCGGGAATGGCCCATCGCCGTGTGGGCGATTGAGCATGCCCGTAATACGTAGGCCATCGCTCGGGTACGCAATCAGGTAGCGTGTGAAGTTGGCCGTTTCCTCAAGCGTTTCTAGAATCTCGATCTTCCCGCCGCCATAGCTGCGCGCACGTAACCCCTCGATGGTATAGGGCGCATATTTGGCCCAGGGATCGGGGGTGGGGCTAGGCAGCACCGTGGATGGCATTGCGGTGGGCGCGATGCGTGTTGGCGTTGCTGTCGCTTCAGTAGCAGGTGCGCTTGTAGCTGCGCCGGTAGGAACCAGCACGGCAGCCGTGGGCAGCGTGGCTTGCTCGCGGGCGCTACATGCCGCGAGCGCGGTTGCGGTGGCCAGCAGCACCAGCGCATATTTCCAGTACAGCATTCCTTATTCCTTTTCAGCGGCGCTCGTCCAGTAGCTTAGTTCATACATAGTACACCCACATCGACGCGCACTGGATGAGTGTTTCATTCAAAAAAAAGAAGTTCGGGGATGAAATTGCCCCGAACTCCGATTCTACAAACGGTGCATTTTGGTACAGTCGGTGTTGCTATCGGCTGCCCAAACGCGGTTATGCGTGTGCGCCTGTCGCCCGCTGTGGCAGCATATCGCGCTCGAAAAATGGCATTGCCGCAAACTCAGGCCGCGCGATTTCGACATTCAATAATGCTACGCCAATTTCACCTTTGTATAAACTATCGTCGCGCATATTATCGCCCGGCAAGGTTGATAACGTAATCAAAGCGGCAGCCTGCTCACTAAGACTTCGCGCCCGATTCAGCCAATCGATATCGCCCGTATGTTTATACAGGTTTAGCAGCGCATATGCCCGCCCGGTCAGCCCGCAACATGCATTGGCGGTTCGCTCGTGCGCTTCCCACGCGCCCCAGGCAGCTTCTTCTGCCAGCTTAAGGTATGCAGGGTCACGTAGTAGTGCGTGGGCAAGCGTCCACAGATGAACATAGCCAGCGTTACCGTGGCACCATCCCGCCATCACCATGTCTGATGCCGCCTTGTCGCCTGACGGAAGTGCATAGCTCCAGTACGCGCCATGCCCGACGTGCTTGGCAAGCTGCGCTAGCTCATGCAGGCGCACAGGCACAGTCTCGGGAACAGGCCGATCCGTCGCTTCGTACCAGCGCAGTGTTGTATACAGAATACCGGCCCACCCGTGTGCCATGCCCAGGTACGTAATGTGCGAAGCCTGCAATGGTATGCGCGCATCAAGCTCATCCCAAATTCCAGCGACAAGCCGATCAACCCAGGCAATCAGCGCCGCAGTGTCGAGATTTGCGCTCACCATAACGTCTAGCAATAATGCTGCCGCCAGTACGGTGCCTGCGCGCCCAGTGGTCAGATCGAGGTTGGAACCCTGCGCTTGCGATGCCGCTACGAAACCTTCAATTGCGCGTTGCAAGGCCATGGTATCGCCCACCGCATGGCTCATCAAGGCGCGCGCGCAATACAAGCCACTGACGGTGTGGTAGGGCGTGGTTTGCCCAATTGTTGCCGGTGTCATGTGGAGCTGGTCATTGTAGAAAGCCGTAGGCTGTGTACTGTTACGTTCGGCCCGTGTCAGCCATACATCGGCTAATGCGCAGAGCGCCGGATCATCGCGCACCAGCGCCATACGATAGAGTGCATACGCAATCCCAGCCACGCCGTGATTTAACGAGCATGCCGGGGCCTCAGGTAAACCCGCCGTATACGATGCGCCATTGTAGCCAACCCGCTCAAGCACGCGCTGCACCAGCGCCGCGCCATTGGCTGGCTCCGCCTGGGGCATCGCTGTAGCGACAGGGTGGCGTAAACCTGGGCGGGCAGCCTGGCGCAACTGTTGCGCAAACTCCGCCATCGAGAGGTAACGCTGCTCTGGCGCTTTGCGCAGCGCAATACCAAGTGTTTCCTCAACTTCAGGCCAGGACTTCAGGCCGCGCTGCGAGAATAATAATGGCTGCTCGTGAACAATTTGGCGCAACACATCGAGCCGCTCAAGCGAAAAGTTGAGGTATTGGTTGCCGGTGAGCAGCAGGTACACTAATGCAGCCACACCATATTGCTCGCCCGCGAGGCTAGCCTGAGGCACCGCGCGCTGTTCAAGTGCCGCCAACGCATATTCTGGCTCGAAGAAAAACCCGACCCCGCCGCGATATGGCGCTGCTCCCCAGTCAGGATCATCGATGCGCCGCGCTAAGCCAAAATCAATAATACGTACTGTGCCATCGCTCGAAACCAGGACGTTATTTGGATGAACATCGCCATGGAGCACGCCCTGCTGATGCAGCTGGGCATAGGCCGCAACGATGTTCGTAACAAGCTCAAGCAGTGCGGCGCGCGTATCGCCCGCATTTGCATAGCGCAGCTGCTCAGCCGCCACCGCCGCCGAAACACCCTGGCACCATTCCATTGCGATAAACGCGCGATCCTGGGCCGTGCCCGAGCTAATCAGCCGGGGGCTGATGCTGCCATCGAGATGGCGGAGAATACGGGCCTCGCGTTCGAGCATGTGCTGGTGGTGGGCCGAGTAGCCGGGCCGCAGTAACTTAAGCGCCGCAAGCTCGCCACTTGGTAGCTGCACCTGGTACAGCTCGGTATCTTCGAGCACATGCACACACTTGATAATCGTAAAGTCTGCGATGGTATCGCCCGGCGCATACGCGGGCTGGATTGTCTGCGTAGCCTCAGCATCGGGCGCGACTAATGTTCCCGCATCAATCAGCAGCTGGAGCAGCGGAAATGCTTGTTCCAGATTCTGCTCGGGGTCGGTCTGGCTCGATTGACTGTAATGAATGATTGCGTCGATAATTGTTGTTGGCTGCTGAAACTCTTTCAGTAATGTTGCTGCCTGGCTATCAATAATGCGCGACGGCGTGCGCGAGCGTGGCCGCGTAATTGCATAGTCGTCGTCGTCGCACTCAACCTGCTCGCGAATAGCATCCGGAAGATCTGCAACCGGGAGTAGCAGCACATCGGCTGGCAGCACAAATGGATGTGTAATCGACATAGCGCACTTATCCTTGTGTCGTTACAGGAGCATCCCAAAGCGTTTTGCTCGGCGTCCATGTATATGGTTCAATTCCTTCAAAGCGCAGGCGCTCAATCGCGAACTGCCACGGCTCAACCTGGGATGACGGCCCGGCTTTGGCTAACAATAATGCTGCGGCTAGTCGGTTGGTGAGCCACAGGCGCCAGCTTTCGTGCGCGGCCCAGCCGAGTGATTGTTCGTGTTTGGGCGGGTCGATACCCCAGGATAGTAAGCCCGCTTCGTCTAATGCAGCCGTAAATGGCACGCCCTGTGCGGGCGTACCGGCTAGGGCCGCACCTAGCTGCGCGGCGGCGTGCTGCAGCTCATCAAAAGAATCAAAATATGCCACTAGCTTATCCGGGCGTAATAAGCCATATACATCACGGCCAACTTTAAAGCTTGAAACACCAAGCTGTGCGAATATGGTCGCGGCCGCCTGAAATGTAGGCTGTATATATTCACAGGCCGGGCTAATATACAGTTTGTAGGTCAGGCTATTGGCTGTGTGTATGTACGTATGTCGCCGCCAGGCGAGCCATCCGCTCGATGATTGCGCCGGTAAGCTTATATACTGATGGCGCGCGAGCACCTGAGCTACTGCGCCGCCTGACTGTACGCCCAGGTGGGTCATTACTGCTTCAGGCGAGGAAAATACGCGCCGCCACTGCAACGATGCAGGCAATCGGTTATAGAAGTACAGGCGTAACGAAAGCTGTGCCACATCATTGATTTCAAGCGCCTGGGCATACTGCAGCGCCGCAACCGAGAGCCGGGCAATCTTCCCATCAGACGCGGGCGAAGAAACCGGCCGATGTAGCACCTGGTAGGCGTCTGGCCCCGATACAAAGGTATCGCCGGTCTCAATCTCAAGAATGCGATCGAGCACCAGCTGAGTAATCGCCTCATCCACAGCTTCGCCATGCTGTACTTTGACATTTGCTGGTAGCGGCTGGGGTGCTTGCAGCTGTGTAAAGAGCAACGCCGTATTGCGATCGACCGATTTAAGCGTTAGCGGGAATGCGCCTGTTGGCTGCAAGATGCCATAACATTCCTCATCGCCCTGTAGTGCAGCAAGTACCTGGCGTTCTTGTTCGGGCAATTGCGTAAACGGAATAAACTGATACGCCGGGTTGGCCCGCAGGCGTGCTGCTGTGAAATCGATCATGGCTTCCTCGGTCTATGGCCCGCTGCTGTTAGCACCATGAGTACTGAACAGCAGCGGGCTGTGTCAGCTAATCACACACGAGCAACTACCCACCGCCAGTTGAGCGCTTGCGCATCTCGTCTTTGAGCGAACGTAATTCTGTCATTGCCGCTTCCATACGCTCCATCAGTGTGTCAACCTCAGCTTCCGATTGCGGGCGCATCTGCTCGTTCAGCAGGCGCTCTTGGGCTTCAACCTGCTGGAGGCTCTGCTGGAGCTGGGCCTTCAGCGCCGCCAGGTTTTGCTGCTGTACCTCTGGCGTACCTGTCTGGTTAATTGTCGGCGTGAACTGCTCAGTCGGGTCGATAGTGCATGCTATGCTATCAGTGATTAGATTGCTTGGCACAGTGCACACAGCAACTGGGAACGTGTGAAAAACATGGCAAGGTGGGGTAAATATGTTGTTGCAGCTATTCCAGAAAAAGCAGGCGCGGGTGAAAATGTTGAAACAAGGCTGCGGCGTAAAGAAATTCGCGCACAGGCGTGGGGTTAAGACATTGCCAACATCTACTTGCGGCTGCAGCTGGTCGGGAACGACATTCACCATCAAATCACGCACTCGGAATGGTCGATTTGCCATGATAAACCTCCAAACACATCATTACTATCAACGTATCGGAAGAAACTGCACGACAATATCGAAAGCTTTATGGCAGGCCCACCGCATCACCTCCCCTCAGCCTACTACAACACTCTATAATTACCCTCGTGCATGAAAGAGAACGGTGGGGTAGGGCGTTTTAGCGGATGTTTTATGGTGCAAGCAAAGAGACAATATCAAGTGCAAAACGTTCTATAGTTGTACTAAACTCAAAATATTGCTTCATTGTGTGGCAAAAGAAAAAGCCTCGTGGATGGTAAAACCACCCTCGAAGCTGCAAAAAAACCGTAAACAACCGTGATTATGGTTATAAGACGCTCGCGCTCTTACCCAACAAACTTGTAGCCCATGCCATGCACTGTAAGAATGAACTGCGGATGGCGCGGGTTCTGCTCGATCTTCTGGCGCAGCCAGGCTACATGCACATCGACGGTGCGCGTTGATACCAGCGCGTGGTAGCCCCACACCTCGTTTAGCAGCTCATCGCGCGAAATCGTTGCGCCGCGATGTTCAATGAAATAGCGCAGCAGCCGGAATTCCAGTGCCGAAAGCTCAATCGGCTCGCTATTACTCTCAACCTCGGCCCGCCGGAAATTGACGCGCACCGGCCCGAACTGGTACACATCGGATGGCACCGTAGGAGTTTCAGTAGTAGTTGGCACGCGTCGCAGTAATGCCTCAAGCCGTGCAAGCAGCTCGCTCATTTCAAATGGCTTCGTAATGTAATCATCGGCACCCAGCTTCAGGCCCACCACCTTATCAACAATCTGGCCGCGTGCGGTGAGCATGATCAGCGGAGTAGTGACACCGCGCTGGCGTAGATCGCGGCAAACATCGAGGCCGCTTTTGCGCGGCAGCATTACATCGAGAATTATTGCGTCGAAACGCTCATTGGTTGCACGGGCCAGCCCGCTTTCGCCATCGACCGATGTTTCAACCGTGTAGCCCTCGTTGCGCAGCCGATCCGTTAAGGTCATCACCAGGCCTGGCTCATCTTCAACAAACAGAATACGTTTGTTCATAGGCACCTACGTGATACTAAAACCGTTTGATTCTTCGCCTTTGGAGTGGGTTACTATGAGCGGCTGCACTTCACACCCCCAATGAGCGGGTGCGTAGCGTCCAGTAGCAACGGGTTCGTTGAACTGCGCTTGCTAGGCCGGTTTCACGGCGGGCTGGCGTCCATCATAGCTCAAGCACGGCAATAATATCGTAAATACACTCCCCTGCCCCGGCGTGCTTGCTACCGTTACACGCCCGCCATGCCCCTCAACAATATGCCGTACCAGGCTAAGCCCCAGGCCGCTGCCATGAATCTGCGCTGCCACGGCCTCGCGGCTGCGATAGAATGGCTCGAAGATGTGAGCAATATCTTCTGGGGCGATGCCCATACCAGTGTCGTGGATACTAATCGATAATTCAGAGCCGCGCGCGCCGACCTGCGGCTGCACCTGAATGCCCACCCAGCGCCGCTCGCCGCCATATTTGATCGCATTACGAATCAGGTTTTGCAGCGCCCGCGTCAATTCTACTGGATCAGCCATAATCAGCGGCAAATTATCGGGTACCCGTAGATCAATTTGTACATCCGCATCATGAATCTGCGCCTGGCAGGCGTTGATCGCGCGCTGCACAAGGTCGCGCACCCCCAACGGGCGCAGGACGTAGGATTTGCGGCCCGATTGAACACCGGCAAACTCTAACGCCTGATCCACCATTTCAGCCAGGCGTCGACCTTCACTATGAATTACCGCACCATACTGCCGGGCACGGGCCGGGTCAGGCACTACCCCATCCGCCAGGTTCTCGCCCGCTGAACAGATCACAGCAAGCGGCGTGCGCAGCTCATGCGAAATTGCCGCCACAAACTCCATCTTCTGCTGCGCTAGCCGCTGCGCCCGCCGCGACGAGCGCACCATCAGCACAATACTCATACCAAGTAATGTCAGAATCACCGAGCTCACCAGCATATTCTTCAGCTGAAGCTGCGCCACAGCCGCCTCAAGGGAGCCAGCACGGTGCGTCAGGAATAATTGCCACCGCCCACCTTCATACCCAGTAATAGCCGAGGCCGTCGATGAGGAGGTAGCAGAAGGGCCAATCGCAATTCGCCACGATTGTCGGTCGCCAACATCGTTCAGGTCACTCAGGCGCAATGTATCGTCGATCAATAGCCGGTTAATCTCATCAAGGCGCAAGCTAAACATATACGCCTGCCCATCGCCTGAATGGGGAGCCGTTTCGTAGGTATTGGTATTTGAATGGTAGAGCAGCTTGGTTGGATCGGTGCGGCTCACAATCGCGAGGTTATAGTCTAGTACTTCCCCATTAGCAAAATACTTGCGCACAAGTGATGGCACAAAATGTTGCCATAAGTACGGCAGGTCGAAAGTTGCAACAGTGTAGGCAAATACCGGATCAGGGCGTGGCTTGCAGCGTGGGCAGGGCTTACGCGTTAGTGTCCGGTCGCCAATCACAATTTCTGAATCGAGATAGGTCGCTTGCGGATCCGATAGAAGCGACATTTGTGCAACAGGTATGACCAATGCCGGCACATCGTCGGCCACCGGGTCGGGGGTATTACCGACCAACAAGCCATTTTCCAGGTGCATCGTTTTCAGCGATTGCTCGAAGCGCTGGCGCAGCTGCTGCATACTCATCGGCCAGTCATCTGCCACGAAACGGCCTGTATCACGGTGGAAGCGCATCAGCTTGATCGTATTGTTCTCAAACATCTGCACCAGGTAAATATCGCCCACAAGGTCAGGGTGAGCCGTATACGCACGCCAATGCTCATAGCGCTGGGCATAGGCGCTCCAATCCTGGGCACGCACCGTTGTAGCTTGCATCTGTAGTCCCAGGAAAATACTGGCAATCTCCAGATCAAAATCTTCGCCGAGGCGCTGCACCCCGCTGTTAACCAGCGATTGCATCCGCGCGCGCTCGCCCGCACTAATCTCCCCCAGCCAATAGTATTGCATCGACCCCAGCAATACCAGCAGGGCGAGTAGCGCTGCAATCAGCCCGGTATTTGAAGAAATTGTTGCTGCACGAAGCTTCTGCATAGCAAAATTATAGCATAGGCCGATTGACTTGAATAGTAGTTTTAGCGCATTTTACATTCTTTACATACATACGACATCATAGTTTACAAATCAATAACTATTTCTACGAGGATATAGGGTATTTTTACAATTTTTACAAACTATTTTCAGCATCTTAACTACTTAGAAGAGCATATCGCTTATAATTCCTTAACCTATTCCCAATGCAAAATTTGCCTTAAAACCAATTTTATAATGAGATTATGATGTATTTTAATAAAATTGCGTCATAATCAGTATATAGATAGGCATTTTCGTTTAGTGAAAGGGTTTATTGTGAAACACGGGAATTACCGAGGCTATTGGGTAATAACGCTCTTATTAGCGTTATTAGTACCAATTCTAGCAGCATGCGGCGGGCAAACCGCTGCGCCAGCCGGAACAGCTGAGCAAGCAACCACCGCCCCGAATACCGCAGCACCGACCACAAATGCCCCCGAGGCAACCGCAGCCGCCCCAACTACTCCAGCTGCCGCAGCGCCAACAGCTGCACCAGCCGCAGCCAGTGGCAATACCCTACGCGTCAATCTAGTCACATGGCCCGATACCCTCGACCCACAAGATGCCTCAATCGCCAACGAAATTGGCGTGCTCACCCTTGCCTATGAAGGGCTAACCCGGCTCGATAAAGACCTGAAAACCGTACCAGCCGCCGCTGAAAAGTGGGCATACAACGCCGACGCCACCGAGGTGACGTTCACGCTGCGCGATGGCCTGAAGTACAGCGATGGCTCGCCGCTCACCGCGCAGGATTTTGTCAACGCCGTGCGCCGCTCGCTCGACCCACGCGGCGTTGTTGGCGATTACCAGTCAACGCTGTTCATGATCAAAGGGGCCGATGCCATCCTCAACACGGTGGTGCCTACCGATGAAGCCAAAATACCCGAGCTCTTTGATAAGCTCGGCGTCACTGCGCCCGACGCGAAAACGATCAAGTTTGAACTAACGCAGCCCACGCCCTATTTCCACACACTTGCCTCGTTGTGGGTCATCTACCCAGCGAAGCAAGACCTGATTGATAAGGGCGGCGAAACCTGGTACGAAGATCCAGCTAATCAGGTTGGGAACGGGCCATTCAAACTCACGGCAATCGATCATGCACAAAACCTTATCGAACTCCAGGCGAACGACAATTACTGGGCCGGGCGTCCCAAACTCGATGGCGTAAAGCTGATGTTTATTGGCGATCTGGCGGTGGCGCTGCAAGCATATAAGAACAACGAAATCGATATCATCGGGCCTGATCCGAATGATGTCCCCACCATCAAAGCCGATCCGACATTGAGTAAGGAGTATATCGAGCCACTTGGCTCATGCACTCAGTCGTTCGAGCTGAATAACACGAAGGCACCCTTCGATAATAAACTCGTGCGCCAGGCGTTTAATGTCGGGCTCGATCGCGCGTCATTCATCCGCGATGCACTCAAGGGCACCAGCGCCGAAACTGTCACCTGGATTCCCCCAGGCTACCCCGGCTACGATGCCGAAGACAAGCGGCTAGACTTCGATGCTGCTAAAGCCAAGGAGCTGCTGGCCCAAGCAGGCTTCGCCAATGGTGCCGGGCTGCCCGAGATCAAGATTTCGTACAACAGCAACAACCCGGCCACGCAGGGGCGTGTCGAATACCTCATCCAAATGTACGAACAGACTCTGGGCATTACGCTGGTACCCGACCCCATTGAAGGCCAGACACTGAACAATATGCGCAAGGATGTAAAGACGGCACCGCAGTTTGTGTATGGCGGTGGTTGGTGTGCCGATTACCCCGATCCGCAGAATTGGCTGAGCGTCTTCTGGCAATCGAGTAGCCCATTTGCTAAGAACATTGGCTATAAAAATGCCGATGTCGATAAGCTGATCGCACAGGCTGATGTTGAGGTTGATCCGACCAAGCGTATGCAACTGTACCACGATGCCCAGCGCCTGGTGATCGGCGACGCACCTTACATCATCCGTTCTACCAGTAAGGCTAGCTTTCTCGTGAAGCCCTACATCCAGGGCATCGAAAGTACACCACAGGACTCGAACACCTACCCAGGGATGACGACTGGCCTGTTGAACGCCACAATGGCCAAATAGTCAAACCTTACGTTCTTCGGCGGTGCTGGGCAGCGGGCATACCTCTGCCCAGCGCTTATCGTTTGGTTGTTTTAGTGAAAGGAATGGCACCATGAACCAACCACAACGGCGCGGTACACTACTGGTTATGCTGCTGCTGGCACTTATTGTGCCGATTCTGGCAGCGTGTGGCGGGCAAGCACCTTCTACCGGAAACACCGGGCAAGCTACTGCTGCCGCTCCATCAACGGCTGAGGCTTCAACAGCAGCCCCAGCAACAACTGCCGAATCACCTACGGCAGCCACGGCTCCTGAAGCTACGAGCGCACCTGCCACTGGTGGCAATATCCTGCGCATCGCCGATGCTACCTGGCCCGATAGCCTCGACCCGCAGAAATCTTCCTTCGCGAACGAGATCGCGATCCTTCAGCAAAACTACGAGGGGCTAACCCGCTACGACAAAGACCTCAAAACCGTACCAGCCGCCGCTGAAAAGTGGGCATACAACGCCGATGCCACCGAGGTAACCTTCACGCTCCGCGATGGCCTGAAATATTCAGATGGCTCGCCGCTCACCGCGCAGGATTTTGTGAATGCCGTGTATCGCGTGCTCGACCCGCACAGCCCTGGCGATTACCAGACTCTGCTCTTCATGATCAAGGGTGCCGAAGATATTATTAACACCGAGGTACCAACCGACGAAGCCAAGCTGCCCGATCTGCGTAAGGCGCTCGGCATCACTGCCCCCGATGATAAGACAGTTAAATTCGAGCTGAACCAGCCGACGCCTTATTTCCACACCCTGGTAGGTACCTGGGTAATGTACCCGGCCAAACAAGACCTGATTGATAAAGGCGGCGAAACCTGGTACGAAGATGTTGCCAACCAGGTCGGGAACGGCCCATGGCAAATTACCACAATCGACAAATCGGCCAATCTGATTGAATTCAAAGCCAACGAGAACTATTGGGCAGGCCGCCCCAAACTCGATGGCCTTCAGGTGAAATATATCGACGACCTGACTGTAGCGCTACAAGCCTACAAAAACGGTGAAGTCGATATTATGACCCCCGACCCGAACGATGTACCAACCATCAAATCCGATGCAACGCTGGGCAAGGAATACCATGAGTACCCAGGCGCCTGTATGAACGCCATCAGCTTCAACCTGAACAAGCCGCCCTTCAACAATCAGAAGGTGCGCGAAGCCTTTGCCTATGGCTTCGATCGCGCAGGCTACGCCCGCGATGCGCTGAAGGATACCGAAATTCCTTCGCTCACCTGGATCCCACAGGGCTACCCCGGATACGACAAGAATGAAACCCGCTTCGGTTATGACCCAGCGAAGGCCAAGCAGCTGCTGGCCGAGGCTGGCTTTGCCAATGGCGCGGGCCTGCCCGAGCTAAAATGGTCGTACAACAGTAATAACCCGGCCAACCAGGCGCGCATCGAATACATCGCCCAAATGTATCAAAAGGGCCTGGGTATCACTATCACACCTGAGCCAGTCGAAGGCACGACGCTCACCAACCTCCGCAAATCGAATGAAACCTATCCCCAGATCACAACTTCAGGCTGGTGCGCCGACTACCCCGACCAGCAGAACTGGCTGAGTGTGTACTGGCAATCGAGCACCAACTTCGCCAAGAACACCGGCTACAAGAATGCCGAGGTCGATAAGCTCCTTGGCCAAGCCGATATCGAAACCGACCCAGCCAAGCGCGCCGATCTGTACGACCAGGCCCAGAAGCTGGTTGTCGGCGATGTAGGCCAGATCATGCGCGGTGTCAGCAAGAACACGTATCTGGTAAAGCCATACGTGCAAGGGCTCGATTTCACCCCGCAAGACTCGGACTGGTCGGGCCAAATTACCGGCACCTTCGGCACGACCATCACAAAATAGGTACCTTGAAGCGTGCGGCTGTATAGCACGAGGCAATGCGCCGCACGCTCCTACCCTTGGCCGCTTGATTGTATGCAGTGCCCGCTCAGGAAACACTCGGGCACTGCTTGCATCGCATCTATAACCGCATGCATAGTGGAGGCGAAGACCGATGTTAGCATTCTTTCTCCGCCGTGTCCTCTGGGCCATTCCAGTTATTTTTTTCGTGGCCCTCGTATCGTTCTTCCTGATGCACCAGGCACCAGGCGGCCCCTTCGACAAAGACAATAATAAAAAGCAGGTAGATGGCGCAACGCTCAAGGCACTGAATGCGCGCTTTGGCCTCGATAAGCCACAATACATTAACCCAGCCGCGGCACAAACGCTCTGGAACAAGGGCGAGCGCAACCCAATGAAGCTTGGGGGCGCCTACCTTGATAGCCAATTCTTCAACTACCTCTTCAATGCTGCGCGCGGCGACCTAGGCCCTTCGTATCGGCAGCGCGGGAAAAGCGTGCAAGATATTCTGCTGAAGCAGGCGCCGTTCTCCATTCGGCTAGGGCTTATGGCGTTTACCTTCGCACTCCTGGCAGGCATTCCTCTGGGCATTATTGCAGCGCTGAAACAGAACTCGTTCATTGATTACTTCAGCCTGCTTATCTCGACGATTGGCGTGGCCGTACCAACATTTGTCACGGGCTTGCTGGTGTTAATCGTGTTCGGCACAACATTGAAATGGATATCAATCTCAAATAACGACTGGAACGATTTCAAGCCATACATTGCACCTTCGCTGGTGCTGGGGCTCGCCTCAATGTCGTTCATCACACGGATTACCCGCACCACAATGCTGGAAGTAAAGCGGCAAGATTATATCCGCACGGCGCGCGCTAAGGGCCTGGCCGAGCGCATGGTGGTTATTCGCCATATGATGCGCAATAGCCTCATTCCGATCGTCACCATCATCGGGCCGGGCCTGGTTGATCTCATCACTGGCTCGGTTATCACCGAGGCTATATTCGGTATTCCAGGTATTGGCAATTTCTTCGTTACATCGCTCTTCCAACGCGATTACTCAATGATCATGGGCACAACCCTGGTCTATGCCACCCTGATTATCTTTGCCAATATTCTGGTTGACTTGAGCTATGGTCTGCTCGACCCACGCATCCGTGCCTGAGCGCGAGGACTGGTATGCTTGCTCCACACGCCGCCATCGAACGGCTCTACGAAACACATCAGCATGCGCTGTTCACGCACTTGCTGCGGCTGGTAGGCGACCCAATGATCGCCGAAGATCTTTGCCAGGAAGCCTTTCTTAAAGCCCTGCGCAACTGGGATAAACAAGAACAGATCAATAATCAGGTTGCCTGGTTGTATCGTATTGCGACGAACACCGCCTACGATTACTTACGCCGCCGTCGGCGCTTTCAGGTTGCTTCGCTCTACGAACACGACCAGGCAAGCGATAACGATAGCTCGATGGAACAGCGCCTCGATACGCGCGAGCCAATCCAGCGCGTGCTTGCGCTTTTGCCCACCGAGGCGCGCCGACTGTTACTTTCGAGCTATGCCGGGCATAGCACCCACGAGCTTGCGGCCGCGCTCGATTGCAGCAATGCGGCGGTACGCTTGCGCCTGTTCCGCGCGCGTGAACGCTTTCGTAAGATATACTTACAGATGAGCGTTTCCTAGATCCAGAAGCGAGCGCGCTGCCGGAGGAACAGGCTATGAACGAAGCAAGCGCCTGGCGCATTGAACTGGCGCGCAGTATTGCCGGGGTATATGCTCAGCACCCACAGATCTGTATGGCTGCGCTGGGCGGTTCGGCAGCGCGCGGCCTGGCCGATGCCTATTCCGATATGGACATCGCCATCTATTGGCATACACTAGATCACGACTGGCTGGCCGCGCCGCCGCTGCAGGCCGTGGGTGGGCGGCGCTTTACCTTTCGTACCCTGTTCGAGGGGCAAATTGTTGTCGAACAATACACGCTGGGCGCAGTTAAATTCGATGTTGCCCATTTCGCATTAAGCTGGCTTGATCAGAGCGTCGCCGCTGTGCTTGAGCAGGGGAGCCTGGACGATGAGAAACAGGAAGTTCTCGATGGCTTTCTGACGGCAATTCCATTCTATGGCATACACGAATATGAAGCCTGGCGCACACGCATTGCCGCCTACCCAAACACGCTTGGCGAAGCAATGGTACGGCGGCATCTGGTGTTCTATCCACAATGGGTGCTCGAACAGCACGGCCTGGCGCGCGGCGACCTGCTCAGCTTCTATAGCACACTCTGCGACATGATGCGCAATCTGCTGGGCGTGCTGGCTGGCCTGAACCACCTGTATATGTCAATGGAAAAGCCCAAGCGTAGCGCTGATATGTTGCGGCGCATGCCAATTCAGCCAGCAAACGTGGCAGAACGCTTCGATGCGCTGCTGGCAGGTGACCGCGCGGCGGCACCGGCAGCGCTAGCAGCCTTAATCAATGAGACTATTGGGCTCGTTGAGCAGCACATGCCCAATGTCGATACTTCCCGCGCCCGCCAGATGCAGCAATTCGTGGTGCAAGCGGTGGAATACGCGCCGCCTTTAGCAAATACCCCCACGCGCCCGCCAGTGCCAACCACCAGCGCAAAATAAAAAGTTCTGGCGGCGCCATAGCTTCGGTACCGCCAGAACTGCTCATTGTTTGCCGTAGATCACTGCCCGGCGTGCACCCCCGCCAGATAGTCGCGTATCGCCAGGTAGGCGGGGCGCGGCGAGTAATCGCCATTGAGAATACTGAACGAGGCTTGCTCATTCATCGGCTCGCCCTGGCTAGCTTTGAGCGGGCCAAAGTTCAGGTTCCACAGAAACATATTGCCCACCCAGGGGTATTGTTCTTTCGTGCGGCGCATTGCCCCAACAATATATTCCGCCTGCTGCTGGTACGATACCTGATTGCCAAACTCAAAGCCGGGCGTGTTATTCTGGGTCGCCCAACCAAACTCAGTAATCCAGATCTGGTGATCGCCCAGACCACATTCTTCCATCAGCTTACGCACATTTTCGATATGCCGAAAATAGAAGGTCGGGTCGGTCGTCCAGCCCTCCGCCGGGCTTGGATCATTCGGCCACAGCGTATCGGGCGGGTTGGCCGAGCCACCCGGATGCACCGCTTGAACATCAAAGTAGTTGCGAATGCTGCCATTCTGGTAGCTGTACATGGCGCGGTAATAGCGCATGTCGGAAACAGCGGTGTTCGATTGGTTGGTCGCCGTTGAGGCGGGTGGCCCAGCCACCACAATCACGCTCGGGTCGATCGCCTTGATGCTGGTGTATGCTGCTTTCAGTACTTCCACGTAATGGCCCGCATCCTCAGTTGAGACATACCCACCATTTTCATGCGCCAGGTTCTGCTCATTCCAGATCTCGATCGCCTGCACTTTGCCGGGGTAGCGCTGCAATAGCGCCGCTACAAAATTCCCTAGTGCCGCCGGGTCGTCGGGCAGGCCATCACCGCCATCGGCGCGGTAAAAGCTCGGCGTCCGCACAATCGAGAGCATCAGCTTCAGGTTATACGCACTCACGCTTTCGATGATCGACTCAAGCTCGCCCCATACGTAATTCCCGGCTGGCCCCTCCTGGTCTTTCCAATGAATCTGCTGGCGAATCCAGCCAAATCCTACATCGCGCGCGGCACTCAGCGCAGCATCGCGATCGACATAGTACAGGTGCGCGGCAACGCCGAATTGCAGCTGATCGCTGCGGAGTGGGAAAGCTAGCCCACCCGGCCCAACTGGCTGGGTGGTTGGCGTAGGCGGCTGCGGCAGTGGCGTTGGGTAGGGTAGAAATGTGGGCGTTGGCGTACCAGCCAGCGCCAGTGTAGGCTTACCCGCTGGCACAATTGAGTTGCTGGTAGGCTGGCTGGTGGCACGTACTGCGGCGGTTGGCAGCGCGCTCAGCGAAAGCGCGATTGGCGTTTCAGTGGCAGAACACGCCACTAATACGGGCAGCAGCACGGCAATAAGGGTACTGGCGGTAATCCAACGAAGCAAGGGTAGAGTCACGTTCCGAACCTCCTGCGCGCAGCTCGGGCAGCGGCGATAGCAAGTATGATCTGCGATAGTACGCAGCCATACTGTAGCATCTGTATGCCTGAACTACAATTGCGAAAGGTTGCAGAACCATGATCAAAATCTGTTAGAAACCTGATAGGCTGGCTACACTGTGGGCCCAGTGCGCTGGTATGTACGCCAAAAAAGCACGCCACGAAGGTAAACCCTCGTGGCGTGCTTGCTAGCGGTTTTGGAGAACTGTTATGGCGTAAGCACGAAATACCCGACCGATAGCTTCCCACTATCCTTCCCCTTAGCCTCAAAGCGCCACAGGCCAAGCGGGAAATATGGCTCCGTCACATAATACAATCCGGCATAGCCAATGCCACCCTTATCGTCGGCAGTGACGGTGTAGTTGACGTTGATCCGCGTCCCATCCGAAGCGACGACACTCGGCATCACTTCTTCACC
>JAFEAS010000121.1:0-7616 GCA_018266315.1 Chloroflexi bacterium SZAS-1 | reverse complement strand
GGTATACCCGGCCCAGGCGGTGGTAACCGACCAATCGCATCGCCAATCAGCAAGAAGTACCCAACTGCTACCTTATTACTTTCTACCCCCTGCCCGACAAACGACCATACACCCAGCGGTGTATCCGCATCGGTGCGGAAGCTAATGCCTTGCTGTGTGATTGAGCCACTGGCATCGGCAGTCGCCTGAAAACGCGCGCCATAGATCGCGCCATCGGGCGAGTTTACCCAAATGCCCACTTTTTCACCCGGCTGAAAGCCCTGGGCCGCAAATACAAAGGTTGATCCTGGCAAACCTGCCTGCGGAACCACCTGCGCATTTTTGCTTGGCGGGAGAATAGGCCGTACTAGTGGCGGCGGCGACTGGGGCGGCTGCGGCTTTACAGTGATTGGCCCAGTTGGAGGCACACCCGGCGGCACTGGTGCAGTAAGCTCTTTTGGTGCAAACTGCCGCCCCAGCAGCGAAAGCAGCACACGCTGCCCGGCAGGTTTGTCGGGCCAGTATTCAAAGCGCGCCCGCTCGAAATACTGCACTGTATGTACCTTGCCATCCGTTAGCTGCTCATCAACTTCATCGCTCAGCGGGTAGCCAAAAATCTTCAAACCGCCGCGCGTATCCCAGGTATCCTTAAAGCCATACTGCACAATATGTTTAGTTTCGGGGAAATAGCGGCGCTGGCTACTATTCGTGGTTGGCTGCGCCGACGCGAAGGCGCGATTTCCTACCGCCAGCCGCCCGAGCAACCCTAGCTCAACCGTTGTAACAGCTGCGCTGGCCCGTTCAAAACGTGCCCGCTCGAAATATTGGTACACGCGGCCCGTTTGCGGATCAATATATTCCTCAGTAAGTGGGTAGCCGAAATTCGTCAGGCCGCCATTCTTATCCCAAAAATCGCGGAATACGCCCTGAACATAGTGGCCGGTCGCACCGATATATGCGACGCTAGTAGCAGCGCGCACCGAGGCTGCGGGTATTGCCCCTAGCAGCAATACCATCAACGCAAGCAGCCACCCGTACCGAAATAGGGCGAGAGACCGTATACGCATGTCTAACCTCCTCAACGAGCCAGGCTCAACAACACCAACAAAAGCATACGTACATTTCATATGGAACATATTCTGAGCATCAGCATACGCCAAAGCAGATATATTTGTCAATGGTTTTTTGGTAATACGTTGGTTCAGCCTGTACTCTACACTAGTGGTTGTTGCTCAATTCAACATAGCTATAGTTGACCGGGCGGCAGTAGAAATAGCGATATGACAATGGCGCATACCTGAGCTTCGTTGCTCAACGTCAACTCTAGATATCGCAAACTTTGCTGATTGCTCGCCTGCCTCGTCGTGTGATGTCTCTCAGCTCGCGCATTACACTTGCAGGAGCGTTTATGTTGCACTCGCATTACCCAGCCGTGGCATTGCTGGATGTGGTGCTTGAAGGGTAGGTACGATAATGTCGAAACGTGCCTGGTCATATATCATAGGCATACTTCTCTCGGCTATAGCGTTATCGTTATTAGCAGGGCAACAACTGCACCCATCAATACCGCAGCTCCTCATACTCACCATCCTGGTAACAATAACAACCATCGCGCACCTGTTCGAGGCGGAAGCCCCAAATCGCCAATCATACTACCCAAGTATGATTTTCTTGTTTGCCGGGGTCGTGTTACTACCACCCGGGCTATTTGTTGTTCTCGCCGCCTTTCCCCATATGATCGAATGGGCCAAGGAGCGCATCGAGCAAAAGAAATACCTTCGCGCGTGGTACATCCAGCCGTTTAATATTGCAACCCATATCATTGCTGGTATCTCTGCGCAGCTCTTATATCAGGTACTGCTTTTTTATACGTTTTCACTCAATACTGCCTCCCCGGTTCTCTCCGCACTTGGGGCTGTAATTGCCTACGTCCTTATCAACCACATTCTCATTGGTTTGGCGCTCGTTTTGGCCCGCGGCATACCCTGGAGCAAATCGGGGGTGCTCGAATTAGAAAATTTGCTGCCCGATTTTGTAAATCTTTGCCTGGGCTATATCGTCGCAGTCTTTTGGTCGATTAACCCCTGGCTGATTGTACCGGTGTTATCGCCGATTGTCCTGATCTATCGCGCGCTGACAGTACCACAGCTCAAACAAGAAGCGCAAACTGACGCAAAAACCGGGCTCCTGAACGCACGCTATTTTAATAAGCTGTTTGCCGAAGAATTCGACCGTGCTCAACGGTTTGGGCGACCGCTTGCTCTTATCGTCGCCGATCTTGATTTAATGCGCAACATTAATAACACCTACGGGCATCTCGCGGGCGATGTAGTACTCACCGGCATTGGTGAGATTTTACGCTCATCAGTACGCAAGTATGATCTCGCTGCCCGCTTTGGTGGTGAAGAGTTTTGTATTGCGCTACCCGAGGTCGACGCAATATCGGCTATGGCGCTTGCCGAACGAATACGCGCTTCGGTTGAAGCAGCATCGTTTACCATCAGCACTAGCTCCCATCCAATTCGAGCTACACTCAGCGTAGGCGTTGCATGCTTCCCGCACGATGGCGCAAATACAACCGAACTCTTGCACGCTGCCGATGTTGCGGTATACCAGGCCAAACTTTCTGGGCGTAATCGCGTTGTTTACACTGCCGATGTGCCGCACTCTGTCACCCTCGAACAAATGCAGGCCGAAGCAGCAGGCCAGGTTCGCTACACTCCTGTTCAGGCCGTCGATTCGCAATCGGTTCCTCATACAGAACCTGCTCCGCTACCGGCTCCGGCGCACGCTGAAGCAATATCTTCTGCACCTGCAAGCACAGATAACCTTTCGCCTTCACCAAAAGCATCAACGCTTCACCCGGTTTTCTGGTTGTTTACTGGCGGGGTTATTGCATTAGGTATAGGGATTGCCTTATGGGGTGCGATAACCTTCACTCCTATTGATATACCCGCGCTCCTTTTACTGGTTGGGCTAACATTCTTAGCCGAGCTGCTGCAAATTAGTATTGGCGATAACGTAACGTTCTCGGTATCGGTTGCACTCGTGTTCGCAATTGCGCTGATCGCTGGGATACCGGGCCTTACCTATATAAGCACAATAGTTGTGCTTATACACTATATTAAGTACCGGCCCGCATTCTATAAAACCGCCTTTAATTGGGCAACACATATGCTCAGTGGCATCGCGCCAGCCATGATTCTGCCACTCGTTGGCGTGCCCTTACATGTTGCCTACTTACCTCTTTTACTTCCTGCGGCTATCATCGCAGCGTTAGCGCATTATTTTATTGAAACTGGCCTCTTCGCAACGTTTATTAGCTTTACAAATGGCAATTCGGCCCGCGTTCAATGGCGCGAACAGTTTGGATGGTTAGCCCGCCACTATGTAGCATTATGCGTGATGGGGTTATTTTTGGGCCTGGCGTACACTAGCATTGGCGCAGTTGGTGTACTCATATTTACTTTGCCCGTGGTTATGATGCGGTCTGCGCAGAAACAATATACCGAACGTACAAGCGATAGTTTACGCGAATTACGCCGAATGAATCAAGAATTGAGCCGGGCCAATGGCGAAATCATGGCTGCCAGCCAATCGATCCGCCAGCTTAACGACGAGCTTTTCATGACCCTGGCTAAAATTATTGATGCCCGTGATCCCTATGCCGCTGGACATGCGGGCAAGGTTGCCGATTATGCACTTATGCTTGCCCGCGAACTTAACCTAAGCCCCGAGCAACAGAATCAAGTTCACCAAGCCGGGCTGCTCCATGACATTGGTAAGCTGGGCATTCCTGAAGAGATATTAAACAAGCCCGATAAACTTACCCCCGAAGAGTATGCGCAAATTAAAACCCACGCACAATTAGGTGCCGAATTCTTAGAGACATGCCAGGGACTGCGCCATCTCTCTATCTATGTGCGCCATCATCACGAGCGCTGGGATGGTCGTGGCTACCCCGATAGCCTTGCGGCTGAACAAATCCCACTTATATCCCGTATTTTGAATGTGTGTGATTCGGTTGAGGCAATGGCATCTGACCGCCCCTACCATCGCGGGCTATCGCCCGAGCGGGTTATAGCTGAAGTACAACGTCAAGCTGGTCGCCAGTTCGACCCGGTGCTGGTAGCAGCATTTGTGCGCATGGTTGAACGCGAAGGGGTAAACGTGATTATGAATTCGGCACTCGCGGTTGAGCAAAAATCTCGCGCCCTCGTATCTTCCCCACAAGTAGACGAGCGCACATTACGAACGCTTTCCTCGAATGGCGCTATAATGCAGCGGAGCATTCAACTCTAACAGCGACAGGGTTACATCGTCGCCATGCTGTGGCATAAAGTAGCCTGCAACAGGAATGGCAGCGCCTCTGATGTATCAGCCACACATGGGCTGCTGTATTGAGGCAACGTTATGCATCCGAACGGCAAGATTGTGATGATAACCGGCGCTTCTGCCGGGATCGGGGCCGCAACTGCCCGCGCTTTTGCCCACGCTGGCGCGCGCTTAATCTTAGCAGCGCGCAACGCCGATCAGCTGCAAGCGCTGGCGCATACATTACCAGGGAAGCCACTAGTTATACCAACAGATATGGGCGACCCTGCCGCAATTCAGCAGCTGGTGGCGCAAACCACCACAGCTTTCGGCACAATTGACATTATTGTACAGAACGCTGGGGTTGGGCTGGCCGCACCCGTCGCTGATATTGACCCAGCTGCATTGCAGCAAATACTGGCTGTAAATTTGTTAGGTCCAATAGCGCTTACTCGCGCGGCTTTGCCTTATTTGCGGCATGGAGGCGGGCAGATTATTTTTATCTCTTCCGTCGTAGGCTTACGCGCATTGCCCTACCTGGGTGGCTACGCAGCGACAAAAGCTGGCCTTGATCGTATAACCGAAGCGTTGCGTGTAGAACTACGCGGAAAGGGTGTGGCTGTAACATTAGTACGCCCAGGAACCACGCGAACAGATTTTACAGAGCATCGGATTGGGCCGGGGCGCGAACGCCGCCAGATACAAGTGCGGGCTGTAACCCCAGAACAGGTAGCGCAGGCAATTGTATGGGCAGCAATACGCGAGCCGCGTGTTGCATATGTATCGGTGTGGGATCGCCTGGCGGTGATGGCGAGCTTGCTCACACCGCGCCTCACCGATTGGCTATTGGCACGCTCATTTTCGTGGGAACCAAGTAGCAGCGAATAGGCGCTAAAGGCGCATACGGCTGGTTATATACCACAAATAAAGAGGCCGAGCGCTTGGCGCACTCGACCTCTTGCAATTTCTTGTGGCGTAAATGATCTATAGCTCAGCGTGCAGCCTTGAGCAAATCGAGCAGGCGTGTAACATCCGTCGTGTCGAGTTGTTCAGCGCTACACAGACATTGCTGGGCATAGTTTTCGGCAACCAGCGTGTTGAGGCTTGCAATCGATGCCTTTATCGCAGCGAGCTGCACCACTACGTCTTGGCAATCGCGATCTTCCTCAACCATGCGCTGGATGCCACGCACCTGCCCCTCAATCCGGCGCAGACGCACCAGCACATCGGCACGGGTACTTGCGCTGATCGGGCCGCCAAAGCTACTTTGTGCTTTCGGTTCCGACATAGCTTCTGCCTCTAACTTCTGCGCATACGTGAAGCTTAGGAGCGTTAGCGCTACCTGACTACGGCGCGCATTGTAATGCCAGACCGCGCTGGAATACTACGCCAGAATGCGGTCGAATTCCTGCTTCAACATGGACTTTGGCCGAGCGCCTTGAAGGCGGCCAACCTCGGCACCATTCTTGAAAACTACCATCGTCGGAATCGCCATAATCCCTAGCTCGCCAGCCCACTGCTGCTCTTCATCGGTGTTCACTTTAGCAATCGTGAGCCGACCATCATACTCGCCAGCCAATTCATCGAGAATTGGTGCGACAGCACGGCATGGCCCACACCAGGGCGCCCAAAAATCAACAACAACGGGAACAGCAGATTGCAGAACTTTCTGCTCGAAATCACTATCGGTTACGGCAACTGGTTTAGCCATAGTATGTGTCTCCTTAGCTATCGACTACCCACCTTGAATGCAGATAGGGCAATACCCCCCGGGGGTATGTGTTCTATTATATTCAGATTTAGCTACCTGTCAAGCCCATCTAGTATGCTATACTATGCTACGCTGTTTCTCAATCATACGTTGGTGCGCTTGGTTCACTTCAGCAAGGGCTGTGCCCATACTGCTGGGGTGGATATAAGCTAACATGAAAAGCCAAACTCAAGGAGGCGTTATGGCAACGATGAACCGCGATACGACGATTGCTTGGCTTGGGCACGGAACGTTCCATATCACGACCCCTGAAGGCAAGAAGCTGCTGATTGACCCCTGGGTAGACACAAACCCGGCCTGCCCCGATGACTGGAAAACACGGGTGCGTACCGAGGGCCTGGATGCGATTCTGATTACGCACGGCCATTTTGATCACATTAACGATCTGCTGTCGCTGGCGACGCTTACCGATGCCAAAATTGTTTGCATGTTCGATTTAGTATCGTGGCTCACAGCGCAGGGTGTGGGTGAAGAACGCATTATTGGCTTCAATAAAGGCGGAACCATCGAAGTAGCAGGCGTTCGCGCCACGATGACCAAGGCCGAACATAGCAGCACCTATAACGATAATGGAACGCTGCTACCGCTTGGTGAAGCAGTAGGGTATGTATTACGTATGTCAAACGGTTTTACCATTTACCACACCGGCGATACCTCGGTGACATACGATATGATGATTATTGGGGATCTATACCAGCCTGATCTTACGATTCTGCCGATTGGCGATTGGTTCACGATGGATCCGCGCCAGGCAGCCTATGCGCTGAAGCTTATCCGCTCGAAGTATGCCATCCCTGGGCATTACGGCACCTTCCCAATCCTCAGTGGCACGCCCGAGCAATTGCGCGCGCATGCGCAGGAGTTTGGCGTTCATACTGAAGTAATAGCGCTGCAGCTCGGCGAGAGTATTGCGTAATCTCAAACGCGCATTCCGATGGCTTGTATTGTAGCAATACAACTGGATGAAAAGCGGTGCCCTTGCGTAGCCGATTGAGTGGAAGCATTCGATAGGCCATGCAAGGGCATTCTTAGCTCAGGGCTTGCACGCTGTACATCTCATTCATCTGCATTTGTTGTGCACCGCTGGCTTGACAAGGCTTGAGCCGGGTGCTATGCTGAATGCCAACTTAAGAGGATCTTCGGGGCAGGGTGCAAATCCCGACCGGCGGTAATACCAGCACAATGGCAGTTCTATAGGTAGCCACGCGCTAGCCAAGCTAGCCACGCTGGGCAAGCCCGCGAGCCGCAAGGCAGGAGCTGGTGCGATTCCAGCGCCGACGGTATAGTCCGGATGGGAGAAGATCCGCACGACAATATGTATCGCTATGCCATAGCATAGTGCGGTATGTTGTACTTCGCTGCTCCACACTAATATGTGTTGCGAGTATGTGATGTATGCGTTGTTGTCGTTGCGCGCCCCGAAGTCAGGCGACTTCGGGGATTTTTGTGTTTGGAGGAAATACAATGGTAGGCCAACAATCATTGCACTATGCGCCGGGGCAGCCGGCTGGCGATATTCGTCTTCGTAAGCGGCAATCATTGCCCGCTGGTG
>JAFEAS010000120.1:4546-12445 GCA_018266315.1 Chloroflexi bacterium SZAS-1 | reverse complement strand
CCGTTTGTTGGCCTTACACCCTAGCCCGTAATACGCGATTGAACGATTGCGACGACGGCGGCGACTTCTTCATCCAGGTGCGACAGTAAGGCGATGGCCTGCGCCCGTGCCTGGGCGGCGAACTCGGCATCTTCAATCGCCGCCAGGTTAATATCCACATTCAGCAGCGCGGTAGGCACCGCCGCGCGCACCGCCAGCGCTGCCGCGCCCACATCACTCACGGCGCTGCGATTGCCATGCTGGGCCAGTGGCGCACATAACGGTAGCACGGCCCGCGCCGCTGCGGCCATCGCCAACGGCACTTCGGTAGCTTTGATTGTGGCAGCCTGTACCGCAGCCTTGCGTGCGGCGATTTCGTCGTCGGTGGTTTTGGGCAGCCTGTACGCCGCCATCAGGGCGTTGAAGACGTCGGTATCGGCTTGGATAAATGCTTGCAGCTGGTGGCGCAGCGCTTCGGCCTGGGCCAGCAAGCCGTGCGCCTCAGGCTCGAACGCGGCATAGGCTTTTTTGCCGATGGTCAGGTTGCATACCATTGCCACCAGCCCGGCGGCCTGCGCGCCAGTGAGGGCGGCTACCGAGCCGCCGCCGGGGGTTGCGGTGCCACTGGCGAGCGCTTCGAGAAAGCTGGCGAGCGGCTGGTCTACAAATGTATTGCTCATGAATCCTCTTTCATGTCACAAGCCTTAAAATGCGGTGTACAGTGGCTTTTTGCGTTCTACGAGCGCAGCGCCGCCGCGATATTGGCGCGCGCAACACTCCGCTGCTCGCCCGCACGCAGGTTTTTCACCACCACCTCGCCACGCGCCAGCTCGTCGGGGCCGAGCACCAGCGCAAACGGTATGCCGCGCTGGTCGGCGTATTTGAACTGCTTGCCGAGCTTGTCGCCACTATCGAGCGCGGTTTCGACTTTGAGGCCAGCGGCGCGCAATTCCTGGGCCAGTTTCAGGCTCTCGGCAGTGCCTGCGCGGTCGAAGATGGTAATGAACACATCGGCGATGGTGCGCTGCGCCGGGCCCATGCCCAATTCTTCCATCAGGTCGTGCAGCCGCTCGATGCCGAAAGCTAGCCCGACGGTAGGAATGGGCCGTCCTGCAAATGCGCCCACCAGCTCATCGTAGCGTCCACCGCCGAGCAGCGAGCCCATGGGTGGCGATTCGAGCACACTTTCGAACACGACGCCGGTGTAGTACGAAAGCCCGCGCGCCAGCTGCGGCGCAACCGTGTAGGTGTTGGCTGGCACGCCTAATTCGGGTAGAAAGCCCAGAATAGTGCGCAAGTTTTCCAGCGCGGCCTGGGCACGCTCATCACCAGCTAGCTGCTCAGAGAGCTCTTCCAGCACATCCATAGGCGCGCCGTGCATCTGTACCATCGCCAGGATGCGCCCGGCGGCCTCGGCAGCGACACCGCTCTTCAGTAGCTCCTCGTGCACGCCGTCCGGCCCAATCTTGTCGAGCTTGTCGATCGCGCGATACACGCTGCTCGCCGCTGCTTCGTCGAGGCCCGAGGCGCGCGCAATCCCAGCCAGTACCTGGCGGTGATTAAGCTGGGTGGTGAAGCCGCTAAACCCGAGCGCTTGCAGGGCTTCGGTGAGCACGGCGATGATTTCGGCATCGGCGATGGGCGAGGCCGAGCCAACGATATCGACATCGGCCTGCCAGAACTCGCGGTAGCGCCCGCGCTGCTGGCGTTCGCCACGGTACGATTGGCCGATTGCATAGCGCCGCCATGGAAACACCAGCTGGCCTTGGTATTGCGCTACCACGCGCGCCAGCGGCACCGTCTGATCATAGCGTAGCGCCACCTTATCGCCACCGGCGGTTTCGAAATGGTAGATTAGCTTTTCTTCGTCGCCGATCTTGCCTTCGAGCGTACGCGCATATTCAATGATTGGCGTTTGCAATGGCTCGAAGCCATGCCGCTCGAATACGTCGGTAAGTGTTTTGATAATATGCTGGCGCAGAATCATCGCCGCCGGGAGATGATCGCGCATCCCTTTGAAATTCTGTGGCCTGCTGCTCATGCCGCCCTCTACTCTGCTGGAATATGCGTGTATGATACCATACGTCGTTCAGGGTGCAGGCGGGCATTGGGCTGGGACGCGCCAAACGACGGGGTAAGAGTAAGGGATGAACGCATAAGTGGCTCACACCGATATGGTGAATTCCAGCTCGCGCGTGGTGCTTGGCCCATCGGTGGTGTTGATCGTCGCTACCAGCTTGTAGGTTGCGCCGTTCTCAAGCGCCGCGCCGCCGGGCCACTGGTAGCCGTGTTCGGAAAAGCGCCAGCTCGTACAGGGCTGGCCGTTATCGCCGCCGCCAAAGGCGCAGTACAGCGCGTTGCGCTCGGTGCGTTCGTACACTTTGTCGCCGCCGGGCGCGTAAATTTGGAAGGTCACGTTGGCGATGCCGTCGCCATTATTCGCGCCGATGTGCGTGTCGTTTGCGTTAACCTGGAACGCCAGCTCGTCGCCGTAGGCCGTGTCGGCGGGGATGATTGTTGCCTCAATCGCGGTCGCTGTGTTGTCGAGGTCGAGCGTAATGTTGCGCTCGTCGACGGTAGTGCCGCCGCGGGTACCGCGCACCGTTGCCACCAGCCGGTAGCCGCCGGGCGTTGCGGGCGAGCCATCGGGCCACTGATTGTGATGTTCGGAAAAGATCCACTGGTTGCAATCTTGCCCATTATCACCGCCGCCAAATGCACAATATTGCGGTGTCTTTTCGGTATGCTCGTAGGCCAGCTTGTTATCGGGGCCATAAAATTGAAATGTAACGCTGGCGATGCCGTCGCCGTTGTTTGGGCCGACGCCAGGATCGTTAGCGGTGGTATTGAATGGTAGCTGGTCGAATTGGTTGCCGTCGCCGGGAATGGTGTTCGACACCAGCGGTTCGAGTGTTGGCGTCGGCGGCCCAAGCGTTGGCGTGGGTGATGCGGGCAGGCCGGTAGGTACGGTCTTCGACACCAGCGGATCAAGGGTTGGTGTGGGCGCTGTCTCGGTGGTTTCGGCGGGTGCAGCGGTGGGCGCGAACGTTGCGTCGGGCGCGGCAGTAACTACCACCGTGATGACGATCGGCACGGGCGTAGCATCGCTGATGCTGGTTCCGCCGCAGCCAGCCAGGGCGAGGGCAGCGAGCGCCAGCAGGTGTAATGGTTGCCGTTGTGTGCTCATATGCTCATTCCTTTCCTTCGCTACCTCAGGGTGCTAGGCGGTCGCGCGCGGCGGCAGCGCTTTTGGCTAGCGGTTGGCAGGTGAAATCGACAATCTGGCGCTTCAAAAAGAGATCGCCGGGGTCGGCCTGGCTGGAGGCAATACATTGTTGGTAGGCGTCCACCGCCTGCTGAAACATCGCGCGCGCGGCGGTGTTTTGCCCATTGGCGCGCGCCAGCATTTGCGCCCGCTGATGCGCGACCAGGCCGCGCGCCATGGCCGCAACACCGCGCAGGCGGTTCTGCTCGGGCTGGATGAGTGCACCCGCAGCGTGGGCCTGAGCGTCGGCGCGGTTGAGCGCAGCGGCAGCGGCGCTGGTATCGGGCGCGGCCTGCGCGAGCAAGCCCTCGGCATATAGGCGTTCGGCCAGGGCCATAGCGACCCGCGCCTCCGCTTCCGCCGACTGGTCGGCGCGGGCCTGGGCGGCGGCAATCGCGCGCGTATACAGGCCGAGCGCCTGGGTTAGCTCGTTGCCTTGCAGCCGCGTATTCGCAGGCCGCGCCTGCGCCTGCGAGAAGTACACGCCCGCCAGGCCAGTGAGCGCCCGGCCAAACTGTGGGTTCAGCTCGACGGCGCGGGCATAGGCGGTGCGGGCGGTTTCGAACTCAGCCGGTGCGTCGCTGGCAGGCGTGGATGGGTCTTGCGCCAGCAGAAAATGCTCGCGGCCAATCAACGCATATACCAGGTCGCCACCATTATCGATTGAGGCTGCGCCTTCTTCCTGATTCAGGTACGCAAGCGCATCGTTGAATACCGCCAGCGCTTTGCGCAGGTTGGTGGCGTAATTTGGTGCATCGGCCAATTCGTAGCGCAGGCCGGTGATAAGCTTGGCTACCAGCGTGGTGCGCACGCGCAGTGGTGCATTCACCGAGCCTTGCACATCTTGCAGCGGCACCGTCACTGCCAGCGGCCCACCCAGCCGGTCGAACTGCTGTAATTCGTCGAAATTACCAGTATCGCGGTCGCGGTTAGGGTTGCGCGCGCACAGCTCCATGCTCAGCTGGGCGGGCGTGCTGCGGGTATCAAGCACGCCATACACCATGATGTTCGCGTTCAGTTTCGCCGCCTCGGCGCAGGCATTGATGGCGCGCAGGGCCGGGGTTTCGCCAGCAATCAGGCCAATCGTGCGGCGCTTTTGCAGCAGGTTCATACTGTCGTGCCATACCTGGCCGCGATAATCGGGGGCCAGGCGCTGCACTTCGTCGCGCACGGTTGCGAACAGGGTGCGCCCGATTAAGTCGCTATCCTTTGAGGTGCGTATGCGCCCATCGGCCCCAACCACACCGAAGTTGGCAATGGCGATATTTACATAACCATCGGGCATGGTGGCGGGTACCAGGTAGAGCCACAGGCCCCCGGCGGCGCTTACAAGCGTAAGAATGAGCGCAATGACGGCGGGCAGCGCTGGAATAACTAGCGTGCCAATGCGCAAAATATTTTTGCCAACCACCACATCCTGCGCGCCTGCGCCAACATTCGCAATAATCACATCGGCGCTGCGGTGTGGCAGCCAGCTGCGCAGGCGCGCGCGCCAGCCGGTGGGCGGTTTGGCTTGTTCGGGCGGGTTAGCCACCGAAGCGTTCTCCCAGCCAGCTGCCAAGCGGGGCATCGGCACGCTGGAGTACGCGGCGCACTGCTGGTGCGCCAAACAGGGCCGTGAGCGCGGGCTTGAGCGCCGGGACGGTATCGAGCAGCCAGCCACCAACCTGCGAAATCGTGCTGGCGCTCGGTGTGCTCTGCGGCTCGACTTTGCCTAGCTCGCCCGCAAGCAGACGCAGCTGGAACTCGGCGACTGGTGCGATGGCCGGGTTGAGGTTGGCCGCTTGCAGCACCTGTGTGCATTGTTGCACCAGCGCCTCGATGGTGTGCCGCTCGTCGGCGGGGCTGGTTTCGCTTATTGCCTGGGTGATCTGCTTACCAATTGCTACGCCGCGTGCGCCCGCGCCCACCACACCGATAATTGTGTCGCCGCCTATGGGTGCAGCGCTGGCCCCCGGTAGTGGGCTTTCGGCAGGTTCGCTTGCCTGGTCGCTGGGCAGGTCTTCTACGGTTATGCCCCAATCGCGCAGCGTGGCCTTCGCCTGGCTCATTGCCTGGCGCGCTTCGCTGATGCCAATGAGCACCCCCGGCGGTGTGTACAATCCCAGCTTGGCCTGCTGTTCAAGCAGCAGCTGAACGGTCTGGCGGTGGGTACGTAACAGCTCCTGGGTCGCGTCGATGTCGTCCTGGCTCGGCATGGCGCAAATCTCCACATAGCTTGCGAAATGCTGAGATTGTAGCATGCGCGGCTCGTAGCGGGTAGTGGTTTGTCTATCTGCCCGAAAAGGCAGCTATAATACCCACGCGCATGGCTCTACCGGCACGCTCTATTCATGTGAACGCAGCGTAAGGCGCATTTGGTACATTCCTCACACATACAATGCTATGAATGATACTGTAACAATTCGCCCAAACGAAGGTTGGGATCCGCGCATTCTGGTGTGCGCCTGCGGCACGCTGGTTGATACCTTCATTGTGCTGACTGAACGCTATGTTGTGATCGTCGATACCATGCTGAATGGTACAACGGCGCAGGCGCTGCTGGCGATTGCGCGCGAATACCAGGGCCGCCGCCAGCTGCTGGCGGTGAATACGCATGCCGATTGGGATCATGCCTGGGGCAACCATGTACTCGTCGGGGCCAGCGCCGAAACACAGGTGCCGATTATTGGCAGCCGCCACTGCGCGGCCCGCCTGCGCCACCGCGCTGCGCGCGCCGAGCTGGCACACAAGCGTGCCGCTGAGCCGGGCCGTTTCGATGATGTGCAGCTGACCCCGCCGACGATTTTGTTCGATGATGCGCTGGCGATTGCCGGCGGTGACCTGACCTTGCAGCTGTTTGCTACGCCCGGCCACACTTCCGATCATATCGCGATTTTCATTCCGCAGATTGCCACATTGCTGGCAGGCGATGCCGCCGAGCTACCATTTCCGTTCGTTGAATCGGCGTCCACCATCCCACAGATGCGGGCCTCACTTGAACGCATGGCCGCGCTCAACCCGGCGGTGGCGCTATATTGCCATGCCCCGGTGACGAGTGGGCCGAAGGCGCTTGAGCAGAATATCGCCTATTTCGCCACGCTCGAACATCACTGCCGCGCCGCGCTGGCCCAGGGCGCTCCCGCTCGCCCGCCTGCCGATGCCGATGTTGAAGTATTGGTTAGCTTTCCCTATGCGGCGGCGGTGCCGATCGAGCTGGACGCTGAGGCGCTGGCCGGGTTCTACCGCCCCGGTCATCAGGCGGCGATCCGTATGATGCTGGAATACTTGGATGGGAGTAGCGCATGACAAGAACATCGGGCAGCGTTTCGCCGCTGCGCCGCGCACTGGCTTACTGGTGGTATGCCTGGGGCCTGAGCTGGTGTTACTGGGGTATTCGCGGGGCGAACCAGTCGTTTTTCCGCGCTGGTATCCGCTCGTTCGACCGTGCGCTGCGGCTGTGGCCAGGCTTTGCTCTAGTGTACTATCGGCGTGGCCTGATTCGCGGGCGCGAGCTGAGCGATTATGCCCCCGCCATCGCCGACCTGACGCGCGCCATCGAAATTACGCCTACATGGGATTCACCGTACTTGCAGCGCGGCCTGTTCGAGCGCTTCCATGGCGACTCGCATGCTGCCATTGCCGACCTTGAGCACTACCTGACGCTCTCGCACGATACCTCGTGGCGCGCCGAGGCCGAGCGCCAACTTGCGATGCTGCGCGCCGAGCTTAGTGATTGAGCGATTTTACCTTCACCCCAACCGGCTTAGAGTGTATACCTATTGGCATTTGCCTGCGGCACTGTGCCGTTTGGAATGGAGATCGTTTGTGTCTACCCATGTTGTTGCGCCACGCACTGCCGATACCCTTACTACCGGGCAGCTGGCTGTAGTTACGCTGGGGCGGCTAGCGTTGAACGTGGCCTATCGCATCATCTACCCTTTGCAGCCTTTCCTGGCGCAACGCTTGCATGTTGATCTATACACGGTGAGCGCGCTAATAACGGTGCAGGTTTTAGCCTCGGTGGCGAGTCCGCTGGGCGGTGCGCTGGCCGATCTGCGGGGTGAGCGCAGTACGATGTCGCTTGGGCTCGCGCTGTTCTGCTGCGGCGCCGCGCTGTGCTCGGTGGCGAGTGTGTTTGGCGGCTTTCTTGCGGGCTATGCGCTGATTGGCCTGGCCGTGGCACTTTACCAGCCGTCGGCGCAATCGTACTTGAGCGCGCGCACCAGCTATGGTCGGCGCGGGCGGGTGCTGGGCGTGTTCGAGACCTCGTGGGCGGCGGCGGCGCTGCTTGGGGTGGCACCGCTCATGTGGCTGGTGCAAGCCACTGGCGATTCGGCCTGGTCGTTCCGGATGATGCTGGTAGCCGGACTCTGCTCGCTGGTGTTGATGCGCCTGGGCTTATCGCCGGTGTCATCGCATCAGCCCGGTCGGGCGCGCCAGCGGCTCAACTGGGGCGTAGTACGTTCACCGAGTGTGCTTGGCGTTTTGGGCCTACTCTTTTGCACTGCGCTGGGGGTTGATCTGGTGTTTGTGGTACAGGGCGCGTGGTCGAAGGCGAGCTTCGGTGCGACCGAAGCGCAGCTCGGGCAGGTGTTTGCCCTGCTTGGGGTGGCCGAGTTCGTCGGCTCACTTGGTTCGACGCTGCTGGTTGACCGGGTGGGCAAGAAGCGCGC
>JAFEAS010000120.1:0-4512 GCA_018266315.1 Chloroflexi bacterium SZAS-1 | reverse complement strand
GATGGCCGCTGGCTGCTATTTCTGCCCCTCTATTTTTTGTTCGATCTCTGCTACGAGTTCTCGATCGTCTCGACTTTCCCGCTGGCCTCGGGGGTTGCGCCCGCCGCGCGCGGCACGATTATGGCGCTGAGTGTGCTGATGACCGGCTCGGGGCGTGCCACTGGCTCGCAAGTCGCCGAGCCGCTATGGCATACCTTCGGCATCGGCGCTACCGGCCTGCTGAGTGCGAGCGTAGTGCTGGTTGGTGTTGTGCTCTGCTGGCTGCTGGTGCGCGAAGGGGAACACACCTGATTTTGCGGGAAATAGCACTAGGGGAAAAACGCTTCGGGCGGGAGTGGCACCACGCCCTCAACCTGTACCCGCACCCACTCGCTGGTGCGCTCAACGGCTGCGACATTGCCCTGCACCTGCCGCCCGCCCTCACGCCAGCGTACTACATCGCCTTGCCGAATATCAAACCACTCAGGGCGCATATAGGCGCCGGTACAGTCGATGGCAAAACCATCGCGGCTCAGTGTATCCACGGGTAACGCCGTATAGCGCCGCCCATAGCCACGCCGCTCGACATCTACGGTCAAAAACGTCTGATCCATTCACTACCGCTTACTGCATACCACACGTATCCTACCGCCGGGGACGGTAGTGCCGGGTGATTATACCATGTGTTTGGGAATGATACCTGAGGCTCCTGTGCTACAATGTCGGGCCGACAGCTGCCGCACAATAGAAACAGGAGGATGCGCGCGCATGAGTATATCCGTGTTGCGCCGATTGTGGCTAAAAGGCATGGCGGCCTTGCTCGCGGCCCAGCTCCTTATTATTAGTGTCCTCGTTGCGATCAGCGAATGGCGTAAGCGCCGCGCGCCGCCGCCAAGGTTCCCACACGAGCGCCGCCAGGTTTCCGAGGTCGATGGTAATGATATGCGCATCTATACCTACGGCCAGGATCTGTATAATGCGATGCTGGCGGCGATCGATAATGCCCGCGAAACCATCTACCTTGAAACATTTATCTGGAAAGGCGACCCGCTGGGCGAAGAATTCAAAGACCGGCTAGCGCGCAAAGCGGCGCAGGGCGTGAAGGTGTATGTCGTGTTCGACAGCTTTGCAAACATGGTTGTGCCCGCCAGGTTTAAGCATTTTCCCGCCAGTATCAATACCTTGGAATATACGACGATGGAGCAATCGTGGTATTGGTTTGATCTTCGGCGTCTGGCGCGCGATCACCGCAAACTGCTGATTGTCGATCATGAGGTGGCATTTATTGGCGGCTTCAACATCGGTAAGCTCTATGCTACCCAATGGCGCGATACGCATCTGCGCATACGGGGAACTGCCGCGCTTGAGCTTGCCTATGCGTTTGTCGATTTCTGGAATAATAACCGCAAGCACCTCCCACCCATCCCTTTAATCGGTTCGCGCCCCTGGTCGCAGAGCGTGCGAGTGTATCGCAACGACCCGGCGCGCCTGGTGTTTCCGATTCGCGGCCTGTACCTTGAAGCAATCGAGCGCGCTGAGCGCCATATTTATGTAACAAACGCCTACTTCATCCCCGATCGGGTTGTGCTTTCGGCATTAATTGCGGCTGCCCGGCGCGGCGTAGATGTGCGTGTGCTCATTCCCTGGCAATCAAATCACGTGGTTGCCGACTGGCTAGCGCGGGGATATTTTACTCAATGCCTGCGCAATGGGGTGCGTATTTTTGGCTTTGAACATGCCATGATCCACGCCAAAACGGCTACAATCGATGGCATCTGGTCGACGATCGGCACCGCTAACCTCGATCGGTTGAGCCTGGCCGGTAATTTTGAGATTAACATCGAAATCCTCGACCCCGATTTTGCCGCAGATATGGAGCATATTTTTACGATTGATCTTTCGAATGCGTTCGAGCTTACGCCGCAACGCTGGGCGCAGCGCTCACTCCTGAGCAAATTAAGTGAGCAAATTTTACGCCCTCTCTGGCCACTGCTGTAGCACCCGTGGGAGCCGACCGTACCAACTTCAGTGCAGAGCGCATGTTCTATTGCGAGTTTGGGGCGGCGGAATTGTCCAGAATTTCCTTCTGTAGTGCGGTTTCCAGTGTAACCGGGTACCGCACCAGAAAAGCCAAGTAATCAAACAGATTGTCATACGTACCACCTACGTTTAGGACTGTTGAGGCATTGTGCGGCGCGCTCGCGGCTGCGATAATAGGCAAGGCTCTCAATCACATCGCGCCATCGGAGCAACCTACTATGACCAATCCGTTTGAACCTCGACCCGTTCATACGCAGCAGCGCCTCGATACTGGGCTGGGCGTCCGACGCGATCGCGCCGATCAGCTCGCAACAGTTCTGCGCATTACGCATCAGATATCGCGCATTCGCACTTTGGAATTACTGCTTGAGACGTTTGCGCATGAACTTCATACAGCGCTTGGATATAGCTCGGTCGATGTGTTGTTGCTTGAAGGCGACACGCTCGTATCACAGGGCAGTACCCTTGCCACCTCTGGCCGGGCCGTAGCACGTCGAGCTGTAATCGGTACCAGCCCGGCGGCGCTGGCGTGTAAGCACGGCTGCCTGATATTTAGTACCGATTTCTCCGGGGAGGCGAAAACGACAACCTACCCCGATGCTCAGCTTCCCTGTGTGGTTGCACCTCTGGTTGCTAATGGCCGCACGATTGGCGCGCTTGAGCTGCGAAGTACGAGCGCTCACCGGTGGGGTAGCGCCGACCTTGAGGCCCTGATGGCGCTTGCCAAGCAATCGGCGATTATCATCGAAAACACACGCCGCCATACAATTGAGTCCGAGCAACTCTATGCTGCGCTCCAAGCGCGCGCCGACCAGCTAGCGCTAGTGGATGAAATTTCGCGCACTATCTCGGCCAGCCTCGATCAGCACGATGCCCTGCAGGCAATTGTGACCCAGGTGCCGCGCGCGGTTCCTTGCGAGCGCTTGAGCCTGGCGGCCTATGATACCGAGCGTCGGGTGCTCACAATTCGGGCGCTGTGGGTTGCAGGCCAGAGTACCTCGATTGATGTTGGCAGCGATGTGCAGCTCGACGAAACCGAAGCGCAGCACGCCGTCGCTTCAGGCCACCTCTATTATGTGAGCGATCTGAATAGTAGTGAGGCCGCCTATAGTCGCCGCCTGGTGCGCGATGAGCACCTCGGTTCGGTCGTGCACGTGCCGATCACATCGGGCGACGTATGTTTGGGTGTGTTGAGCCTGGCCCGTACCTACGCGAACGCGTTTGATGCGAACGACCTCGCGCTGCTCAACTCGCTGGCACCACACCTTGCTACTGCCTTCAAGAATGCCTCACTGTATGCACAGGCACAGCAGGCGTATGCCGAGCTGGCGATGGCGCAAGAGCATACCTTGCAGGCCGAGCGCCTGCGGGCGATTGGCGAGCTGGCCTCGGGCGTAGCGCACGATTTCAATAACCTGCTGTCGATCATCCTCGGGCATATGGAGGTTATGAAGACCGCTGACCCGGTGGTTGCCGAGCGCTCACGCCGCGCAGTGATTCAGGCGGCAAATGATGGCGCACAGACGGTGCGGCGTATTCAGAATTTTGTGCGCGCGCAGCCTGAACAGCACTCAACGCCGGTAAGCCTGCACGAGCTTGCCGATGATGTCATTCATCTGACGATGCCGCGCTGGCACAGCGATATGATGAATAAGGGCATAACGATTGAGGTGCAGCGCGACCTGCGCCAAGTACCTACAGTATTGGGCAACTCGGCAGAATTGCGCGAGGTCGTAACGAACCTGGTGCTCAATGCTGTCGATGCGATGCCGCAAGGCGGAAAACTGTTCGTCGCAACCGGTATGGATACCACCCATGCCTGGATTGACATTGGTGACACCGGACATGGTATCCCGGCTGAGGTACAGGCACGTATCTTCGAGCCGTTTTATACCACGAAGGCTAATCGAGGCACGGGCCTGGGTTTGGCAGTATCGCGAAGCATCGCCAAGCGGCATCAGGGCGATTTGGTAGTTGAAAGTACGCCGGGGGTGGGCAGCCGCTTTCGGTTGCTCTTGCCGATTGCCAGTGCGCATGCTGCCTCGGCAGCAGATACTGTGGTTGTGGCCCCGATTGCGGCATCGGCCACGGCTCCGCTGCGCATTTTGCTGGTGGAAGATGACCAGGCGGTGCGCGAAACGCTGGTGCAGCTGTTGCGGCTCGATGCCCACCAGGTTGATAGTGTCGCCGATGGACAGGCAGCGCTGGCACAGTTCCACCCCAACACCTACGATCTAGTGTGCTCGGATCTTGGGCTGCCGAATATGACCGGGTGGGATGTGCTACGCGAAGTTCGTGCGATTGACCCGGCGATTGCGACTATGCTGATGAGCGGCTGGGGCGCGCAGCTCGATCCTCAGGAAGCGCGCGAGCGCCATGCCGATGTGGTGGTGCCAAAGCCAATTGATATCGATTTGCTGAATGCTGCGCTGGCACGTGTACCGCGTCGGTCACGCTAGTATCATAAGGTCTTATAGACAAAACAGATAAAAG
>JAFEAS010000011.1:3989-14404 GCA_018266315.1 Chloroflexi bacterium SZAS-1 | reverse complement strand
CGTTATGATCACGCCATTCATCACGCCACCTCGGGCGATCTCGATCGCCGCGGTACTGGTGATATTACTACCTTAACGATTAAAGAGTACCTGGCGCTATCGCGCTGGGGCCGCCTGAAATATCGCCTGTATCGCAGCCCGGTAGTGCTACTGGGTTTTGGCCCCTGGTATAACTTTGTCATTTCGCAGCGGTTTATTAGCCCGAATTCGCGCCGCCGCGAACGCATGAGCGTGCATTTCTCGAATGCGGCGATTGTGGTGTTGCTGATTATTATGTGGGCGACAATTGGCATTCCCGCCTTTTTGCTAATTTATCTGCCAGTCGCGTTTTTTGGTGGACTCGGCGGTATCTGGCTGTTTTATGTCCAGCATCAGTTTGAAGGCACCTACTGGGCAACGCACGACGAATGGGATTATGCTACTGCGGCGCTACAAGGGAGTTCGTACTTCAAATTACCAAAGGTGCTCCAGTGGTTTACCGGGAATATTGGCTTCCACCATATTCATCATCTTAGCGCGCGTATCCCGAATTATGCGTTGCAGCGCTGTATGATGGAAAACCCTGAATTTATGGATGTGACAACGATTACCTTGCGTTCGAGCCTGAAATCATTGCGCCTCAACCTTTGGGATGAAGATCAACGCCAGCTGGTGAGCTTTGGGTACCTTAAGCAGTTGAGTCGGCAACAACAGCGTATGGCCTGAGCACTAAAATAGCCATTAGCCATCGCTTCGTTACGGCTTTGTCATTTGTCCGCCTGAAACCGCATGGTATAATAGGTAGAAATATTGCCCTGGCCCCTTGGGCTGGGGCAACGATGTATTGGACGAGGAGGGTGCATGAAGCCCACCATCGGTATTTCCTGTGGCGCATTTCGTGATCGTGATTGGTGCCCGCCCGCGAACTTTCTGCGCAAAAATTACACCGACGCAATTGTTACTGCCGGGGGCCTGCCGTTGATCATTCCGATGATCGATGACATTGAGGTGCTGCGTGCGCTCTACGATCGCATGGATGGCATTGTGATTTCGGGGGGCGGCGACATCGATCCGCGCTTCTACAATGAGCGTCCCCTGTCCGGGCTTGGCCCTACCGATCCTGCGCGCGATGAAATCGAGCTGCCGCTGGCGCGCTGGGCGGTAGAAGAAAGCAAGCCGCTTTTGGGCATCTGCCGTGGCGCGCAGGTGATCAATGTGGCGCTAGGCGGCACACTCTACCAGGATATTCCTTCGCAAATTCACACCCAGCTAGTACACGATAGCTCGTTTACTCGCCAGGATTGGACATACATGGCGCACGAGCTACAGCTAGAGCCTGATTCGAAGCTGGCGCACCTCTTTGGCACCAACTGCATCATGACGAACTCGCTGCACCACCAGTCGTTGAAGGATATTGCCCCGGGACTACGCCCAGTTGGCTGGGCACCGGATGGTGTGGTTGAGGCGATTGAGGGTGAGGGCGAAAGCTTCCTGGTAGGTGTACAATGCCACCCCGAGGCATTGCAAGGCGCAGCGGATGTTCGCTGGCAGGCGCTATTCCGTGATTTTGTAGCTAGCTGCGCTGTGGGCGTTCCGGCACTCTAACGCGCTACGACAGTATGCAGCCCAGCGGTGGGCCTTCATGCGCTGCGCGAGCCGTCAATTTGGCGGCTCGTGTGCGTTGGCGCTCACAACCCCGGGCTGTGGTATTATGCCATCAGCTCTGTTCCCTGCTCCTGAGGTATCTGCATGACGCAGCCGCATCCGCGCCCGGTGATTGGCATCCCATGTAGCAGCTACCCCGATTCGTGGTTCACGCCAGCCAATGGCAATGCTATTAGCTACCTGCGCGCGATCGAGGCGGCTGGTGGGATTCCTGCACTGATTCATCAGACGCGCGACACTGAGGTGCTGGCGGCACATTATGCCCGCTGCGATGCGCTGCTATTTGCAGGCGGCGAGGATATTAATTCGGCCCAGTATGGCGCGCACCCGCACCCACAGCTTGGCCCAACCAATCCCGTGCAAGATGAGAATGAAATTGCCCTGGCGCGGCGGGCTGTGTCCGAAAACAAGCCGGTGCTAGGGATTTGCCGCGGTGTGCAGCTGCTGAATGTGGCCTTGGGCGGCACGCTCTACCAGGATATTCCCAGCGAATATGCTGGCGCGCTTAACCACAACCGCTCGACCGACGAGCGGGATATGAGCTTTCTCGCGCACCCACTTGTGCTTGATGCAAACTCCTGGCTGGCTGAGTGCCTTGGCACTGCCGAGCTAACAGTTAATACACTGCACCATCAGGCGCTACGCGACCTCGCGCCAGGGCTACGGGTTATTGGCCGCGCTCCCGATGGCGTCGTTGAGGCAGTAGAAGGCAATGGCGCAGGCTTTGTACTTGGGGTGCAGTGCCACCCTGAGGAGCTGTGGGAGCGCACCGACACCCGCTGGGCGCGTGTGTTTGCGCGGTTTGTTGAAATTGCGCGCAGCAATCGTTCGGTATACTAATGTGGCATGCTCATCTTGACCTATGTAGAGGAATAAACCAATGCGCTCCTGGCATATTTTCGCTATTGTCGCGATTCTGATTGCCGGGATCGCTGTAGGTGGCTGGCTGCTCCGTGGTACACAGCCAACCGCAACCGGCATTGCGCAGACCGCGCAGGCGAATGGGCTGAATGTGACATTACGTATCGACGAGCAGGCGCTTGGTACACGGGTGCTCGATGTTGCAGTGACCAACGCAGCGGGCCAGGCGGCGGATGTAGGCGAGCTACGCCTACGCTTTTCTATGCTCGATATGGATATGGGCATTAGCGAAGTAGTGGCCCAGCCAACCGGGAAAGGGCGCTTTCAGGCGCGCGGTCAGTTCTTTAGCATGGTGGGCAGCTGGCAGGTCGATGCGGTTATTGCCCAGGTGGGCCAGTCCGAAGTACAGGTGCCCTTTACGGTGGCGATTGCTGCGCCCGGCGAAGCCAGTGGCCCAAGTAACCCGTTGCCAAACGATGCGCAAACGATTTTGGCCGGCCAGAAGCTGTATATTGCCAATTGCACGCCTTGCCACGGCGCGAGTGGGCGCGGCGACGGCCCGGCTGGTACAGCGCTCAACCCGCGCCCTAGCGATTTCGCCCAGCATATGGTACCCGGCAAGCATACCGATGGGCAGATATTTCTCTGGATTAAACATGGCTTCCCGAACTCGGCCATGCCCGTGTGGGATAAGCGCCTCACCGACGAGCAGATCTGGCAGCTTGTGCGCTACCTGCGTACCTTTGGACAGGCCAACCCGGCGCTACAACCAACCGGCCAGCCAGCGCAATCCACGGGTGGGAATGTACCGACGGTAAAGGCGGCGTTGCCCCCGCTGGTGTTTGCGCGGCGCGGGAATATCTGGCATAGCGATGGGAGTGGTAGCGCGCCCGCCCAGCTCACACAGCTGCCCGAGGGCGATTATGGCGAGTACCCTAGCTTCGCGCCCGATGGTAAGCGTATTGCGTTTATTGCGATTGCGCCTGCGCCGGTGACAGCAACCTTGCCCTTGCCGAGTGCTACCTTTTATATTATGAATGCCGATGGCAGCCAGCTACAGCCTGTTTGGAAGCCGTCTGAAGGGCTGCTTGGCCTATTCACCTGGGCACCCGATGGGCAATCGGTGTATATTGCGACCAATGGTGTGCCATTGGGGCTGGGTGATACTTCGGCTGAGCGGCAGCTTACCATTGCGAAATTCGACCTGGCGAGCGGCAAAGCTACCCCGCTGGTACGCGATGCCCTCGATCCGGCGCTCGCGCGCGATGGCACACAGCTGGCCTTCCTCAAGCTCAGCCCCGACGGCTATACCATGTCGCTCCGGGTTGCCGCACCCGATGGCAGCGGGGCACGTGAGCTGATTGGCGGCCAAGATTTCCAGGGCTTCTATGCGCCGCGCTTTACCCCCGACGGCAAAAAAATAATATTCGCTGGTATCGGTGGCCCCAAAACCGATGCGCAGGGAAAGCCAATCCAGGCAGCACTGCCCTCGCTATTCGACCGAATGGCAAACCTGTTCGCGCCAGCGACAGCCGAGGCGCATGGCTTGCCCTGGGACTTATGGGAAGTGAATACTGATGGCACCGGGTTGCACCGCCTCACAAGCTTCTACGAAGATCTGCCAATGGTTGCGTTCTCGCCCGATGGTACGCAGGCCGCTGTGATGGGGCTCGGCGGCATTTATGTTATGAAACCCGATGGGAGCGACCTTCAGCGTATCGATACAACCGGCGACCATGGCGGGCTGGATTGGGCGCGCTAGTAGTGGTGGGGCGCAAAAGAACACACTGGCCCGGAGTGCTGCTCCGGGCCAGTGCTATGTGAGCCGCCAATAGCTGCTACATGGTGGGGGCGATGGTGGCTTGCTGTGCCGCCCTTAATGTGCGTTCCCAATATGGTGCGCGGTGTAGCTGAACATTGCACTGAGAACGCACATTATCAAACAGATTTGTGTCAGCTGTAGGGTCTCCGCTTTATTTGTTCGCCATAGGAATGTACATCGGGCCTGATGTGTTGACCGGCCTGGTAGTGGGTGTGACCGTAGGCACTTTAGTTGGCACTGGCGTATTTGTCGCTGTTGGTGTTAGTGGGTTAGGCGTAACGGTTGGGCCAGCTGCATTAAGATCGATGTAGTTGTGAAAGTAGTAATCGGCATTAACGCTATCGATGCTCGATTCGTTGTCGTGGCTGGCAATAACCGCAATACCGGTGCTGCTATTCACAGTTTGCTTAGTGCTCGACACATTATTGATTGCGTAGCCGGGCTTGCTCATAAATGTGCGCGCCGTATTCGCGCCCACAGTAAAGCTAATGTTATCCATGCTGGTGCTCTTGTAATAGATGCTTCCGCCGCCTTCAGTGGAAGTAAATACATAGAGCATGCGGTGGCTGGTATCAATCATCAGCAGCGGGCGCGTTTGCCCTTCCTCGCGAATACTCGCGGTATACCAGTTCCAGGTGTAGTTGCCGTTGATACCTTTTTTCGCGGTGAGCAACACAAGCTGCGGCGTACCAGCGCTATTGAACGATGTTTTGACCATGGCATAAATATTTCCGCTTGGGTCGCTTTGTAATGCCTTAATATTCAGGTGATCATCGGCGACACTGGGCTGGCGATAAATTGGCCCGCTCGTCCAGCTTGTGTCCACCTGCCCATCGGTGTGGTAGGCAAAGTAAAAGGCCGTATCGCTTGAGCCAGAGAATTGACCAGGACTCTCGTTGCTCCACAATATGCCAATTTTGCCGTTGAAGGCCACCAGGGTTGAAATATCGTCGGGTGATACGCTCGTCCAGCGCATGTCGGGCGTGGGTACGATCATCGCCGCATTGGGATTCCAATCCGAATCATATGCGCGGCTATGGTTCACATATACTTTGCCATTTTGCGTATACGTAATCCATAGCGTGCCTACAGAATCTTTATCCATCACCAGCGTTTCTGCGCCACCATTGCGAATAACAACTGGGCCGAAATCTTTGGTGTACTGCTTCGTGGCGCTATTATAGCTAAAGCGATAGAGCCAGCCGGGAAGCATAGCCGTGGTGCCATTCTTGTTGATGTCGAATCCTCCACCTGAGGCCACATACAGATATTTCCCATCCCATAGGCAGTCGGCCTTGGTTTGTGCACGGGTATCGAGCACAATGTTGGTATCAATCCAGGTTTGGGTTGAAAGGCTTAACCAGTAGATATGGTAGTTGCCAGTTTTGTTATTAAACAGGCTGCCCCACCAGCGGCCATCATTGAACCAGAGTTTGCTCTGTGGTTTCTCGCCCGACGGTGTCTGGACAATTGAAGAGCTGCCGACACCACCAGTGTAGAAATAGCCATCGTCGATATACCCATACGGTGCCGGCGCAGCAGTGGTGATGGGTACTGTCGCAGGCCATTGCGCAAAACCGAAGATGCCGAGCGCTATCAGAATACTGACGATCGAAACACTCACCCGCAATCGCATGCAATGCTCCTTTTCAATAAAAATGTTTTGTCGCTTTTTTTGGAGCTTTGGGCCTGGCTGCCAAACAAAAGTTTTTTTGGTACTGCGGTTGCCAAAACACATAAAAGCCGCTGGCTACGCGGCGGTGGCGCGTCAGCGGCAGGAACTGCGCAGCACATGTGCTATCAAAGAATGCTCGGGAACAGCGGCGTTCTGTGCATCTTACAAGCTCGCTGGTTAATGTGCACCATCTATTGGCTAGTATACCTAGCGCCGATGGTGATTTCAAATGACAAGTTCGTCAGTTGGTAGCTGCCGATGGAGGATAGCAAACTGCGGGGCATGCTGATACAAAGGATAGAGATGCCTTGAGTGGTGAGCCTTGGCACTTTAGCAGGCAGCAATACTTGTTAAAGGTTTGTTAATCCGGTTGCAGTACCAGGAGAAATGTATCGCAACAATGCGTAAAAAAGCCCTGCTGCGGATTACTCGGCTTCTATTTCAGATCTAGCAACGCAATGCGCTCAAGGCGATGGCAGCGCTCGTATGGCACGACAGTGTCAGGCCGCAGGGGAATCGTTTGCACGCAATAATTGATGGTTCGCATCAATCGTTGCGCGCAAGCACAAGCAATGGATACTGCTGGATTATTTCGCGCAAAACGATGGTAAGGCTTGTATGCACTGGTGTCATCAGGGCACGCGCTCAGCTGCCCACGCTCTGGTATTTCGATACGCCCACGCGCCAGAAGCCTAGCGCCACCGCGCAGAACAGCGCTGCTACGAGTGGTGCTGCCCAGGCAGCCCAGCTCGGTAGCCCCAACGGGTCGGTGCGGCCTAGCAAGTAGAGGGCAGCCGGGTAGTTGGCAAAAGCAACCGGAATCATAAACAAAAATATCCCACGCACCAGGCTGTTGTAAATACTCAGCGGGTAGCTCGATGCTTCGGCACCGCCGACCGTAAACACATTGATGACCTCGGGCGTCTTGATTGTCCAGAAGCAGATGGTAGCCCCCATCACTACCAGCCCACAGTAGATCGCCGTGCCTGCTAGCAGTGTCACTGGCAAAAGCAGCAGCTTGTCGAATGTCCAGGCGATGTGCAGGCGCAGCAGCGCATAGGCTAGCACAAGCAGCCCTTGCGTAATGCGCCCCATCCGCATGAGCTGGAATTCTGAGGCGAGTATGCCAAAAAAGCTGCCAATTGGGCGAATCAAGATTGTATCGAACGCGCCCTGCTGCATCAGCCGCTCAAATGGCGAATCGAAGCCACGGCTTACCATTTCGGCCAGGCCGAACGCGGTTGAAGCCAGCCCATAGAGCAGCGCAACTTCGGCCAGCGACCACCCGGCGATCGACTGGAAGCGCGCGAACAGAATGACCACCGTCACAAATTCAAGCCCAGTCACCAGGCCAAAGCCCACCAGCTCCATCCAGAACGAGACTTTATATTGCATCTGGGCGCGGATTCGTGCGCCAATCAGGCGGAAATAGAGTGCGAGCATGCTGCCTCCTGTGCTGTACGACGAACGACAACTGACGACCGATGACGGGCAAGCATTCACGCCAACTGTTGGCTGCTACCTATCCGCCTTGAATCGTCACTTTATGCATGGCCGCGCGCAGCAGCAGCACGCCCAGCGTCACCAGCACCACAGCCCATGCCAGCTGAAGCAGCAACGCCTGCCCTAGTGCCGCACCGTGTAGCTGCCCCAGGAAGATTTGCGCGGGCAAGCCGGTGATTGCCTGGAAGGGCAGTGCGCGCGCAACCGCCGCAAGTGGGGCGGGAAAGAACGCAATTGGCAGCAAAAAGCCCGAGAAGAAGCTGAGCATGATATTGGCAATCATCATCACGCCGCTGCTATCGAGCAGCCAGAAGGCGCTCATATTCACAATGAAGCTGAACGCGAACGACAGCACCAGCGCCAGTGCAATTGCCACTGCAATCCCCATCCATTGTGCTGCGGCTGGCACAACGGCGCGAAAATACAGCACGCCAATCAGGTAGGTGAGTGTACCGCGCACCAGCAGATTGAAGCCGCGCTCGCCCAGCGATTGGCTCAGCCAGTAGCCGTAGAAATTCCAGGGCCGCGTCAGATCGGTGATGACATCGCCGGTGCGGATCGATTGCATCAGCTCGCGCGAGAACACCCAACCCGCACCGATAGAGATTAGCGCCTGTGTCACCCAGGTATAGCTAATCGCGTCGGCCAGGGTGAAGCCCGCGACTGCGCCGCCCGCGCCATACAGCGCGATGTACATATACGAGCGCAGCACGCCGAAAAAGGCGTTGGTCAGGATGCCCGCTATGTACGAGCTGCGATACACCGTGGCACGCCGAAATGAGCGCCAGGCGATTTCGTAGTACAGGCGCACACACACCTCCTTATGCCATATTGCTGTGGGGCGTATTCCATGGGCACGCCGAAAGGCGCCTGAGCAGCCCAGCGGGGCCTGCCGAGGCGCACCAAACCTATGTCGCGCGACCGTTAGAGGATACTGCAGCTTGCCTAGTGAGGCATCGGTCTTTTGACGGAGCGCGGCCTGCACTCACTACCCTATAATATCGCTGGGTAGTAGAGGGGAGCGGGTAACATGAGCGAACAATCTATTCACATCCGGCCAGCCGCGCCCGGCGATGCTGAAGCGGTGCTTGAGCTGATTGTGCCGATCCAGCGCGAGGAATTTGCTATTCCAATCAGCGCCGCCGACCAACCTGATCTGCACGATATTGGCTGGTTCTACCAGCACGGGGCAGGGAATTTCTGGATAGCACTACGCAATGGGCAGGTGGTTGGCACGGTTGCGCTGCTGGATATTGGTGCAGGCAATGGGGCGCTGCGCAAGATGTTTGTGCGCAGTGATGCGCGTGGTGCTACGGCGGGTGTGGCGCATCGCTTGCTCGAAACGTTATTGGCGTGGGCCAGCGCGCAGGGGCTGCATACAATATACCTCGGCACCACGGCTAAATTTCTAGCAGCGCACCGTTTCTACGAGAAACACGGCTTTGTCGAAATCGAGCGCGCCGAGCTGCCGCCGAGCTTCCCGGTGATGCAGGTTGACAGCAAATTCTATCGCTATAGTATCGGTAGCCGCTCGGGTACATCGAGCCGGGCCACACCAATCGCCGAGTCGGCCATGCCATAATACACATCAAGCCGCCGATTCGCGCGCTGATCAATGCCGGTGGGAAAGACAACATTCGGCACAATGCCCTGACGCTCTTCGGTGGCCTCGGGGGCAAGCGTGGGCATGGGCGAGCGATAGAGCACACGGCGTGGGTCATCAATGTCCAGCACCATTATGCCAGCGCTGTAGTGTACAAACGGCTGATGGTCAACCTGTTCAATAATCTGGCCTGCCACGCCGTGGTAGATCATCAGCCAGCCGTAGGGGGTGCGCACTGGTGGCGCGCCACCGCCGATTTTGGTAATTTCCCAATCGCGCTGCGGAGTAGCCAGCAGCTGATGGTCGCGCCAGCGCAGCAGCGCGCCGCTATCACGCTGGGCGGCATCAATATTACAGTACGAGATCCAGATGCTGGCACGCTGCTCGGCGATTCCAACCGGCAGCACGCCTATGCCGCCCTGAACATGCGCGGGGCGGTGAATCAGCGCCAGTGCCGGGCGGCCTTGCGGGTCGCGGACAGGCTCGGGGAATAGGTATGCGTCTTTGTTGTCGTACAGGTCGAAATCTACGCGCATACGCGGGTCGAAGGCGAACTTGAGCGGCCCGATCCGTTCCCAGTGCAGCAGGTCGCGTGATTCTGCCAGGGCAATGCGTGGGCCGAGCGGGCCATAGGCCGTATACGTCATAATATAGCGACCGAGCGGCTCGACATAGGTCACCCGCGCATCTTCGCAACCAGCAGTATGGGCATTTTGCTCATATGACTCAGTTGGTTCCAGCACGTAGCCGCGCCGCTTAACGCCCACTGGCTCGCCCGCCGCGTCGAACAGAACCTCGGCCAAGCCGATACGCGAGTAGTTTCCAGCTGCCACGACCCGTGGAAATACGTAAAGGCGGCTATTGTCACGGCTACGCGCCGCTGCCGGGTTAAGTACGCCCAGTGCCTCATCGGGATTCTGTGGGTCGCCACGCATGATGACACCCAGGCGCTGCATGTGGAAAGGTTGCATTTCATTTTCTCCGATAGTTCATGGGCTTTTGCTCAGAACCTGAGGATAATGATCATCCAACCATATTCTACGCCAACAAAAAATCGGGGTGGCAATGCCACCCCGAAGCGTACACCAAACTCGCCTCTGTCGCTGTACCGATTACTCGTAGCGCAACGCCTCGATCGGCGGCAGGAGCGCCGCGCGCCGCGCCGGGTAGAAGCCGAACCCGATGCCAATCGCCGAGGCAAACACTAGCGCCAGCATCACGGCGAGCCATGAGATCGGCGCGGCGAACCCAGCGAGCGCGCCCACAAGCAGCACCAACCCAATCGCCAGGCTGACGCCAATTGTGCC
>JAFEAS010000011.1:0-3878 GCA_018266315.1 Chloroflexi bacterium SZAS-1 | reverse complement strand
CCAGCATAATGTTCATAATGCCAATGCCACCAACCACCAGGCTAATGCCCGCCACCAGTGCGATAAAGCCGGTAATTGCGCCGTTAATGCCAGCCAGGACGTTGAGCGCCTGGGTTGGCAGATCGAGCCGGAAATCATCGATTGCACTGGCAGGCACGTCGCGCGAGTCGCGCAGCGCGGCGGTAATCAGCTCGGCAGCGCGGTTGGTGTCCTGTTCGCTCTGCAAGCCCAGGAGAATGCTTGTCATTTGCAGGCCGCGCCCCGGCAGATCGAGGTTGCCCACCAGGCGCAGGCGCACCGCACTGAGCGGGGCATAGACGCGCTTGTCGGTGGAATAAGGGCCGCCGTTCTGCTTCAGTACGCCCACAATTTCAATCGATTGGCCGTCGATCTCGATGGTTTTGCCAATCGCCGCGCGCATTGCCTCGGGGCTTTCGCCAAACAAATCTTTGGCGGTGATGTAGCCCACCACGCCTACGCGTGCTACTGCCTGCTCATCGGCATCGGTAAGGAAGCGGCCATACGCCACCGGCGTGGTTTGCACTTGCTTGTAGGCCGCCGTCGTCCCGGTGAGCGTCGATTGCACAGCGACGGTGCCCGCCCGCACTTCTTTCGCCATCGACATTTCGGGCGCGATCGTGCGGAATATCTCGGGGTGCTGCGCGACCACCTGCTCAAGCGTGCGGTAGTCGGCGATTGAAAGCAGGCCGTAGCCCGGCACATCGCGCGCGCCCTTGGCATTTGGGTCGCCGGGCTGTACGGCGACGCGCCGCGTGCCCAGATCGATAAATTGCTCGAACACCTGGCCTTGTACCGCATTCCCAAGCGAAAGCACGGCAACCAGCGTGCTAGCCCCAATGATGATGCCAAGCATCGTCAGCAGCGAGCGAAATTTATTGGCGCGCAGGCTATCGAGCGCCATGATCAGCTGTTCTTTGAACATTGTAGCTACCCCACCATCTCAAGCGCGGGCGCGACATTGTAATATTCCTGCAAAATGTTCGGGCTTAGCCGCCCATCGCGCAGGCCAATCACGCGATCCATCTGCCGACCAATCTCGGGGTCGTGCGTCACAATCACAATCGTCAAGCCCTGCTCGCGATTGAGCGTGCGAAACAAGTTCATAATCTCACTGCCGGTGCGGGTGTCGAGCGCGCCGGTTGGCTCGTCGGCCAGGATCATGCTAGGCACGCCGACCAGCGAACGCGCCACGGCAACCCGCTGCTTCTGCCCACCCGAAAGCTCGTTCGGGCGATTGTTCAGCTTATCGCCTAACCCAACCGATTCAAGCGCGGCACGGGCGCGCCGCTCACGCTCGCGGGCGTCCATGCGTCCGTACACAAGTGGCAGTTCAACATTTTTCAGTGCAGAAAGACGTGGCAGCAAGTTGAAATTCTGGAATACAAAGCCAATTTTGGCGTTGCGCGTATGCGCTTGTTCAACCCGGCTCAGCTGGCTTACATCCTGACCATCCAGGTAGTAACTGCCGCTGGTGGGGCTATCGAGCAGGCCGATGATCGTCATCAGCGTGCTCTTGCCGCTACCGGATGGCCCCATAATCGCCACCATTTCGCCGCGATGAATTTCGAGCGAAACATCGTCGAGGGCTCGGAAGCTGGTTTCGCCGGTCGTAAAATCCTTGGTAAGTTGCTCAACGCGCACGACTGGCTCGGTGACATAATCGGTCGCAGCGGCCTCGGTTACGTAATCAAACATTGTTTGCCTCACTTATCAGGTGCAGACTGCAGGTTCGCACATGGCTCCTATTGCGTATGCGCGAACCTGATCGCCTCCAAACCTGTTATTTCACCAGTACTTGCTGCCCTTCATTCAGGCCGCTGAGAATTTCGATCTGATCACCGGCGCGCAACCCGGTTTGCACCTGCTGTGTGCTAAGCGTTTGCTTGCCATCCTTGTCGGTAGTAATGACGCTTACAACGCTTACGCCATTTTCAATCCGAACCGCCGCTGCCGGAATGTGTAGCGCATTCGCGCGCTTATCGCTGATAATGCTGGCGCTGGCGGTCATGCCTGGCTTAATCGGGCGGTTGCCGGGGTCAATCTCCACCACAACTTCGTATGATGTGACGCTCTTGCCCGCTTCCGATTGTGGAGAAATGCGGCGCACCGTGCCGCTGAGCGCAGGCGCGCCCAGTGCATCGAGCAATACATCAACCGGCTGGCCGACAGCAACTCGCGCAACATCGACTTCATCAACCGTCACCTTTACCTGGTAGCGGCTGGTGTCGAGCAGCGTGACCGGCACGTTCTGGCCGATGGTTTCGCCAGGCGCAACATTCACTGCGGCGACGGTGCCAGCAAAGGGCGCGCGCAGGGTCGCCTCGTCGCGCTGGATGCGGGTTTGCACAAGCTGGGCCTGGGCTTGCGCCACTTTTGCCTCGGCGCGCGCCAGGTCGCTGGTTTTAGGATCTGCCAGCAGCGCATCGAGCTGAGCCTTGGCCGCAGCCACATTGCCCTGTTGTGCCTGGATCGAACCCTGGCGCTGGGCACCCGTCAGCTGAGCCAGCCGGGCCTCGGCGCTGGCAAGCGCAGCGCGGGCGGCGGCGACGGTTTCGGTATTCGGGTTGCGCAAGGTATCGAGCGCGGTTTGAGCCTGGGATACCTTCGCTTCGGCATCTTGCAGCCCGGTAATCTCGTTCTGGCGCGCAGTTTCATAATCGATCCGCGCCTGCGCCAGGGCGGTGTCGGCATCGCGCATCGCGCGTTCGGCCTCAGCCGCAGCATTGATATATGCTTCCTTGCCCGAGTCGGTCAGCGGCGCGCCGGTACGTGGGTCACGCTCATCGTCCAGCGCACGCTGGCGGTCACGCTCGGCCTGGGCATAGGCGGCCTGGGCATCACGCAGGGCATTGGCGCGCGTTTCGATCGCGCGGTTGGCCTGCTCTTTCGCCGCCGAAAGGGTGCTGCGCTGACGCTCGAGGTTGGCCTGCGCCTGAGCAAGCGCCGTCTGCGCATTCGTCAGGGCGTCGGAGTTTGGCGAACCGGTGACAGCTGCCAACCGTGCGCGGGCTTCATCGACGCTGGCACGCGCTGCGCTAATATCGGCCGAAGTGACGCTGCCAGTGGTCTGGCGTAAAGCGCCCTGTGCCGCCGCGAGTTGCGCCCGCGCCGCAGCAATCTGGTCGGGGGTAGCGCCGTCTTTCAAGCCTTGCAGGTCGGCCTGGGCCTGGGCTAGCGCAGCCTCGGAGGCAGCCACCTCGGCATCGAGCCGCCGAGTTTCGAGCTGCACCAGCGGCGCATCCTTCGCCACGGTATCGCCCTCATTCACCAGCACCTCGGCCACACGGCCACCGGCGCTGTCAAACGTCAAATCGGCCTGCTGGCGCGGTTCAACCTTACCCGTAGCCGTGATGCTGGCGACCAGCGGGCCACGTGCAACGTTAGCGGTAGTGCCGCCTGCCAGCGGGTCGGCGGTGCGGCTTGTGGCGAACCGAATGGCAAATGTAATAATCGCCGCAACCACCAGTACGGCGGCAATAATCACGGGCAGCGGCGGGCGCTTGAAACGGCCACCAAGCCGCGGCTGTGGAATGGTTGTCATCGTCTATTCTCCTCGTTCTTCGTAAGTGGCAACGCCATGAAGAAATGTATTGACCAGCGCTTCAGGCGCAAAAACTGCTGGGCGCAGGCGACCAAGCTCGGATGGGATGGTCATACGATCAATCTGCGCCGGGTAGCCGTGGAAAGCTTCCATCAGCCCAAGAAATAGCATCGTCAGCTCGGCAGGGGTATGATTCACCAAATCGCCCTGCGTAATGCCTGCCTGCATCACGCTATGGAGTGGCATAAACAGGTGTTGATGAAACGCCACTCCCAGCCGCGCCTGATGCTCAGGTGGTAAATGTTCGGCCATTTCG
>JAFEAS010000119.1:12723-22451 GCA_018266315.1 Chloroflexi bacterium SZAS-1 | reverse complement strand
AGCCGATCCTCGATTGCATCAAGCCGCGCCGCGTCGAATTCCATACCATCGCGGTACGCACGCACCTGCGCAGAAAGATCTTCAATGGTGTAGAGCAGCTCATTCGCCTGCTCGGCGGCGCGCAGCAGCTGCGGGTCGAGCCGCGCCAGCTCGGTCAGCGCATCGCTCACCGTCGCCATCGTCTCAACGATGGGCTTCACTGGTCGCCGCCCGGCTTCGTCGCCCGCATACAGCAGTGCATAGGCCAATGCCACCAGGTCGGTGATACGCGCGCCATTTTGCACCAGAGTACGCTCTTGCAGCAGCTCGGCTTCTTCGCCGGGGCGCAGCTTGGCCTGAGATACATCTTCCAGTAAAAACCGTAGCTCTTCGATACGCTCGGCGCGGCTGGCGGCTGCCTTGCGCAATGCGCCAAGCTCATCGCGCACGCGGCGCAGCTGGCTTACCTGCTCGGCTACCTGGGTGCGCAGCGGCACCAGCCCGCCATACCGATCGAGCATATCGCCGTGGGTGCGGGTGTTGAACAGCGACAGGCCCTCGTGCTGGCCGTGGATGTCGACCAGTCGCCCGCCCACTTCGCGCAGCACTGTAGCATTCACCGCGCGCCCATTCACCCGCGCCACGCTACGCCCGCTCTCGGCGCTGATTTCGCGCGTAAGAATCACCTGTTCGTCGTCATCGTCCCACAGGCCATATTCGGTAAGCAGTGGTGTTAGCTCGGGGCAATCGGCAATGCTGAATACGCCTTCGACACGGGCGCGCTCGGAGCCAGCACGCACAAATGTCGGGTCAACCCGCTCGCCGCGCAAGAGGCCAAGCGCGTCGATAATGATCGATTTACCCGCGCCGGTTTCGCCGGTAAGCACGTTAAAGCCTGCATCAAGGCGCAAGCTCAGCCGATCGATGATCGCGAAGTCGCGAATATTCAGCTCAAGTAGCATGCGTTACGGTTCAAATACTAGCGTTTTATGGTGCCAATTCAGGCCACGAATGTGCGCATTGTACCATAACGCCCGCCCACCGGCAATGAAGAGTATGTGAGAAAGAGGCGTTTCAGCGCATTGGCATCAGGTGAGTGAACACTTGTTCGCACCAATTCCCTCTATACGCCCGCCCCTATCGCCCACCTTGCAATCTGACAAAATGCTCTCGGTTCGATGCACATGGCCCTCCGGTGTATGGTAGTAGCCCATTCGCCATGGTACAACCGGGGTAACACGGCGCTACCTGCGAGCCATTGCCCACACTGTTGCTATCGTTCGACTGCGCCGTGCGAAAGGAAATAGTGTGATAAAAGGAGTGATACGCCTGGCAGCGATACTCGCTGTGCTCTTTAGTACTGGGGCATCGTTCGCCCCCTTCTCAGCCCAGGCTGCTGGCCTACCCATCCCCACCGGCCTGAACGTCACGCCCGATGACCATAACGCGATTGTACGCTGGAACTTCGACCCGAATAAACCGACTGCGCCGCTCCCGCCCGGCGTTGCTGGCTATAGGATCACCTGGGGGCCAGCCGATCAGCCCGACGCATTTAGCAAGATCACCGAGGAACGCATTATTCAGCTGCAACCACTGGTGAACGGACAGCCGTATGTCGCCCGTGTGCAATCGGTGAATAGCTATGGCCAGCTGTCGGCTGCGAGCGCGAGTATCAGCTTCACCGGCGATCCAGCTCGCGTCGATGCGCTGCGGGCGCAGATGAACGGCTTCTTCGACGATTTCAACCTACCGGCTGGCTTCCCCGACGAAACCAGGTGGAATAGCGCATACTCGCGCTGCAACGCGCCAAATGCCAGCAGTTTCTTCATCAACGACCAGTTTCACGCGCATAATACCGTCTTTTCGAGCAACTGCGACCGTGGGCAAAGCATTAGCCGCCCGCGCGCCCTGCTCGATTTCTCCGATGGCGGCACCCGCACGATCGTGTTCGATTTCGATGGTGCCTTCCGCCGCAACCAGTGGTATCTCGACCTGGTGCCGCGCCTGATGGATATTAGCGGGCAGGTGAATATCGAGGGGCTTACCGCGCCTGCCGACCCCGCCGATGGCCTGCGCTTTCACCAGAGCGAGCAAACTGCCAGCATTGGCCTGTTCGATACCAATGGCACAGTAAAGGTGCTGACCGCAACCGACAATGTGCATGTTCCCAAGCTCGACGCCGCCGGGGTGAAGCAGGTGTCGAATGTGCGGCGACACTGGGAAATTCGCCTGAGTCGTACTTCGGCTGAAGTGCGCATCGACGGCAAGCTGGTGCTGGCTACCGCGCCAGGTGCGTTTCAGCTGAAGCAACAGCGCTACTACCTGCTGTGGAATATGTTTGGCTACAACAGCAATAAGGCAAACGTGCCAATTTCGCTCGGCCATTGGGATAATTTCGGCTTCGATGCCCCGGCGGGCACCACCAACACGATTGTGACGCATAACTATCGGCTGGTGAGCAACAGCTCCGATTTCATCAAAGCGTTTGGGGCAAACGCGCCTGCCAATGTCACGCTGAACATTCCCGACCCGGTAGACAGCGCGGTGGCGAGCCGCCTGATGTTTACGCTCCAGATGGATAACTACGATACCTACAGCTGGGCACCAACCGACCGAGTGACGGTAAACGGCACGGCGCTCGCCATTCCCCGGCCAGCCAGCAACGCCATTCCGGCGATACCACTCAGCGTGATGGTCAGCACAATCTCACCATACACGATCGCCATACCGTTACCTAATGGCATCTTGCACCAGGGCACAAACCAGATCAGTTTGAACACCATAGCAAGCACATTTCATTCGCTGCACGCCGAGATCGATTTCGCCCGCGATGGCGCACCGGCCTACACCCAACCAGCCACCGCGCAGCCGAGCGCAGCCGCGCCAACCATCGCGCCGATCGGGCCAAACGCCATATTCACGCAGATTGGCACAACCCGCATCGACCCGGGCATCAGCGATTTAACCAGGGTCACGGTGTTCAATAAGATCGTGAGCGGAATTGTGCCGCTGAAACTAGAGGTGCATAACGACATTGCGATGCAGGGCGTGGGTAGCAGCAGCGGCGTGCGCCAGGTCGACATTGTTGTCGATGGTGGGGTGGTGCTTTCGCAGCGCACCGACGAGGCCGCGCCTGCCCCAGCGGTGTACCTGAGCTACAATCTCGACACGCGGAGCTTTGCGAATGGGACGCACGAGCTATACGTGCGAGCGTATGATTCGCGCTGCACGCCCAGCATCGCCGATTACCTGGGCGCGGGCAGCCGCTCGGGCACCTACTACCCGCTGCATATCACCATTCAGAATAGCGCAGTGGCGAGCGTAGCCGCCGCACCCGTAGCCGCAAGCTACCGGGTATTGCTACCAATTGCGGGGAATGGCAAGCGGCCTAGCAGCACCTGCGTGCTCACGCCTGCGACAGCCGCCCAGGGTAGCCAGGCCGCGGCACAATTTGCCCCCGCCACACCCGCCGATGCGCGCCGCGAGGAGCAAAGCCTGTTTGTGTGCGAATGGTAAAAACAAAAGCATGCGTGCGAGAAAATCCAGCACGCATGCTTTTTTATGCACATCCAACGGCGTACATTCAGCCGCCGCGCGCGCAGAATGGCCCACCTTAAAATCGCCAGGCTTGCGCGCAGCGGTAGCCTACTGCGCTGGGGTGGGCAAAGTTATCGAATTTTACCTGCCGCTACACCAAAGACAATACCACCAACGCCAAGGAGGATTAACCCCATTGTCCATTTCTGTACAAAGATTAGCCCGATGCCAGCTAGTATTACTATGCTGCCAAGTATCCAATCGACTCGGCCCACAACCTTATCTGCTTCTGATTCTGTTTTTCCCCTTGCGACCAGCGTCCACTTTAGTATTGTGCCTCCATCCACAGGCGGTAATGGCAACAAGCTCATCATCAATTGAAGTCCGTGCCCGAACGCCCACCACCCGGCTAGCTCTTTGGTGATTGAAGCGCTCGATGCTGCTCGATATATGGCTAGACTCAACAACAATCCCATGATGTTGAAAATTGGACCGCCTAGCGCCCGCATCCGATGAACATTCGGTGAAACAGCATTATTTGAATAAAGAGTACGCGGCATATCTGCTGATATCAGTATTTCATCCATTGGCGCTCCTGCATAGCGAGCGCTGACAATGTGGGCGAGATCATGCCCAAACTCTACAATCAATAAAAAAAGGGTTGTTACAAGTCCAATAAGCAAACCTTGCCAGAATCCACGTTCTGGATGCCAATGGAACTGCACCAACGTCACGCTTGCCCAAACAGCAGCGACAATGATAAGCAAGATTATTTTCTTTGCCTTGACTTGTGTGCCGAAAATGCTTATCGAAATCATTGTCTTTCTCCTTGCTGTTGGTAGACAAAAGCCCAACGCGCTACTCTGCGTCGAATACCTCATCGACGGTAATGGCGAACCCTGCAAGTAATACCGATGCGGCTTGCTCGCCGCGTAGGTATAGCCCTGCGGTGCGATACGCATCGCCCTCAAGCGCTAGCACAGTAATCGTCGCATCGAGCGGGTTCACGATCCAGTATTCAGGAATACCCGCCGCCGTATAATCGGCACGCTTCGTCACAATATCGCGCTCGGGGTCGTCGGCGCTCACAATTTCTACCACCAGGTCGGCACCGAGCCAGAAGCGATCTTGGCGGCGCGGGTCGCGCGCATCGCGCACCAGCAGGATATCGGGCTCGCGGAAGGTGCCGGGGCGGATTTGCAGCCGCAGAGGTGCAACTAATACTTTACCGCCAAGCGGGCGAAGGAATTTACGCAGCAAATCATAGAGCAGCAGAATAACCTGATGTTTATCGGTTGGCATTGGCAGCACCTCAATGATGCCACCATCGAATTCTACAAGATGGCTGGTTTGGTCGGTGAGCTTGAGGTATTGTGCCTCAATCCACAGCCCTTGCAGCGGCAGCAGATCAAGCTCGAGGCCGCGCGCGCTGCACATGTTTCAGTTCCTGTAGGGAAAATTCGATTGCCACAAGAGGCCTCCTTTGGCGCGCAATGATGTGTGCCGACAGTATAGCGTGCGCGCGAGAGGAGCGCAATCACGCGGCCCATCCATGCAAACAGCCTGGGTACCGCATATAGGTAGCCCAGGCTGCTTAGCACACTGTTGCACAACAAGCTATTGGTAGGTCGGCGGAGGGCCGTAATTATATGGTTGCTGCGGTGGCGCGGCGCTCACCATCCCCTGCTGCACCACAGTCTGGCCGAGCGCGTGGCCGATCACACACTGGGCATAGAAGCCAGTGAACAGGGCGCCAATACCGCAGGCGATGGCCCCAAGCCCGCCAACAAAGCCCGCCAGGATCGATACGACTAGCACCATGGCCCACGCGCCAATGCTCTTGCGGGCCAGCGCCACGATTTCGCCGATGCGCAAGGCTGCAGCCAGATTATTGGTGGCAACAAAGCGCCCTAGCGCGGCAAAGGTTACAACGCTGAGCACTAACGCTAGCACAAGTATAAGCGGAATAAGGCACAGGCCCGCCGCGCCAAAGATCATGCCAAACCGCTCCTGGGCGCGCTGGCTTGAGCTTGCGCCGCCTGCCAGGCCGCCAATGCACGCAAACAGCAGCATAATGACTAAAATTGGCGAGGTGTAGATTAAGCGAATCACAAGATCGTAGAGACCGCGCATCAGGTGATCGCCAAACTCGCTCCAGCGCGGCAGCGGGCGCGGGTTGCCCTGCGCAACGTTCTGGGCAACTTTAAGTGCATACCCCAATGCAGCCAGCTGGCCGACCAGCGGAATGAGGGCAATCAGGCCGCCGATCAAGATTTTACTGACCCATTCTTCATCTTCAAACACGAAGCTGAAGGCTTTACTAATGTCCATGTTCGCACTCCTTTTGTGCTTATGATTGTGCGTCGAATTGGTTCATCGCGCGATGATTACGTGTTATGCGAGCTTACCCGGCGAATTCGCGCTCAAGCTCCAGCACCCGCACGCGCCGCGTCCATTTGTAGTGCCCGGCCCAGCAGTGCGTTTGCATGCAGTATTCCTTGGTCATCGCGCTAATATCAGGCATATCCTGGCTGGCATTGACGACATCGCAGGCACGGCCATTATAGCTGAACGGACCAACATATATATTGACATGATACGCACGATCGACCGATAAGTTGCCAATTCCGTAAATCAAAATATCACCGGGCAGCCAGGTACTTTCATTGGTTACCTCGCGCAACAAAGCCTGGTTAACCGGATCAGGCCGATAATAGTTCGCAGCGCGGCGGCCAGTTCGGCCCGAGCCAGTCGGATCGGCGACATTGCCCCAGAGCTGAACGCCGATTTGGCTCAGGCAGAACGTAACCAGATCGGCGCAGACAACATCGCCCCCGGTGACGGTGCTGCGCAGCTGCGGGTATTTTGCCAGGCCCGCCGCATCCGCGCCAAGCAAGCTCGTAGCGAGCGTCATCAAGCGCTGAATGCGCTCGGGTGTTTTGGACGGCTGGACATTGGTGAGTAAGTTTGCATCCGGCGATGATGTAGCGGCAGGCGTAGCGGGCGCTGGCTGCCAGCGATTCACTTCGTCGGGCTTAGGCAGCGCACTCAGGCGTTTGATCGGGCCGCCCGCCACGCTATAAAGTGTGTCGAGCGCGAACACTTGCACCGTGTAACTATTTCCCTCAAACACCTTCACCAGAGGCATACTGAGTGGCGCGCCCAGCTTGTTGGCCGCAGCAAACTGCTGGAGCGGTGCATTCGCATCGTAGGTGCCACCGAGCGCGGCATAGGTTTCGGCCCAGATCGGTGTATACGCCGGGTCGGTGGGCGGTATTGCACTAAGTTGCTGGCAACCGGCTGGCGCGCTGCGCTGCGTGAACAGCGTATCGGCGGCAAATACCTGCACCGCATACTTGCCGCTGGTAGCGTAATTCCCGCTTAATGACGGGCCGAGGTGCTGTTGCAGCGCGACCTGGTGGAAGCGCCAATCGTTGCGAAAATCGAGCGTGCCGCGTGCGGGTGCGCGGGCAGCCGCACTGGCCAGGCTGGCGCTGTAGCTCGCCTTCACCAGGGCCAGCGCTAGCCCATCAACATGCGCCACATCGGTTATCAGCTTTGCCAGCGATTGCACTGCCGCGTAGTTGCGCCCCTCATTGTAGAGCGTGTCGCGGGCGAACACCTGGTAGCCATAGCTTGTGCCGCCCACCACCAGTGGCGTTTTCGCCACCCCCGCCAGTGGCGCACCGAGATCAAACTTGCAGGCGTGCAGATGGAATGCCCAGCCCAGGTTAAGCGACCCACCCAGCTGCGCATAGGTGTGTTCTTGCAGAAATTGCCAGAGGCGCAGCGCAGACTGCAGGTCGGCTTCGTCGCCGAGGGTGCGGGCGCGACTCGCTGGTTTTACCAATTCATCGCCAAGGGTACGCGGTGTCGGTTGCGGCTGCGGCTGTAGCGCGGGCGGCAGTGCATACGGGTAAAGCATACCACGCGGCTGCTGGCCTTGCGGCCCGCGCCAGCGCAAGATTTCCGCCTGCTCCCACCCAAAGAACAGTTCCAGGGCATCGAGTAGCCAGTGTAAGGCCACAAGCTGTGGCGCTGCTTCACTCGCGAGCGCATGTTCAAGCATAATGCCAATGCTGATCAGGTCGATGTTGCGCGTGCGCCGTTCCCACTGGGCAATGCCGCTATGGTGGGCGGCTCGCCGCTCCGAAACCAGGCGGGTAATGGTGCCATTGGCGGCGATATAGAAATGCGGTGCGCTTGTTGAGCTTGGGGCAGTAAGCTCGGCTAGAGCATCGTGAGGGCCAGCGAGGTCGTTATGGAGGACAACAAACCGGGCGTAGTTGCGGCGACGCGACGTACTGGCCGCCGCGGGGGCAGGGCGATTCTGAATCTCGAAGTGCGGCATGCAACCTCCTGTAGCTCATCTGCCGCCAATCTACTACTGCCTGGAGGTAGGGAACGCAAAGTTCGGTTCGATTTCACCTACGCGTATTTCAAGTTTACCCGAACAGCACATCGCTTTCGGCGGCGGCGTATAGCTGCATGGTGGCGAGGTGCGCGTACAAGAGCGCACTTAGGGCCAGCCAGAGCCCCAGCAACTTCCAGGGCCAGGGCACGAGCCAGGTAACAACAACCAACAGTAAAGTCGGCCCATACGCTGGCAGCGATTGCAAACGCGCGCGGCCATACACTGCACGCGCGCGGGGTGCGAGTGCCGCACGCACCGTCGCCATCCCCAGCGCATCTTCAACCCGGCCCGAAGCGACATAGTGCAGGCGACCCACCGGCGCTATACTGGCGGCGAACGCGGCTAGCTCATATCCACCGAACACGGTAAGCACTACTATCACCAGCCACCCGGCCCCGGCAATATTCGCGGTAAGGACGATGACACTCAGGCAAAGGAATACCAACCCCACGGCAAAGATCGGCAGCACGAAAAAGAGCAGGTCGATCAGGACAGCGAGCAACCCGAGCACATAGCGGTCGCCCCAGGCGCGCCAGGGTGGCAATGGTGTGGGAAAGCCCTTGCGCGTGGCGTCCAGGCTTTCGATCACCAGGCCAGCGCCCCAGGGGTAGCCTACCACCGTTAGCATCAGCGCCCCACCGATCAGGATTTTGCGCCACCACTGCGGATCGCGGTGGATCGTTGTGAGCGCTGTACGTAGATTCATACTGTTCTGGGGTTGTACGTTAACGACAGGCCACGGGTGGTATATTCACCACTGAGCCACAGAGGCACGGCGTGTTGCATGAAAAGATAAGCGATATACCCATACTTCTGCCCGCTACCTTCTGCCTTCTCTTGCACTAGCTGCCGTTATTGGTCAGGCGCGCACGGAAGTCATTCCATAGCTCGCGCTCGCGGGCTGTTTGGGCTTTCCGTGCCACATCGGTCGCATCGCTTACCAGCTGGCGCACGGTATCGCGGGTGTCTTCAATCGTGCCGCGAATACCCTGGCGGGTGGCTGCCCCCGAGCGCGGTGCCGTAAGGATCACCGAGGCCGCGCCAATCGCCGCGCCGATGGCAAACCCTAGCAGAAAACGTCCCATCGGGTGCTCCTTCTTATCGTGTTACAAATCGCCATTGTGTCTACACTATGCGGTGATGGCCGGTAGCAACCAAACAATTCAGATTGTTACCAGCCATCATACACCAAATTTCAGGCGTGCGTGTCAATTTCGGCCCGCACCCGCGCAATGAACGCGTCAACTGGCATCGCGCCCAGGTCTTCGCCGTTGCGCAACCGCACCGCCACCGCGCCCGCTTCCTGCTCTTTCCCGCCAATAACCAGCATATAGGGCACTTTTTGCAGCTGGGCGCGGCGAATTTTCGCCTGCATCCGCTCTTTGCTCTCGTCCAGTTCAACGCGAATACCGGCAGCCTCAAGCTTCTGCTGCACCTCGCGGCTATAGGCACCGTGCTTCTCATCCGAGATCGGAATGATCTGCGCCTGCACTGGGGCCAGCCACACCGGGAATGCCCCAGCAAAATGCTCGATGATCACGCCCAGAAAGCGCTCCGTCGAGCCGGTGACGGCGCGGTGGATGAGCACCGGCGTGTGCGGCTGCCCATCTTCAGCGATGTACTCAACACCCAGGCGCGCTGGCTGGATGAAGTCGATCTGGATCGTGCTGAGCTGCCATTCGCGCCCCAGCGCATCCTTCGCCATAAAGTCGGCTTTCGGGCCATAGAACGCAGCTTCACCTTCAACCGCCTCGTAGGCGACGCCATTTGTATCGAGCGCCGTTTTCAGCGCGGCAAT
>JAFEAS010000119.1:0-12681 GCA_018266315.1 Chloroflexi bacterium SZAS-1 | reverse complement strand
CGAAAGCTGCACGCGGTAGTCGGTCATCTGGTAGGCGGCCAGCACCTCGCGAATGAGCTGTAGCGCACGGCTGAACTCTTCCTGAATCTGGTCTTCCGTGCAGAAGACGTGGCAGTCATCCTGCGTCAGCGAGCGCACGCGCGTGAGGCCGCTCAGCGTGCCGGTTGGCTCGTAGCGATACAGCGTGGCGAATTCGGCAAAGCGCAGCGGTAGCTCGCGGTACGAATGCACGCCCATTTCCTTGAACAGCGTCATATGGCTCGGGCAGTTCATTGGCTTCAGCCGGTAGATCACGCCCTCGTCTTCCATCGGCGGGAACATCACATCAGAATAATTGTCGTAGTGGCCGGATTTATGGTACAGCGTTTCCTTCACCATATGGCCCGTCCACACATGCTGGTAGCCGTAGCGCGTCTGCGTATTGCGCACAAAGCTTTCCATCGTGTAGCGCAGCATCTCGCCCTTGGGCGTGAACAGCGGCAGCCCTGGCCCAACATCTTCGGCGAAGTAGAACAAGCCCAGTTCCTTGCCCAGCTTGCGGTGATCGCGGCGCTTGGCCTCTTCAAGGCGGAACAGGTAGGCATCCAGTTCGTCCTTGCTGTTCCAGGCCGTGCCATAAATACGCTGCAGCATCGGCTTTTCGGAATCGCCGCGCCAGTAAGCCCCGGCCACGCTTAGTAGCTTGAAGCCATCGGCGGGCACAGCGCCCGTACTCGCCACATGCGGCCCACGGCACAAATCCTCGAACGTATCGTGCTTATACGTTGAAATAACCGTATCGCCATGGTGCGTTTCGCCATATTCATCGAGACCGTGCGCCAGGCCATCGATCAGTTCAAGCTTGTAGGGTTGGCCCGCGAAGAGCGCGCGCGCGCTGGCGGCACTCACCTCGCGATATTCGAACGGGTGATTTTCCTGAATAATTCGGCGCATGCGCTCCTCGATCGCCGCAAGGTCATCGGGCGTGAGCGCGCGCGGCAGGTCAAAATCGTAGTAGAAGCCATCTTCAATTGGCGGGCCGATTGCAATTTTCCCTGCGGGAAATTCCTCAAGCACGGCTTCGGCCATTATGTGCGCGGCAGAATGGCGCAGCCGGTAATAGGGGTCTTTGTCGGGTGAAACTGGCATAACAGGCTCCTTATCTGATTTACGATTTTGGATTGGTTCGATGCGTCTCCCAATCATAAAGCGTAAAGTATTCTACTCGCTGGTGATGACGATTGCGCCCTGCTCGATGCGCACCGCCGTGATGGTGCGCCCCTGAATGGCGAGCTGATCGTTGAGCTGCTGCTCAAGCGCGCTGCTCAGGCTTGGCAGCGATACTACCCGCCCAAGCGGGCCATCGAGCTGCGGGTCGACGGCGACGATGCGGCCATTCGCTACGGCCAGGCCAAGTTTGGCGGTGCTCGTAGTGCCCAATGCGCGCAGATCGGCTTGCACCTGGCCCGGCACAAAGTGGACGGTCATACTGTCGATTGGCTTGAGCGCATCGGCACGGCTCGCCAGAAAGTCGTTGGCTTGCGCCTCGGTGATGCGTACTTCGCCCGCGGGCAACGCCGCAATCGCGGTGGGCAAACCAGCGGCTGCGCCATTCTCTAGCTGCTGTTCGGCCTGGCCGGTACCGCGCATCTGGCTGCCGATCTGGTCGCCTAAATAGCGGCTCACCTGCGGGCGCACGAAAAAGTAATACAGTACGCCAATAATCAGTAGGCCCCACACTAAGGCGACCAGACCCGCCAGGCAGCCATTGCCTCGGCGGCGACGCTCCAGGCGGCGGCTCGTTCGATAGCTCATTGCATCCCCTTACGATAACAAAAAACCCTCGCCCCGCGATCGGGACGAAGGCAAGCTTCGTGGTTCCACCCAAACTTTATTTCGGTAACGACGGCAAGCTAGAACACGAACGGTCGCTATGCGAAATCTCATGGCCCCATAACGAAGGGCTAACCGCGCTGCCTTATTGGCGATAAGCGTTCTGGCAGCGGCTCGGAGGTGGTATCATCCTGGCTCGAAGGCCGGGTGCGCTCGCAGTCGGTGGCGCGCCCTCTCTGAAGGCTGTACCCAGGCGATGTGTCCCCGTCGGTGCTTTTGGTATAGAATTGTTGCCTACGATCATAGCACGCCCTACTGGCAGCGTCAAGTCGGCCATTAGGTGGAACCATATCAGCAAGGCTGGGCAATGCGCCTATGCCAGAGTGAAAGTGAGCATGGATGAGCATTCGCGTATGTCTGGCGGGGGCAACCGGCTGGGCTGGCTCGGCGCTGGCCCGCGCAATCGGCCACTCCAACACCATCGAGCTGGTGGCGGCGACCCTCGAACACACCTATGCCGCGCCAACATGCGCCGCGCTCGTGCGCGAGGCCGCCGAAGTTTACCGCCGCCGCAACTTGGCGCGCCGTTAAGCCTCATTACCGCAGTACAGCGAACTAGCATTTCCGCCATGTGACTGATGTACGTGGCCTGGCGGGCAGGCTATACTCCAGGGGTCGCCGCACGGTCGCACATACCACCGTATGTTCAACCGCGAGGTGCGTGTGGCACAGCGGCACATCAAAACTCTTTACACAATTGAAGAACGCTCATGGAGATATCTTATGTCTGATACATTGCGCCTCATGTGCATCCTGGCGCATCCCGACGACGAATCGCTTGGCACAGGGGGCATCTTGGCCCACTACGCCGCACAAGGAATCACTACCTTTCTGGTGACCGCCACACGCGGCGAGCGCGGCTGGCCGGGAGATGCGGCGACCTATCCAGGACACCGCGAGCTTGGCCGAATACGTGAGGTGGAGCTACGCGCTGCGGCAGAGGTGCTTGGCCTGCACGAGGTCGTCTTGCTCGATTACCAAGATGGCGAGCTTGACCGCGCAAACGCAGCCGAGGTGATTGGCCAGCTCGTCGCACATATCCGGCGAGTGCGTCCCAATGTGGTTGTCACGTTCGATCCGAACGGAGTATACGGCCACCCCGATCACATCGCCATTGCGCAATTCGCGACGGCTGCAATCGTGGCGGCAGCAGATCCAAGCTACGCCGCGCCGCGAGCATTCGCAAGCCACCGAGTCGCCAAGCTGTACTATCTGGCGCCGAGCCATAAGTTGCTAGCGGCCTACCAGGAAGCCTTCGGCGACCTCGTGATGTCGATTGACGGCATCGAGCGACGAGCCGCCGGCTGGGATACCTGGGCAATTACGACGCAGATCGATACGCTGGCGCACTGGCAACAGGTCTGGCAGGCAGTCAGCTGCCATCAGACGCAGCTTCCTATGTACCAAAAGCTGCGGGAGCTATCGGACGAGCACCATCGCCACCTTTGGGGCACACAGACCTTCTACCGGGCGTTCAGTTTGGTCAACAGCGGGCGCACGATCGAGCGCGACCTATTTGAGGGACTGCACAGGCCAGCTGATGCTAATGAAGTAGCCACTGCACAAAAGGTTATTCATTGAACGACCTTCCTGGAAGCGTACCGATTGACGAGAAAGAACGCCACTATGCCCTCCCCTGAGGCAACCGACCCGGTCATCCCAATCACACGCCACGATCCATTCGCCGCGCTACGCTTCCGCGATTTTCGGCTGCTGATGATCGGAACATTTGTCACCGTGATTGCCGAGCAAATGCTGAATGTTGCGCTGGGCTGGGAGCTTTACGAGCGCACCCGTTCGCCATTGATGCTTGGGCTGGTGGGCCTGGTGCAGGTATTACCAGTGCTTGCCCTGGCCCTCATCGCCGGGCACACTGCCGATCGCTTCGACCGCAAGCGCATTGTTGTGCTGACGATGCTCACCATCGCATTATGCACGCTCGGGCTGACGGTGCTGTCGTATAGCAGCGGGCCATTGCTGTTCATTTATGGCTGCCTGCTGATCATTGGGGTTGCGCGCGCCTTTCAAAGCCCGGCGGTGTCGTCGCTGACGGCGCAGGTCGTGCCTGCCGAGTACTTCAGCAATGCGGCCACCTGGGAAAGTAGCGCGTGGCAAGCATCGTCGATTATTGGGCCAGCGCTCGGCGGCTTCCTCATTGCTGTGCAGAAACAGGCTACTGGCGTCTATGCGCTGGTTGCCACACTGATCCTTGCGGTAGGGCTGATGCTTGGGCTATTGCGCCCACGCCCGGTGGCACCAAGTGAAGAAGAATTGTCGCTCGATTCGCTGCTGGCTGGCGCGCGCTTCATCTGGAATACCAAGATCATCATGGCATCGATTACGCTCGATATGTTTGCGGTGTTACTGGGTGGCGCGACGGCGCTGCTGCCCGTGTTTGCGCGCGATATTCTGCTGGTTGGCGCCGAAGGGTTGGGCTGGCTGCGCGCAGCCCCAGCGGTTGGTGCCACGCTCGCCGGTTTATCGCTGGCGTTTCTGCCGCCGTTTCGGCATGCTGGGCGCACCTTACTGCTCGTGGTGGCAGGGTTTGGGCTGGCAACCATAGTGTTTGGGCTATCGCGCTCATTTGCGCTCTCGCTGCTCATGCTGGCGCTGCTCGGCGCGCTCGACAATATTAGCGTCGTCATTCGCAGCACACTGCTGCTCACACGCACGCCCGATAGTATGCGCGGACGGGTGAACGCAGTGCATTTCGTGTTTATTGGCATTTCGAACGAGCTGGGGGCATTCGAATCGGGGGTAGCGGCGGCGCTGTTTGGCACAATCGGCGCAGTCGTGGGCGGCGGCATCGGGACGATCCTGGTCGTGGGGGCGGTGGCATTGCTCTGGCCCGAAGTGCGCCGCTTAGGCCGACTGAACGACTTTGAAGAACCGCCTGCCGTAGAAATGCCACCCAGAGAAAATCCCCTGTATACCGAATGATCTTTTTGCCAGCATTGCTCCGCATAGATGTACAGAAGTCACGAATGCTCGTGGTTCGCGCGGCCAGTGGGCTACCACCATAGCCGCGCATCAGCCGCACATCAATCAGGGGGTGCTATGGCTACACTTGCGGCGCGTCGGCCAGCGATTGCCACACTTGGGCGCATCCATGCCTTGCTAGGGGTTCAATCGCTGGTGGTGCTGTTGGTCTCAATCAACCGCCTGAGCAGCCTGACCGAGGGCTATGTACTACCCAATCAGTTCTTGCGCTGGGTTGATCTGCTGAACATGCTGGTGCTGCCGCTGATCAGTGCGGTGGCCTTCTACCTGCTCAAAAACGAGCTCCCTTACGACAGCCCGGCCCGCGACGGCTTGTGGCACCGTGCGCTCAATATCACATTTATTGTCGGGCTCTACCTGCTCGCGGCCAGCTATGGCGACCACGAAGTGACAAACTACATGCACGCGCGTTTCTGCCCAGATGGTGCGCAGAGCGACCTATGCCGCATCATTATCTACAACGACGATGAATTCTCGCACCTGATCTTCTTCACTGGCTTCACGATCATGAACGCCACGATCTTGCTGTTACAAGCGCTTTTCCCCCACCGCGAACCCCTGCACGGCGGCGACATAGCGCTACTGGCGCTCAATGGCCTGCTCATTGGGCTGGGCATTTTTGCCAACCTCGCATTTGAGGAAATTGGCCTTGATCTCTATGTTGTCGCTATTCTGGCGCTATTGGCCCTGGCGCTGCTCTGGCGGCACGGTCGCCAGCCAATGCCACTGTATTACGCGGTTGCCTATTGTTTTGGCCTGGTAGGCACAGCCGCCTACAAATTGCTTAGCTAGGCCACGAAGGCAGCATGGTATAATGACGCACCCTTTCATGCTCCATACAACACGATGAACAACAGCAGCACCACACTCATGCGTTGAAGGAGGCGGGTGGGATGTTGAGGTTACGCTTGCTTGGTGCACCATCGGTAGCCGATGATACACGAGAGCTGTATTTGCCATCGCAGAAGGCCCAGGCGCTGCTCTTTTACCTGGCCGCCGAAGCCGAACGTAGCTTCTCACGCAGCCAGATTATTGCGCTGCTGTGGGAAGAAAGCTCGGAGCGCGAGGGCCGCAACAGCCTGAGTACGAGCCTGACACGCCTGCGCCAGGCATTGCCGCTGTTCCCGGTGCGCACCGAAGGCGATACGCTTGCCTGGCAGGCCGCGCCCGATGCCTGGGTCGATCTGCATGCCTTCCAGGGGGCGATGCAGCCTGCCACCGCCGAAGCGCCAGCGCACCGTATCGTGCGGCTTGAGCAGGCCGCCGCTCTTTATCGTAGCAGCTTCCTCGATGGCTTTGGCGTGCGCGATAGTATTTCGTATGATGAATGGCTGCGGCTAGAACGTGAGCGCTGGCAGCAGCGCTGGCTAAATGGCCTGGAGCAGCTTATCGACGCCTATACGCTGGTAGGCGATTGGGATCGGGCACTGGTGCATGCGCGCAACGCGATGAACGCCGACCCGCTGCAAGAGCGCTTTCATCGTGCGCTGATGCGGCTGCACTACCAGGCGGGCGATCGCGCCGCCGCACTGGCGCAGTTTCGTATCTGTCGCGATGTGCTGGATCGCGAGCTAGGCGTTGCGCCCGACCCAGAAACTAGCGCGCTCTACCAGGCGATTGCCGATGGCACACTTGATCGCGCGACATCGCGCCCCAGCCCCACAGTTACCGTGCCATCCGTGGAGCGCCCAGGCGCGGCTACGCCCGTTGCGCCCACCACACGCCTGGGCGCTCGGCTCGCCTCGGCGCGGCGGCGCAGCTTTGTGGGCCGCAGTAACGAACTAGCCGAGTTCGCGGCGGCGCTAACCGAAGACGAGCCACCCTTTGCTGTGCTGCATGTCTATGGCCCTGGCGGCGTTGGCAAAACCACGCTTCTGAGCGAATTTGCGCGCCTGTGCAGCGAAACCCATGCGCTAGCGGTCACGCTCGATGGCCGCAATATTCAGCCTACCGCCGATGGCTTTATGAATGCACTGACCAGCGTTCTCGGCCCTGAACATACGCTAGAAACCTTGCCCGATCGCTGCGTCTTCCTGATTGATACATACGAAGCGCTGACACCGCTCGATAGCTGGCTGCGCGACCAGTTTCTGCCGCAGCTGCCCGACAAAGCGATCGTAGTGCTGGCCGGGCGCAACCCGCCAACCGCTGGCTGGCGCGCCGACCCTGGCTGGCAAGAGATGACGCAGAACATTCAGCTTGGCAACCTGAGCGAGGCCGAAGCCGCCGATTACTTGCAGCGGCGCAATATTCCTTCCGAGCAGCGCACGGCGGTGCTGCGCTTTACCCACGGTTATCCACTGGCGCTCTCGCTCGCCGTTGAGTTACTCCTGCAACGGCCCGGCCAGCGCTTCGAGGGCATTGCCTCGCCCGATATTGTGCGCGTGCTGCTCGAACGCTTCGCCGCCAGCGCGCCAAGTGTAGCCCATCGTGCCGCGCTTGAAGCTTGCTCGCAGGTGCGGGTGATGAGCGAGCCATTGCTGGCAGCCATGCTCGATGTGTCCGAGGCGCGCGAGCTCTTCGACTGGCTGCGTAGTCTTTCGTTTGTTTCAGCCGGGCCGCGCGGTATTTTCGCCCACGATCTCGCGCGCGACGCCCTCGCCGCCGACTTAAAATGGCGTAACCCGCCCTGGCACCATGAGCTGCACCGCCGCGCCCGCAAGTACTATATGGCGGTGTTCGAGCACAGCCATGGGCACGAGCAGGATTTGATGCTGCTTGACCTGATCTTCTTGCACGATACGCCGATCATTCGCTCGGCATTTAGCTGGAATGATGTTGCTGGGTTGCAAGAAGACACGCCAACGCCCAACGATTGGCCTGTATTGCTAGACATGGTGCGTCGCCACGAAGGTGAGGAATCGGCGAGGATTGCGGCGCGCTGGTTCAGCCACCAACCGCAGGGTGTGCAGGTGTTTCGCGATAGTAGCGGCACCGTAACGGGCTTTAACTGCTTTGTAACGCTCCTGCCTGAAGAGCGTGAATGGAGTATGTTCGACCCATGTGCGCAAGCGATCTGGCATTTTCTCGATACTGCGCGCCCACCGCTCGCGCCGGGGCAGCTGGTGACAGTCGATCGCTTCTGGATGGACACCAATGCCTACCAGGCGCTATCGCCGACCCAGGGGATGATTTTCGTTACCGCCACCCGCTATGTATTAACCACCCCTGGCCTGGCCTATACCTTCTACGCATGGAAAGATGCCGATATCTGGCGGATGGCTGCCGAGCAGGTGCTGTTCGAGCGGGTGCGCCCCGCCGATTTCACGGTAGGCCAGCACGAATATTGTGTGTTTCTGCGCGATTGGCTGGCGCTTCCTACCACTGCCTGGCTCGACGCGCTGGCCGAACGCGAGACGGCGTGAATGGCTGTGTACACCAAACATGAAACGGTTTCGGCCCGTACCGGGTAAAAAATCTTTCGTCCTGGCAGATACCTGCAAAGAGAATATGCTATTATAGGCGCACCGACCTATTTTCATTAGCATTAGGTGTGTCCTATGAAGCTTAATCGATTCGCCCGCTTTGCGTGGGCCGCGCTCGCCTACAACTTGCTGGTCATCTTGTGGGGCGTGTATGTGCGCGCTTCAGGCTCGGGGGCCGGGTGCGGCAGCCACTGGCCGCTCTGTAAAGGCGAGGTCATTCCCCAATCCCCAGCGATCACAACAATGGTTGAATTTGCGCACCGGCTAAGTAGCGGCGGCGCACTGGTGCTGGCGATTATCGCGCTAGTGTGGGCCTGGCGCGCATACCCGCGCGGCCATCGGGTACGGCTCGCCACCGGTCTTACGATGGCGTTCATGATCACGGAATCGCTGGTAGGGGCAGGGCTGGTGATTTTTGGGCTGACCGATAAAAATGACTCGGTGGCGCGCGCGGTGTCGCTCGGCATTCACCTTGTCAACACATTTCTCTTGCTCGCCTCGCTGGCGCTTACGGCCTGGTGGGCCTCGGGCGGGGCACCAGTGCGGCTACGCGGCCAGGGCACAGTATTCAACATATTTTTTGCTGCGATGCTCGGCACCATGGTGGTCGGCGTTACCGGCGCTATCACCGCACTTGGCGATACGCTGTTCCCGGCACAATCGCTAGCGCAAGGCTTGCAGCAAGATCTATCGCCAACCGCGCATTTCCTGATTCAGCTCCGTGTCATTCATCCCATTCTGGCGGTGCTGGTGGGCGTACTTTCTATGGTGACTGGCCGCGTGGCAGCGACATTGCGCCCCAGCCCAGCAACCAGAGCATTTGCGCGCGTGCTTATTGGCATTTTCCTGGCACAGCTCATTATTGGTGTTGTCAATGTCGCATTGCTGGCACCGGTGTTTATGCAGCTCATTCACTTGCTGATGGCCGACTTAGTGTGGCTCACGCTGGTACTGGCTGCTGCCACTGCAATGGCCGATCCTGTGCCGAATACCATGCCAGAAGCGTTTGGCCGCCCAGCGATGCGCACGCGGTAACGCAATTAGGAATGGACACCTTCCAGGTATACCTCAGCAGCTTCGCCTTCTGGCCGTGGCGAGTAGACAGCCGCAAAGAAATTCGGGGGCAGTGCAGCTGCCCCATCCCCGCTCGCCAACAAGCAGGCTTGCTCTTACCCAGGCACATGCTGCGCTTTCCTGGTCGGCCCAAAAAAAATGACCAGAAAAGAAGCGTGCTGTCATTGGTATATCAATGGCAAGCGAACGCGTACACAACCCTTTAGCGGCTTCGGTATAACAGAATCGCGCCAACAAATCGCACCACATCTCATTGCCCATAGTTGGGTAGGCGAGACGTGGTGCGAATGTAATCACTGGCGTGCGCCAGGGTAAGCGGCCCCTCACTGCAAACCTGGCAGCATTGTGAGGACGGAAACACGGTCGGGGTATTTCCAGGCCGCTCTCTAATAGCCATATTATATATTCGCACGATAAATTTTTGATGAACGAACAGGTTTTTATTTTAAATAAGCCATCTATATTGTTTCTTGAAAAGTATTGGTCAGAGTGCGCTAAACACTCACCACAACAATGTAAATCGCCATACCAGGGTAGATAACATTCCCGAAGGCCAAACTGTTGACATACGGTATATGCTAGGGAGGCAGGCACTACCTCATCACCATCAGGAGGCTGGCCCATGTCGTATGTCGATCTACTGAAAACAGTTGATATCTTCGATGAGCTCGATACCGCGCGGCTCGAACGGCTTTCGGGTATTTGCACCGAGCATTGGATGCGCGTGGGTGAAGTTGTTTTCGAGCAACAGTCGCACAGCGACAGCCTCTACATTATTCTCAACGGCGAGATCGACATCCTGGTGCAATTGCCTACTACTAACACTGCATCGGCGATCGCGCGGTTGCAGCGTGGTCAATCGTTTGGCGAGGTTGCCCTGGTAGATGAAGGGCTGCGCACCGCAACCGCGCGCGTTGCTAGCCCCGAAGCGCGCCTGCTTATGCTGCATCGCGCCAACCTGATGGAGCTATGCCACAGCGATTATGAGCTGGGCTTCCTGCTGATGCGCAACCTCGCCATTGACCTGGCGCTGAAGCTGCGCCAGGCCGATCTCCGGGTGCCGCAAGCGTAAATGGCGGCTAGAAAATGCGCTTGCCAAGCGCCGAGAGGGCAAATTCTACGGCGAGCTCGGCAGTGACATTATGCGCATCGAGAATGGGGTTAACCTCAACCAGATCCATGCTGAGTAATTTACCCGATTGCGCGATCATTTCCATGGCCAGGTGCGCCTCGCGGTAGGAAATACCGCCGAGCACGGGCGTACCGACCCCTGGCGCTTCGGCTGGATCGAGCGCATCCATGTCGAGGCTGACATGAATGCCAGCGGTGCCCATACTCACGCGCATCAGCGCTTCTTCCATCACCGAGGCCAACCCGCGCCGATCGATATCGTGCATGGTGAACACCTGAATACCCGAATGGCGTAGCGCCTCGCGCTCCTCAATATCAAGATCGCGAATACCAACCATCACCACATCACTATCGCGCAGTACCGGGGCAGTACCCAACAACTGTACCAGGCGCGTGTCGCCACGGCCGGTGAGCGCGGCCACACCCATGCCATGAATATTGCCTGAAGGCGTGGTTTCAGGAGTGTTGAAATCGCCATGCGCATCGACCCAGATCACACCAATGCGCCGCCCGCGCGCAACGCCATTGATTGAGCCGATTGCCAGGCTGTGGTCGCCGCCAAGAATCAGCGGGAATTCACCTGCGGCTACAGCCGTGGTTACCAGCTGTGCCAGCTCGTGATTGACTTGCAGCAGCGCATCGAGGTAGCGCAGCTTTTCGCCCGGCGCAGGCGTCTCGAACTGCTCGGCCTGGGGCACTGCAACATTTCCCAGGTCGCGTACACTATGCCCTAGTCCTTCCAGCCGCTCTTTCAGCCCGGCATAGCGGATCGCGCCCGGCCCCATATCAACGCCGCGCCGACCCGCGCCCAGATCAACGGGCGTACCAATGATTGCAATCTTGCGCATGTGTTCCTCCACATTTGGCAGGCGCTACGCTGCGCCCCGGCGCATTGTACCACGAGGCAGGGCAAAAGCCCGGGTTAGCGCACATGCAGGTGGCCAGTGAAAGAGCGCAACCGCCTATACTTTGAGACTGTAAAAACGCGGGCGGCTGATGAGCCACCCGCACTGTTGTCCAGACTTGCCACGACAAAAAATGCCAGGGTTTGTGATTACGCTACAAGCCGCTTGGCGTCACCTGTCCACCTCGCCCAGGCGCCGTTTCATCTGTCGGCTCGCCAATTTCCCAATACCCAGCGGTAATCAATTGATTGCCGGCTATTGGCACATTCGGCAGGCCGCTTGAAGAGGGCATACCTATAATCACATTGGGTTCGGAGGGAGCTGGTAAGGTTTCCGCCGCAGGGTGGTTTTCGGCAGTTGCAGCAGTATGGTAGCGAATAGTATTCGCGGCGAGCATCGCGCTCAGTGCAGCGTTCGCCTCATCTGCGCTAAAGTCAAGCTTCTCGCGGAGTACTTTCGCCATTTCCGCGCGGCCTTCTACTTCACTCGTTTCCCAGCGCCCACCGAAATATTCCTTCAGAGCTTGCACAGCATCCTGATAATTTTTCTCGGCCATAATGCGTCCTCGCTTTCTTAATTCATAAAACTTACGTAGTTGGTGTGTTCAGCCTGCGGCAGCGCGGTACTTTATCTTTATGTGCGTGCGGTTTTGCCATGTGGAACGTGGCAAAACCGCACGTACACGCACAAGCTTGTTGAGTACGCTGCTGCCGCAGGCAAAAAAGCTGCATCACGCTACCAAACAATCCCCTTGCGTAAAAGCCTAATACCTGATGCCATTGTCACTGCTACCGTAATGGCAAGGAGTGTGCCATCGCCACTTGGATTATAGGAATATCGAGCGCACATAATAAACCCGGCACCGAAAAGATCGGCACCGGGTTGCTGCGTTGAACCACGACCAGGGATATTATTATGCTGCGCTTGGCGGTAATGTAGAGCGCGTATTTGTGCCGCCAAGCACCCAGAGTGCTAGCATACTGAATAGCGCCTCGGCCATAACCGATAGTACGCCAAGCGGCTCAAGCCATTCATCGGGCTCGGCGGGCAACTGCGGTAACCCGACCGTGCGGCTGGCAACATACGCGGCCACCGAGCCAGCCGCGATGAGTAGCCCAAGCCCCCAACCCCAGCGCTCGTTCTTCCAGATACCATACGCCGCGACAATGGCCCCAAGACCATTCGCCACAAACAACAACCCTTTATATGTCACTTCCTCGAACGCATCGGGAGCGTCGATAAAATGCACCAGGGATTAGTCAACATCTCTTCTG
>JAFEAS010000118.1:1632-8439 GCA_018266315.1 Chloroflexi bacterium SZAS-1 | reverse complement strand
GGCGACCCTGGCTGCGACGCTGCTCAACCCGAGCGGCGTGGGTATTTTCGGCTACGTGCGCACGCTGCTCGCCAATGGCTCGATCCAGTCGCTGGTGAGCGAGTGGCAGCCGCCCGCGCCGCGCGGTATCGCTAACACGGTGTTTTTTGCATCAATTCTGGTGCTGCTGGCCGTATTTGCGCTTGGCCGTCGCCGCCCAACTATCACCGATGTGCTGCTGGCCTGCGCCTTTTTATGGCTAGCCTGGGGCAGCCAGCGCAATGTCGGCTGGTATGGCATGCTAGCAATGCCCATGCTGGCGCAGGGCCTGGCGCGCCCGCGTGCACTTGCGTTACGCTCGGCTGCACCGCGCATGCAGCTCCCCAGCACAATCATCGCGCTGGTGCTGGCGGCGTTAGTTGTGATTGTGCAGCCGCCCTTCAAGCCCGCGCTACCCTTGCCTGCGCCCTATAAAGCGTTGTTCGCACCGGTGCCTGGTGCGCCCGAGCTGTTTAGCAGCGAGACCCCGGTTGCAGCGACGGAATATCTGCGCGCGCACCCTGGCGGCGGGCGGCTATTCAACGAAATGGGCTATGGCTCGTACCTGGCCTGGGCGCTCTATCCTGCCGAGCAGTCGTTTATCGATCCGCGCATTGAGCTGTACCCCGATACACTTTGGCAAGATTACGTGTCTATTCGTGATGCCCGCGATTACAATGCGCTGCTCATCGATAAATACAATGTTGGGCGGGTGCTGCTCGATAGTGTGACAATGCCGCGCCTGGCGACAGCCCTAGCCGCCGACCAGCGTTGGCAGCGCGTCTATGCCGATGATCGCGCCCAGATCTACGTGCGGCGCTAATCTTTCTAGCGCTTTCGCCTAGCGTTTCTGCGCTGTACTTTTCATTCTTCTTCGTGATATTTTACGTGTGGCGCAAAACATCACGAAGGGACGCGAGTTGCGCGATGGGTATTTTTAGCCAGCGACATGGGCGACGATGTAACCCGTGCAAGGGAGTGAAGCGGCTGTTTGGGTAAGCAAAAGCCCTGCTTCTTACAACGTACACCAAGGGTTCAGCGGCATAGTTGACAGAACTCAGGCATACGCGATAATACAGCCGTGGATTCGTGCGATGTGGCAGATGCATCAAGGAGGAGCGCTGTATGTCATTTGTTCCCAGTATGCTGTTGAAGCAGCTCTATACCTTTAGCAGCCTCAAGAATGTCGAGCAGGGCGTGCAATTTGCGATCAAAAATCGCCTGAGCGATGCCGAATTTCTCGATTTGCAGGGTATTACCATCGATGGGAAGGCCGTGCCGCGCGAGAGCATTCGCGTCGATCTGGGTGATGGTACGGTGCTCGCCCCCGACCAGATTGTGACAAGCGGGCCGATTCACTTTCCATTGCGCAAAACTCTGGTGGTACGCGTGGGTATTCCGGCGCTTGAACTGGGAAAACATAAAATTGGCATCGCTTTCAAGAGCAAACCATTTGGCGCACTGAAATTCGAAGTTGAAGACGCGATCTCTGAAGAGACCGACCACCTGGTGCGCATCCCGCGCGACGCAAACGACGATTATTCTGAGGCGGCGATTAAAGCTCGCCAACAGTTTGTGTCCGAGTTTACGGGTGCGCAGTTCGAGCATATTGGGAAGTACTCGTTCGACCCGCACGTGACCAAAGGGAATATTGAGCATTTCTCGGGCGTGGCGCAAGTGCCGCTCGGGTTTGCCGGGCCAGTCACCATCCACGGTGAGCACGCGCAGGGCGATTTCCTCATCCCCATGGCTACCACCGAGGGTACATTGGTTGCCTCCTACAATCGCGGCATTAAGGTGCTGAACCTGAGTGGCGGCGTGAAGGTGACGGTAGTGGCCGATGCGATGCAGCGCGCCCCGGTGTTTGTGTTTGAGGATGCGCGTGAAGGCCGCGATTTCCTGCGCTGGGTTGAGGCGCATATGGACAAAATCCGCGAGGAAGCCGAGGCAACCTCAAGCGTAGCCAAGCTGCAGAATATTGACCCCTACCTCGCCAACAAGTTTGTATACCTGCGCTTTAACTATAGCACTGGCGATGCCGCCGGCCAGAATATGGTGGGCCGGGCCACATTTGCCGCGTGCAGCTGGGTGCTTGATCACTACGAGGGTAAGGTTAAACACTTCTACCTCGAATCGAATTTTGCAACCGACAAAAAAGCTTCGCAGGTGAACATTATGCGCACACGCGGCAAGCGTGTGACGGCTGAGGCAATTATTAAGCGTAACGTGCTGGTTGAGAACATGCGCGTTGAGCCTGAGAACCTGGCCTACCACTGGGGCGTGGCGAATATTGGCTCGTTCCTTTCGGGCGCGAATAACAATGGCCTGCACTCGGCCAATGCCATCACCGCGATCTTCATCGCCACCGGCCAGGATGTAGCCAACGTGTCGGAATCTTCCGCCGGAGTGCTGTATGCCGAAGTCACGCCTGAAAAAGATCTGTACCTGTCGCTTACGATCCCATCGCTGATCGTCGCGACGTTTGGTGGTGGTACTGGCCTACCAACTCAGCGCGAATGTCTGGCGCTGCTTGGCTGCGTGGGCCGCGACAAGGTGTATAAGCTGGCCGAAATTGTGGCAGGCGTGGCGCTCGCCGGTGAGATCTCGCTCGCCTCGGCGATTTCTTCCTCCGACTGGGTATCGAGCCACGAGCAGTATGGGCGTAACCGCAGCAAATAGCTCTGGCTGTAGATAGTTTGCATAGAGCCGCAGGTATGTGTATTGCCATACCTGCGGCTGCGTGATCTTAAAGAAGGAACACGATGAGTCAGGAACAGTGGACCGCCGTTGACGATTACATCACGGCGCGGCTAATCCCGCCCGATCCTGTGCTGGAAGCTGCGCTCGCGGCAACTGCTGCCGCAGGCATTCCCATGATCAATGTTGCCCCAAACCAGGGCAAGTTGCTGTACGTGCTTGCGGTTGCGCACGGTGCCCGTACTATCCTTGAAATTGGCACACTGGCGGGCTATAGCACCATCTGGCTGGCGCGCGCATTACCTGCCGATGGCCGCTTGATAACTCTGGAATATGAGCCGAAGCATGCCGAAGTGGCGCGCGCCAACATCGCGCGGGCTGGGCTTGCGGCCCAGGTTGAGGTGCGCGTTGGCGCGGCACTCGATACATTGCCGCAGCTCGCCGCTGAAGATGCTGGCCCGTTCGACCTGGTGTTTATTGATGCCGACAAAGTGAACTCAGTAGCGTATTTCAACTGGGCGCTGAAGCTTACCCGCCTGGGCAGCCTGATCATTATCGATAATGTGGTGCGCGATGGCAAGGTGATTGATGCGGCGAGCCGTGACGTGAGTGTGCAGGGCGTTCGCGCGCTGTACGAGGCGCTGGCCGCCGAGCCACGGGTAGCCGCTACCGCAGTGCAAACCGTGGGCAGCAAGGGCTACGATGGCCTGGCGGTGGCGGTAGTTCTGGGCGCATAGCCCTCGGCTACAGACAGGAGTGAGCAATGCGATACTATGCCTTATTCTACTGGTTTGTCGGCGATTACCTGGAGCGGCGGCCTGCTTTCCGTGAGGAGCATTTAGGTATGGCGCAGGCGGCACAAGCGCGTGGCGACATGGTGCTGGCTGGTGCTTTCAGCGACCCGGCCGATAGCGCGCTGTTGGTGTGGCGCACTGCAAGCCGCACGCCGATTGAGGCATTTGTGCAGGCCGACCCCTATGTGCGCAATGGCCTGGTTACGCGCTGGGAAATCCGCGAGTGGACGGTTGTAATTGGTAACGAGCCAGCGGACTGATACGGTGCGCGGCTGACACGCGACGACCGACTCTGTTGTGGAGTCGGTCGTCAGTAGTCAATCGGCAATCGGAACGGTATTGCTGCGGATACGCCTTAGTGCAAAATCTTGCTCAGGAACAGGCGGGTGCGCTCGTGTTCCGGGTTCTTAAAAATGCGCTCGGGCGAGCCAGTTTCGACAATGCGGCCCTGATCCATGAAGATTACGCGATGCGAGGCCGCGCGCGCAAACCCCATTTCATGCGAAACGACCACCATTGTCATACCCTCGCGCGCCAGGTTGACCATAACATCCAGCACCTCGTTGATCATTTCGGGGTCGAGCGCCGAGGTTGGCTCGTCAAAGAGCATAACTTTGGGCTGCATCGCCAGCGCCCGCGCAATCGCCACGNNGCCACGCGCTGCTGCTGACCGCCCGAGAGCTGGGTTGGGTAACTGGGCGCTTTCTCGGGAATACCCACCTTCTGCAATAGCTCCATCGCAATCGTGTTTGCCTCGCGCGCGTTACGGTGCAGCACCAGGCGTTGTGCCAGCGTCAGATTCTGCAGCACGGTGAGGTGTGGAAAAAGCTCGAAGCGCTGGAACACCATGCCAACTTCTTTCCGCACGCTGTTCAAATTAACGCCGCGCTGCATCAGGTCAACCCCATTGACCAGAATATGCCCGCTATCGGGGGTTTCGAGCCGGTTCATGCAGCGCAGCAGTGTTGATTTCCCCGAACCGCTCGGCCCGATGATCATCATCACTTCGCCACGGTTGACATCCAGGCTTACATCATCGAGCGCCTGGAGTTGGCCAAAGCGCTTATTGATGTGGTTCATCACAATAATCGGGCCGCTCATGCCGCGCACAACTGCCTCATGCTCGTTCATTGCTTGTTTTCCTTTCAACCCAGCGTACTCCCAGCGAGAGCACGAGTGTAAGCATGAGGTACAGCATGGCAGCGGCGTTGAGTGCGCGGAAGAAATCGAAGGTTCGTGCGCCTTGAATGCGCGCAAGCTGGGTGAGTTCGTTGATCGCAATTGCCGAGAGCAGTGACGAATCCTTCAGGAGTGCGATAAAATCGTTCGCGAGCGCCGGGATGACCCGCCTGATTGCCTGGGGGAGAACGATATAGCGCATCATCTGGTAGTGGCTCATGCCCAGCGAGCGGGCGGCCTCGCGCTGCCCCCGGTCGATCGATTGGATGCCAGCACGATAGACTTCGGCCAGGTAGGCGCCATAACAGGCGGCTAGCGCGAGCGTACCAGCGATCTCAGCCGTGCGGTTGAACCCAATGCTGGGGGCAATAACAAACTGAAAATAAATAATAACAACCAGCAGTGGAATTCCGCGCAACACCTCAACATACAAGGTTGCCAGGGTGAAGAGAATAGGATTTTTCGCAACCCGACCGAGGCCAGCAATAAGACCAAGCGCCAGCGCAATAGCGTATGCCACAACCGAGATAATGACGGTTAGCCCGATGCCCTGCAACAGGTAGGTCAGGGCCTGAACATATTTTTCCTCTTGCAGCATGGAGTAGATGACATAGGCACCAACTAGAAGAATGATGATCAGCCACCAGGGCAGGTTGTTCAATGTCTGGGTGTTGAGGACACGCCCCTGTCGCGCTGAGGCAGTCGGCGTTACTTGGGCCATAGCTGCTCCTTATGCTGTAAACCTGCTGCTTGCTACCTGCCAGCGATGAGGTATTTTTTAAGCGCATTGCTGCACCGTGGTGTGTTGCAGCAATGCGCCAGATGATGTTGCGCCGATGCCGAAAGGCAGTGTGAAGCTTACCTAGCCGCTTATTTGATCTTGTATTTGGCCTTGAGCTGATCGACTACACCTGCGGCCTTGATCTCTTTGAGTGCGGCGTTAATGCCATTCAGAAGCTCGGTGTCGTTCTGGTTCACGGCAATACCATAGCTTTCGGTGGTGAAGGCATCGCCGACAATTTTCAGCTTCCCATCGTACTGCGGCTGTGCGAGGTAATTGCCAACCGTCGGGCCATCGGCAACGACCGCATCGATCGCGCCATTCGCCAGATCGGCAAAGGCCAGATCAATCGTCTGATAGCGTTTGACCTGGGCATCGGGAACTTTAGCCTTATCAAGGGTTGCCGTCTCGCCGGTGGTACCAGTTTGTACGCCTACGGCCTTGGCGTTTGGCAGGTCGGTGTAGCTCTTGATGGTATTGTTGCTAGCTGCCACAACCACAAGTTGCCCAACGTCGATATACGGGTCGGAGAAGGCGACGATTTTCTTGCGCTCCTCAGTAATGGTTGCCGCCGACATGACGGCGTCGTATTGCTTGCTTTGAAGCGCGGTGAAAATTGTGTCGAAGGTGGCGTTCTGGAATTCGACGGTGATGTTGATCTTCTTGGCGATCTCAGCCATGAGATCGGGATCGAACCCGGTGATTTTGTTGGTTGCGGTATCGACCGACTCGAAGGGTGGGTAGGTAGCATCGGTGCCAATAACAACCTTGCGGCCTTTGAGATCGGGCAGTGCGCCACTGCTGGTAGTACCGGCGGCGGGGGCATTTGTCGCGGCGGGGGCGGTGGTTTGGTTCGTGCCACAGGCAGCCAGCAACAAGAGTGTCAGCAGCACCATGCTGAGCATACGGGGAACTCGGGACATGCGTTTCCTCCTTGCATCCTGTGTATTCAGGAGCTGTGCGAGTCTGTTTGCCCTTACGTGAGCCATAGCGAGGTTTGGACGCGCTGATTATAACATGGCTCATTCGATATGTAATTGCGCGGTGTTACCCAGCATAACGCTGTAAAATTGCATCCACCTCGGCACTATAGCCTTCGCCGAAGAGATTGAGATGGTTAAGCAGATGGTAGAGGTTATAAAGCTCTACGCGTTCCTGCCAGCCCGGTGGTAGCGGCCACGCCGCCTGATATGCTGCGTAGAACCCTGGTGGGAAGCCGCCGAACAGCCGTGTCATCGCCAGGTCGGCCTCGCGGTCGCCGTAATACGCTGCCGGGTCGATCAGGGCTGGCGCGCCGCCCGGCCCCACAATAAAATTGCCGCCCCAGAGATCGCCGTG
>JAFEAS010000118.1:0-1610 GCA_018266315.1 Chloroflexi bacterium SZAS-1 | reverse complement strand
TGCAGCCTGTGCGCGTAGCCGCTGGTCGCGGAAGAAGGCCAGCCAGCTGGTGTGTGGTGCATTAAGCTGGGGCGTTGCGCCAATATAGTTATTGTGGTCAAGGCCGTAGGTTGGCGCGGTCGTGCGGTGCATAGCAGCCAACGCGGTACCAAGCAATTCGCCGGCATGGGTGCGGCTGGCATGTGGTGGTGCGTCGAGCCATTCAAGCAGGATGAAGCCAGTTTTGACGACCGACGACTGACGACTGACTGCCGGGGCTTGGGTGGTCGGCAATTGGTCGACGGCGGTTGTTTCAACATCGTGCACGGCCAGCACCGCCGGTACGCGCACGGCACCGGTGCCAGCCAGCAGCTGTAGGCCGCGCGCTTCGGCAGCGAAAAAGCCGGGCAGCCCGCGCCCGCCAATCTTTAGTAGATATGCGCCATGCGCAGTTTGGAGCCGCACTGCCTGGCTGATACTGCCGCCGCCAATAACCGCCCGTTCGCGGATGGGGCTGGTATCGCCAATTTCGGCGAGCGCGGCGCTGATGGCTGCTTCATGCATATGCTCTCGCCTTGCCCGGTGTTTACCGACGCGGCGCTAAATGATGTTCTGCGATAATGTGATCAAGTAGCGCGCGACAGCCCTGGCTAACCAGCGTATATACTTCGTCGAAGCCGCCGGTGTAATACGGGTCCGGTACATCGTGCACATGCGTGCCCGGCACATAGTCCATCAGCAGCTTAAGCGTGGCCTGGTTGCCCCGAGCATAATAGCGTAAATCGCTCAGGTGGCTGCGATCAAGCGCAATGATATACTCGAAGTGGGCGAAATCAAGCGGCTCGATCTGACGCGCGGCATGGGTGTAAGCAATACCGTGGTTGCGCAAGACCGTGCGCGTGCCGTGGTGCGGCGGCTCGCCAACGTGCCATGCGCCAGTTCCGGCTGAATCGGCTTTGATAACATTGCTCAGGCCCGCCTCGGCCACCATATGCTGGAACACCGCCTCGGCCATCGGCGAACGGCAAATATTGCCGGTACAAACGAACAGGACGTGAATCGGCTGGGGTTGTGCTGGCATTGTTTTCTTTAGCATATTATGCGGTTATTCGCCGCGTATGGTACCACAACTTGGGCCGCTGCCGCTGTAACTGGGTTGAGCCGCAGAGTACAGTATAATAGGGGTATTCGCAGCACCGGGAAGAGGAACCAATGGAGACAGTTGCGGCGCGCATTGCCGCGATACATGAGCGGATGGCTGCGGCCGCGCTGCGGGCCGGGCGCGCGCCAGCCGAAGTGCAGCTAGTTGGAGTGACGAAAACGCACCCGCCCGAGCTGGTAGCCGAAGCATTAGCGGCTGGGCTGCACGATGTTGGCGAGAACCGCGTACAGGAAGCTGAACGGAAAATTGCTGCGCTGGCGGCGGTGCGTACTTCGCTCAGGTGGCACTTAATTGGTCATTTGCAGAGCAATAAAGCCCGCCGTGCCGCCGCGCTCTTCGATATCGTCCACTCGGTTGACAGCGTACACCTGGCGCAGGCACTAGCCCATGGGGCTGCCGACCGCGCGCCATTGCCAGTATTGTTGCAGGTCAATGTGTCGGGTGAGGCGAGCAAGGAAGGGTTTAGCCT
>JAFEAS010000117.1 GCA_018266315.1 Chloroflexi bacterium SZAS-1 | reverse complement strand
CCGCGCTGTGGGCACGCTCGCGGCGGGCTTGAACGGACGCAAGCTTCACTTTAACAGTATGGCCTACGCCTTCATGCCCGCCAATGATATACTGCGCTTGAACATTCCGGCGCAGCACCGTTGCGTATGTGATGAGTTATAGTGACGCTTCCGCCGTACGCCCGTGTAAGCCGTTATTTTCTACTGTCGCCTGATCGGCTAGCTGGGTGAGTACCGAAGGTGCAAGCGCCGATTGGCTTTCCCAGCCGGTACGGTTCTGGTCGCCCGAGCGCTCGTCACTTGGTGCGGGCAAGAACCAATTCATAAGCTTCAAGCTACGAGCAGTGAGGTTAGGCAGTAGCTCGCTTATCAAGGCGAGTGCTTTAGCCTGGAATGAAATAACAAGTTGGGGTGCGCCTTTGCGGCTTGCTGCAACAATCTGGCGGGCAGCGCTTTGCGCATCGATCGAGCTTACTGGCAGGGCATCAAGTACCGAAAACCAGGTGAATTCCTTCTTGTGTTGCCCCTTAAACAGTGCGTTGAGATGTGAGCCAGTACGCATCAGGCCTGGGAACACCGTGGTAATGTGAATGCCATCCTTCGCCAGTTCGGCCCGCATGGCGTCGGAAAGTCCGGCCAATGCAAACTTACTGGTGGTGTAAGGAGCTAGGTGCGGGACCGCGACTTTCCCGCCGATTGAGGCAATATTGATGATACGCCCCTGGTGTTGGCGGCGCATGTGCGGTGTTGCGGCGCGCATTGTATAGAGCGGCCCCCACATATGCGTAGCCAGCGCATCTTCGAAATCGCGCGTCTGCATATGTTCAACTGGCCCGGCCTGAATAACCCCGGCATTATTCACCAGCACGTCGATGCCGCCGTAGCGGGCCACGGCGCGCTCGACCGCCAGGGCTGCTTCACGCTCATCGCGCACATCGCAGGTAAAGGCTAGCACGTCGGCGCCGCTGGCCGCTAGCTCTTGTCGCGCCTGCTCTAGCTCGGTGCCATCGCGGGCCACCAGCGTGAGCAAGGCACCTTCGGCAGCAAACTCGCGGGCTAACACCAGGCCCAGGCCGCGCGAACCACCGGTGATGAGCACCGATTTGCCACGGAAATCGTATGGCAGCGGTGGGTTGAGCCGTCGGCGCAACACTGTGATACCAACGCCAGCCGTAGTAAGTAGCGCAAGTTTGGTAAGGAATTTCATCTCTATGCTCCTTCGTGTGTTGTTGTCGTTTGTAAAGCAAGTATCGGGCCATAAATACGCGGGTGGTCGGTTCTAGCCAGTAGCACCGACCACCCGCGTCGCACTTAAAGCTTATGGCTTGAGCACAATAGGTGTGCCACCGTCTATGTATGGTACCCATAGGCGGCGATATACTGATCAAATTCTTGTTGGCAGCGGGCGCGTTCTGCCTGAAAGGCGGCATACTGCTCGGCCGATAAGCGGGCAAGGATTGCCGCAAAATCTTGAACTCCGTCTGAACCAGTCTGGTTACGCAATGGGCACGTGGGTTCGGTGTATTCAACCTGTTGCATCATCGTGCTCGTTCCGTATGTACGTAAGTTGTGCTCTAGGGGCGCTGCGCTGGTTTGAACAAGGCTTTAATGCAGAGCAATACTTACTATCGGGCATCATAGTGATTTATATTGCAATTTGCATGCCACCGATGGATCGGGCAGAAAACAATCAGGGGTGGCATTGCCACCCCTGATCAATACAATACTTCGCATACTTCGCCGAAGTCGCGTTTCACATTGGCTGTGCGCAGTGCCTTGCTACAGCAGGTACAGCCCTAGCACCACCACTACAATGAGCACCGCCACCGCCGCATAGCGCATCACCGTGTAGGGCCGCAGCTGCGCCTGCGCCTGGGCGTGCAGCGGCGACAAATCGAGGTGGAGATACGTGCCATAGGCGTTTAGGGCGCGGCGCAATTCGCGCCGGGGAATGTATTCCCAGTTCTCGCGCTCAATCGCTTGAAGAAATTCCCAGCGTACATTGCACGCTCGCTCCGCCAGGTGTAGCGTCATGCCTTTCGCTAAGCGCGCAGCATGCACCTGCTGCCCATTTTGCACTGGCTGGGGCGGCTGATCAGTAGCTTGCAACACAACGTCGCCGAGTGTCACTCCAGAGGCAGCGGCGGCGGGTGTGGTAAAGCTGATGGCTGGCACTGGCTGAGGCACCTGGCTTGCCGTGTTCTTAGCGCGCCGCAACACTGCCTCAATCCGTGCGTGCAGTTGGGTCAGGTTGAAGGGCTTAGTTAAGTAGTCATCCGCACCAGCATTAAATCCCTGCACAATATCGCTCTCGGCACTTTTGGCGGTGAGCATAATCACCGGCACATCCGAGCAGGCGCGAATCTGGCGGCATACCTCCCATCCACTAATCAGCGGCATCATCACATCCAGCAATACCAGATCGGGGCGCTCGGCGAGCAGACGTTGGAGTGCCAGCAGCCCATTCTCAAGATAACTCACCCGGTAGCCAAAGCCTGCCAGCTGATAGGTGAGTAATTTGCCAATTGCAGGCTCATCGTCGACGACTAAAATATAAGGAGCCATACATATTTCCTTACAGCGCGCTACTACTATCAAGCAGAGAGGGCATGCCACGCAGTGTTGCGAACAACCGACGGCTGCCGTTCGTCGTCGGCCAGCTGCCCGATTACCAGCCAATTTGGAAGGCTGTTAAGCTGGCGTAGCGCAGTGATACAACGCAGCCTGATGGGTAAAGCGCCCTGTGTATCGAGCGCGATTTCGGTGAGCACCGGCGTAGCTGCTTGCCAGTGCATGCGGCCCAGGGCTTCGGCAGCGTGTGCGCGAATCTGCGGCTCGTCATCATTCGTATGGAGAATTTCAGTCAGAAGTGGGGCTGCCGCAATATCGCCAGCTAAGTATTCCATCAGCCGCAGCCGTAATGGTACCGGCCAGCTCCGCTCGGCAAGCAGGGCGCTTAGCTCAGTGGCGGGGGTATCAGCACTGATCAGCGCTTCGAGCGCAAGGAGCCTGAAGGGCAGCGCGCCCTGCTGTAAGTAGCTACGAAGCAATTGGCGATACTCGGCACCGCCAAGCCGCAACAGCGCGCCAACCGCCTGCAGCCGTAGCGCATGATCGCCCGCTGGCTGCTGGCTGATCTGGACGAGTTTGGGGGTTGCGCTGCTATCGCCAAGATCGGCTAGCGCGTCAATTGCGGCCTGGGCAATCAGGCTATTGGCGTCTTCCGAATAGCGCAATACTAACTGGAGCGATTCGTGATCATGGGTGCGGCCTAGTGTGCGCAGGATGCCGATGAGCAAGGGTACCGGTGGTCGATCATTGCGCAATAGCTCGCGTAGAGCACGCCGGCCTTCGGCGCTTAGTTCGGTTGGCAAATAATCGGCGGCCAGCCCACGCAAGGTGCTATCTTCGGTTGTATCACCAACGATGCGCAGCAGAATCGTTTCGGTGGTCGTATCGTTCAACAGGCCCAGCCCGAGAATAGCCTGCGCTCGCAGGTGGGCATCACCCGAGGCGTCTTCGGCCAGGGTGCGTAGTAGCGGCAGGGCGCTTAGCGCATGGCGCTGGCCCAAGCCTTCGGCCAGTGCGCCACGGGTAAATGCGTCGAGGCTGGTGTTCATCAGCGCATTTGTCATCAGCGGCTCGCTGTTGGGGTGTGTTGTGAGCTGCTGCACAACGAGCCAGCGGGTCATCGGGCTGATTTCGGCAGATTCAAGCAGATAGGTGAATACATCAAGGTTGTCTGCGCCGTCGATCTCGGCGAGTGCGCTAATGAGATCGGCGGTTGCCCCACCAGCGGTATCGTCGATTACTGCGGCGAGCAGCGCTGCGCGAGCAGAATTGCCACCAATCGCTGCGAGTGCCTGTGCAGCTGTAGTGCGCACCTGGTCGGCTTCGCCACCTAGAAACTCGCCAAGCGTGGTGGGCTGTGCTTCCGGGCTAATCGCACTGGCGAGCGTCGCGGCAATGTGCTCAATCAGGCGCGGTGGGATTGCACTATTATCGCGGCAGTGTTCAATTGGGAGTTGCAGCAGGCGCGGTGTCAGGTGACGCTGCAAGCGCTGCAATGCCCCTGCGCCAAGGAGCGCCCCAAGTGGTTCGCAGGCGTGTACATCACCGATCTGGCCGAGCGCATGTATTGCAGCGCGCGTGATCTGTGGATCGTGGTAGCTGCGTTCAAGCAGCGCAAGCAGCGGCTCGGTTGCTTCGGCATTGCCAAGCTTACCCAGGCCGTCGCAACAGCCTTCGATCAGGGTATAAGCTGCTGGCGGTGCATCGAGAAGCCGTATCATGTCACGGAGTGCGGTGATATAATCAGCACTGCCGAGTGCCTGTGCCGCCGCCGCCCGGAGCGCCTCGGATACATCATTACGATTCAGAATCCCCAGCAGTTCGGCGCACCCGGTTTCGTTGCGCTTGAGCTGTTCGATTGCGCGGAGCTGTGCCACGAGCGGCAAGCTTGAGTCGAGCACGCATTGGGCGAGCTGATGCGCCACGCCATATGTGATATTGCTGCCCAGATTCTCAATCGCCGTTAATCGCATCGTCAAATCGGCTGAATGATCGACGGCAGTGTGCCCCCAGGTAATCGTCGCGTGGGCCGAGTCGCTCTGGTTAAGGGCGGTGAGCGCCGCCTGGCGCAGTTGCGGATCCGGTGAATCGGCGGCGCGCTCAAGTGCCGCGATTGTGCCAGGCTGCTCGCTATTTCCCAGCACTTCAATGCTCGATGCGCGTAGTGCTGGGGCGAGGCGCTCGTCGCCGAGAAAGGCAGTGGCAACCATCATCGTGCGAAAAGCGTCGCCAGTAGCTTGAAGTGCGAGCAGGGCAGTGCGGGCCAGCGCTGGGTCAAGCATTGCGCGCTGCTCGCCTGAGTGGAGCGCGTGAAGGCAAATCCAGCGTGCGAGCATCGGGTCGTTTGCCGGGATGGGCGCGGATATTGGCAGGCGTAAGCCAGGTTCTTCTAACAGGCGATCCGTGAGTTGCCAGCCAAAATCGGTGGGCGTTGCGTTGTGCAGCACCAGTTGGAGCATGCGTTTGCTTGCAAATTCGCGCGGGAGGAGATCGAACAGGCGCATGAGCGAACGGATCGCTGTTTCACCAGCACCGAGCGTGGCCTCAACGGCGGTATCAAAGGCTGGTGCGCTGGCTTCGAGTAATGCTGCGGCGTAGGCGCTATCGGCATCGGGCGCGCTGCGTACCATTTGGGCCAAGCCGCCGACAATGCGCAGTGTCCATACACTATTGTCCGGTGCGCGTTCGGCCAGGCAATTCCCGAGCAATAAGATGTATTCTGTATCGTTGTGCGCTTGCTCCCACAGCTGTGCATAGAGCGGGTCTGGGTCGTGGAGCATAGTGGTGAGCAGCAGGGCGAGTTCACGCTGCTCGGCTGGTTCCACCAGTGCCAGCAGGTCGATCCGCTGCTCGGCGGCCAGCTGGCGTGCGGCCAGGTAACGACGAATCTGCGGATGATGAAACCGTAGCTGATCTGCTGATGTTGTTTCAATCAGCGCCGCAGGCGGGCTTGCCATCGTTTCATCGTAGGCGGCGAGAAGTTGCAGCTGCGTCACCACTGGTGCAGTATCGAGTTCGGAAATATTCAGCCCTAACACCTGCGCCAGAGCCTGCGCATAGAGCTCGGCGCGGGTGCGCGGCAGCGCGGTGGGGGCGGCCAGCCAGGCAAGCAGGGCGACCTCGAAGAGGCGCTGGCCAAGAGGCTGGAACGCATTTTGTGGCGCGAGCAGTGCATTGAGCGCCTGGCGGTGCTGTTCTGGGGCCAGATGCTCAATCCACGCGGTGATCTCGGTTACAGTGGGCGATATACGAAAGAGCGGCGCATAGCCGGGCCATGTGGCTTCGCCTTCAGGCACGGCAACTGCCAGTTGCGTGGTAGAATCTGTGGTAGCGAATTGTTGGAGCGCCGCACGCCAGGCATCGCGTCGGGCGGCTGGCAGCTCATCGAGTCCTTGAAGTAACATAACGCGTGCTGCCGGGGGTGCGGCATCGGTGGGTGGCGCAGGCTGGGCACGCCAGAAGCTGAAACGCCCGGTTGACGGTGGCGGTGGGTTAGGTATCACAATAGTTGCGAGCTGGGCCGCTAGCAGCGTGCTCGGCGCGCTGGTACCGTCGTCCAGTCGGGAGAGGTTGATGAGCAGTGGTGCCGGGCCTGTGGGGCTGGCGTTGGCTCGGCGCATAAGGTATTGCAGCAGCACAAGCTGGCGACCGCTCCCCGAGCATCCGGCGAGCGTGACGCGGGTGTGTTGTTGGAGGCAAGCCTCAAGGCGGCACGGTGCGCCGCTAGCGTCAATTAGCTCAAGCGGCAGATCTGCAAGCGCTGGCAGCTGGCGCATCAAGGGATGCGTGCCGATTGCTGCCGCAAGCGTGGCGCGGGTGGCGGTGAGATCGGGCGATTGGTGAGGGCGTTCTGCGATGTTCAAAGCAACCATGTTTGGCTCCATGCGCGTATTGGCACACTGGATGTGCTTTTTCATGGTAGCGAGAGGAAGCCCATGACGACAAGCAACCCAAATTACATCGCCATTACAAGCACTTTGCGATTGTCTCACAATCGACAGCGATGCACATTTTATTCTTAAATCCTTTCCATAGCGGCTCGCATGCGGCCGTTGCAAATGGCTATCGTGCCTATAGTCAACACGACATAACGTTGATGCCACTTTCTTCCGTGGGCGGCTGGCGCTGGCGTATGCGCGGCGCGGCGCTAACCCTGGCGCGGCAGCTTCGGGCGCAGCAGCATGCACATCCACAGCATTTCGATTTAGTTGTCGCAACCGATATGCTTGATCTGGCTACCTTCCTCGGTCTTACGCGCGACCTGCTGGGCAAAGTGCCAGCGGCCTTGTATTTCCATGAGAACCAGCTCACCTACCCACTACCAGCCGGGCGGCAGCGCGATCTCGCCTTTCCCTGGGTTAACTACACCGGCGCGCTCGTGGCCGATGCCGTGTTCTTCAATTCGGCGTTTCATCGGCAGGTATTTTTAGATGCCCTGCCCGGGCTGCCGGGCCGCTACTACGATTACCAGGAGCTTGATCTGATCGATACGATTGCCGCGAAGTCGCAGGTATTGCCGCCGGGTATCGATCTGGCGCGCCTCGATGAACCAGGCGCGGATCGTGCCGTACCATTGCCAAGGCCCCATACTCCCCCGGTCATTCTCTGGAATAGTCGCTGGGAGTACGACAAAGGGCCAGATATGTTTTTTGCGGCGCTGCGCGAGCTGGAATCGCGTGGGCGTGATTTTCGGGTGGTGGCGCTGGGCGAGCATATTGATCCGAACGAGCCGAATTTCATGGCGGCGCGGGCCTGGCTAGGCGAGCGTGTGCTGGCGTGGGGCTATGCCGATGCGGCAGAATACCGTGCGTGGCTATGGCAGGCCGATATTGTGGTGAGCTGCGCGGTGCAAGAGTTTTTTGGCATTAGTGTGGTTGAGGCGCTGTACTGCGGCTGTATGCCGATTCTTCCGCGCCGCCTGAGCTACCCCGAGCTACTCCCCGAGCGCTACCATGCGCGCTGCTTATACAATGATCAGGCGGATTTGGTGGCCCAGCTGGCGGCAGCGATGGATATGCTGCCCGCCCCCGCCACCGATTTCCGCACCATTGCGGCGCGCTACGATTGGCGCGTGCTGGCCCCCGAGTACGATGCGCGGTTTGAACGAGCGGCGGTGCGCTCGTAAGCTGCTTGGGCATGGATCGCCTGTGGTACAATGCGCGCCGATCACCGTGTTTTGTTTGAAGGAGCCGCGATGCTCATCGCCAAGTGTCTGCGCCCGGTGCTGTTGCTGCTGGTTGGTGGCATATTGCTTGCCGCTTGTGGTGGAACGCCTGGTGCACCTGCGCCTACCGCTGTTGCGCAGCCTCTCCCTACTGTCGTGCCTACTCTTGCGCCAACGTCCGCGCCTGCTGCTACCGCTCCGCCCACGGCTGCGCCAACGAGCGAGCCACAACCTACTGCAACGCAAGTGCCAGCCACTGGCGCACCCGGCCTGGCGCGCGGCAGCGTGCAACAGCGCCCGATTATTGTAATGATCGATAATCACCCCGATGCCTACCCGCAGAGCGGGCTTGACCATGCAGCAGTGGTGTTTGAAGCCTTGGCCGAGTTTGGGGTTACGCGCTTTATGGCAGTGCTGGTGCCGGGCATCACCCCCGAGGTGGCGAAAATCGGCCCGGTGCGCAGCACACGCCTGTATTTTGCGCAGTGGGCGATGGGCTTTCACGCGCTGTATGCGCATGCAGGCGGTTCGCCGCAAGGGCTTGAGCTGGTAGAAAGCACCAGTGAGCTGGTGAATCTCGATGCTTTACAAAAGGGTAAGGGCGGCTATTTCACCCGGTCGAGCGACCGGGTTGCGCCACACAATCTGTATACCAGCAGCGCCCAGCTGGCTAAGGCTGCCACCGACTTGGGTGTTGCTGATTTCACCGACCCTACGATTGGCTTCGTATTCAAGGCCGATACCGCCGGGAACTTGCGCCCTCAGGCACAGCAGTTGAATTATTATTTTCTGTATAAAGAAGATGATGCTGGCTGGCTGTACGACCACGATACCAATGGCTACTTACGCTTGCGCCGTGACAAGGCCGCGCGCGATGCCGAAAGCGGCAAACAGCTGTGGACGAAAAACGTCGTGGTGATGGAGGTGGCCGAGCAGCGCATCGATGGCGACCCCAAGGGTCGGATCGAGCAAGAGGTCGTAGGTACGGGGCGCGCCCGGGTTTTCAGCGATGGCATCGAGCGCGAGGTGACATGGCGTAAAGCCTCTGCTGCCGGGCCGCTGGGCTTTTACGCTGCCGATGGCAGCGAGGTGCGCTTTAATGCCGGGCCGGTGTGGATTGCCGCTGTGCCCTCGTTAGATAATTTGACCGTCAAGTAGCGCCACGGGCCTGGGTATTTTTGCCGCTTCGTCCTTTACCCGGCGGTTGACCGGCGACACCCGACTACCGACCACCAAGTATGCTGCGTGGTCAGTGGTCGGGCGTCGGTCATTCTATATGCTATAGCTCGCGCCGACCCTCAAGCGCCGAGCCTAATGTCGAGGGATCAGCCCATTCAAGATCGCCGCCGGTGGGCAAGCCGCGTGCCAGGCGTGTTACCTTTACGCCCAGCGGGGCGAGGGCACGGTGCAGGTGGAACGAAGTCGCCTCACCTTCCAGGTTGGGGTTCGTCGCCAGCAACACTTCGTCGATCTGCTCGGTGCGCACCCGGTCTACCAGCTCATCGAAGCGAATATCCTCGCGGTTCATGCCTTCGAGCGGGGCAATGCGCCCGTGCAGCACATGGTACACCCCACGCCATGTGCTGGTACGCTCAATTGCTAGCACATCGAGCGGCTCTTCCACTACGCAAATGCGCGCCTGATCGCGCGATGGGTTGCTACAGATCATGCACGGGTCGGTTACCGTGATGTTGAAGCAGCGCGAACAGAAGCGCACATTATCCTTCAGGCTTGCGAGCGCCTCGGCCAGCGCGTGGGCCTGCTCATCGGGCGCGCGCAACAGGAAGAATACGAGCCGCGACGCCGTTTTCGGGCCAATGCCGGGCAGGCGGCTGAATTCTTCCATCAGCCGCGCTACGGGTTCGATCAGCCCGGATTGTTCGAAGACATTCGTCATGGGTGAATTAGAACAGCCCTGGCATCTTCATGCCTTGTGTGAGCGGCCCCATACGCTTTTCGGCCAGCGCCTGGGCTTTGGTATTGGCGTCTTTGATCGCCGTTACAATCAAGTCTTGCAGGGTGTCAACATCATCGGGATCGATAACTTCGGGCGCAATTTTAATCGCCTGAATTTCGCGGTGCCCGTTCATCGTGACACTGACATAGCTGCCAGCATTACCCTCAACGGTTTCGTTGCCTAGTTCTTCCTGAATTTTAGCCATTTGCTTTTGCATTTGCTGGGCCATTTGCTGAAGCTGGCGCGGGTTCATACCTGTCTCCTTAATGTTGCTCGATATCGATTATGTCGGCGTCGAAGATATTGATCGCGGCTTTGACGTGTGGATCTTTACGGCTATTGCGAATCTGCTCGCGCCGCATGTTAGGGCTTTCACGGTTCTGGGCCTCGGCCACACAGCTGATGTGGTAGTTCGTCCCCATATGTTTGCTCAGCACCGTCTCAATCAGGCGGCGCGGGGTGGGCTGCTCGATCTTTTTCACCTGCCATTCGTTCTTCACTTCGAACACGATCAGGTCGTCTTTCACGTCGATGGGCTTGACGCCGCCGCTGCTGGTGAGCAATACGAACAGTGTCCGGTCGCGTGCCTTGATACCCTGTAATACGTCATCCCACACGCCTTCAACCTGTTCGAGCAGCGCAGCGGCGGCGTTATCCGACGCGATTGCGCCCATGTCGGGTGCAGCAGCTGTGGGTGGCGCTGGCACCGCGCGGGTTTCGGCAACGAATGCCGGTTCGTCGGGTGCTTCAGACACATACGCCTCAATCGGCGGCTCGGGTAGCGGCGGCGCTGGTTCAGGCGTGCTACGGCTGGGTGAAGTGTAGCTTTCGGTTGGCGGCTCGGATGTGCGCTGCACTGGCGGCTCGGGAATTGTTACTGGCCGGGTGGTAGGCGGCACGCTCGGGCGCACCGGGGGCGTTGGTGCGGTGCTGCGTGGCTGTGGCGCAATTCGCGGTGCGGCATGGGCCGTTGGTGCGGGCGCCGCCAGCGCCTCGACGACGGCTAGCTCTAGGGGCAGCTGCCCATATGCGCTGGTGCGCAGCTGCTGATCAAGCCCGCTAAACAGCTTGACCCAGGCCAGTAGCGCGCCCAAGTCGGCAGCCGCGCTCTCCTGGCGTAGCAGCGCTAGATCATCTTCGGTTGTGTCGAGCAGGGCCGGGTCGCCGCCTGCTTTCATGAGCATCAGGGCGCGCAGCCGCTCAACGATCTCACGCGTGAATTGGCGTAAATCGGCCCCTTGCTCGGCGACGTCATGCAACGCGCGCAAGGCTGCGCTCAGGTCGCTTGCAATCAGCGCATCGACCAGTGCGGTCACTTCCTGCGCCTCGCTCGCGCCCAGTAACCCGCGTACCTGCGCCAGGGTAATCGTGCCACTGCCATATGCCATCAGCTGGTCGAGCACGCTCAGGGCATCGCGCATGCTGCCGGTAGCGGCGCGGGCAATCGCCTCGGCCACACCCGGTTCAAGCATAATTTGCTCGGTGTTCGCAATCGCATGTACGTGTGTGGCCGTTGCGCTGACGGTGTGGCGGCTAAAAGTGAACCGCTGGCAGCGCGAGAGGATCGTCGCCGGCACTTTATGATTCTCAGTCGTAGCAAGAATAAACAGTGCGTGACCAGGCGGTTCTTCTAAGGTCTTTAATAGTGCATTGAAGGCTGCGGTTGAGAGCATGTGCACTTCGTCGATGATATACACCTTATACGCGCCGCTGGTAGGCCGAAACTGTACCCGTTCGATGATCTCGCGCGCGTCTTCCACGCTGGTGTGCGAGGCCGCGTCCATCTCAATCACATCGACCGCGCGCCCCTCGGCAATTGCCTGGCACGATTCGCATATACCGCATGGTCGTTGGCTTATGGGCGCGGTGCAATTCACCGCCTTAGCCAGCAAACGCGCAACCGTCGTTTTGCCTACTCCGCGCGGCCCGGTGAACAAATACGCATGCGCAATTCGCCCTTCGGCAATCGCATTGCGGAGGGTTTGAACAATATGTTCCTGGCCGATCAGCTCGCCAAAGGTTTGCGAGCGATAGCGGCGATAGAGTGCCTGGGAGGCCATGTGTGCTCTCTCGGGTGCATTTGCACCGGGCATTATACCCCACGGCACTAGCCCCCGCAAGCACAGATTTGCGAATGTAGGAGTTGTTTACGCAAGTGCCGAAATCGGCCATCCGCCAGTTGAAAGCCTACCGCTCTATGGTACAATCGCAGTTATAAATAATGGTATGGGTTGTGTGAATGCCCCTACCAGATGCGCAATGGAGCACCAGTATGGAATATGAGACAATACTGTTTGAGCGCGATGGAGCGGTAGCAGTTATTACGATTAATCGCCCTAAGGTACTGAACGCCCTGAGCCAGGCGACTATCGCTGATCTCGCGTCAGCACTACGTGTGGTTGAAGATGATGCTGATCTGCGGGTAGCAATTGTAACGGGCGCAGGCGAAAAGGCATTTGTGGCCGGGGCCGATATTAATGAGCTGCGCGCCCTGCCAAGTGCCGACGCCGCCCGTCAGCTTTCTGAGCGCGGCCACCAGCTGGGATTGTGCATTGCTCAAATGCGCAAGATTGTCATTGCCGCGGTGAATGGCTTTGCACTGGGCGGTGGCTGCGAGCTGGCTATGAGTTGTGATCTCCGCATCGCTGCGGATAGCGCCAAGTTCGGCCAGCCCGAAATTAACCTGGGCATCATTGCCGGGTGGGGCGGTACCCAGCGGCTCACGCGCCTGGCTGGCCCCGGTATGTCCAAGCTACTAAACCTGACCGGCGATCTGATCAGTGCCGACGAGGCGCTGCGTATTGGGCTGGTTGAGCGTGTTGTGCCTGCCGCTGAACTGCGCGATACTACACGTGCCCTGGCGCAGCAGATTGCGAGCAAGGCCCCACTGGCAGTCGCAGCGATTAAGCAGGCAGTGAATCGTGGGCACGATATGGCGCTGGCTGATGCTTGTATGTATGAGGCGGCCCTGTTTGGCACAATTGTACAAAGCGAGGATGCGAAAGAAGGTACTGGCGCATTTCTTGAAAAGCGCAAACCAACCTGGCAAGGGCGCTAGCCAGCGCACGCTACATATGCGCGCTCCTTGCTGATCGAGCTGTAGCCTGGGCTTGCGGCCAAGCCTCATCGTACTCGAACGTGATATATGTCCATACTATCCCCCTATGCTTGCTGAAAGGACATCCGTATGGCTGGGCCTGCTATGGCCGCCCGTTCTTTGCCCGCTAACGATCGACGTGAGATTTTTGGCTGGATCATGTATGACTGGGCGAACTCTGCATTTAGCACCACGGTAGTGGCGGCGCTCCTTGGCCCCTACCTCACCGCGCTGGCGCAAAGTGCAGTCGGCGAAAATGGCACAATATTTAGTCTTGGGCCGCTGGCTGTAACGGCGAAATCACTCTTTCCGTATACGACCTCGTTGTCGGTTTTCTTACAGGTATTTCTACTGCCCATCCTGGGCGCAATCGCCGATTACTCGCACCTGAAGAAGCGCTTGATGGCAGTGTTTTGCTTTATTGGCGCGGCTGCCACCACGTTGTTTTTCTTCGTCACAGGCGATTTGTACCTGTTTGGCGCACTGCTCTTCCTCATTGCGAATTTGAGCTTTGGCGCATCGATCGTCTTATATAATGCCTTTCTCCCTGAGATTTGCACTGCTGATCAAACCGATAAAGTATCGAGCCGAGGCTTTGCGCTAGGCTACCTGGGCGGGGGATTGCTGCTGGCTGCAAACCTGGTGCTGGTTTTGCTTGGCCCGAAAATGGGTATTTCGACCAGTATGGCGGTGCGCATTTCGCTGGCATCGGCCGGGCTGTGGTGGGGGCTATTTTCGCTGTTGAGCTTCTCACGGCTGCGTACACGCGGGCCAGCGCGGCAACTGCCAGCCGGGCAAACCTACCTGACGATTGGGTTTACCGAGCTTGGCGCAACCTTCCGTGAACTCGTTCGGCTACCCTACACAGTGCGCTACCTCTTAGGGTACTTGTTTTATAACGATGGCATTCAAACGGTGATTAGTCTGGCGTCGGTATTTCTAGCGCAAGAACTCTTCGTAGCGAAGGGGCTCAGCAACGATGACGCGCAATCGTTTTTGTTAGGGGTGGTGTTGCTGGTGCAGTTTATGGCCTTTGCCGGGGCGCTACTGTTCGAGCGTATTTCTGCCTGGGTAGGCACCAAGCGCGCAATTATGAGTTCACTGGTGATCTGGTCGGGCGTGGTGATTTTTGCCTATGGCTTTTTGCAAACCACGACGCAAGCCTGGGGTATGAGCACGGTAATTGCGCTGGTGCTGGGCGGCTCGCAGGCGCTGTCGCGGTCGCTGTTTGCGCGCATGATTCCACCTGGCCGCGAAGCCTCGTTCTTTGGTATTTACGAGATTTCTGAGCGCGGTACCTCGTGGATCGGGCCACTGATCTTTGGCGCGGTTGTGGCATCTACCAATTCGTATCGGCAGGCGATTCTGTCGCTGATTGCGCTATTTATTGTTGGAATAATAGTGCTTGCACTTACCGATACCGACCGTGCAATCCGCGATGCACACCAGCCACTTGTAGCAGAAAAAGCGCCGGAGCCAGCATCCACGTCTGGCTCGTAATCTGGGCGCTGATGAGGTTCTGGGGTGGCGATGCCACCCCAGAATTTTTTGTTTAGGTGTAAGCGCTACGGGTAATGGTTGAGCTACGTGTGCGCTAAGCATAAAAATAGGCGGCGTGGAGAATGTCATTCTCTACGCCGCCGAGTGTTGGTGATATTTAATCGTTGTGTGTAGTTGTTCCGCGCGGAACAACTACACACAACGAAAATAAAGAGCACCGCCAACTGCGTAAGTCCTAATTTATTGTGATTGCGCTGCGCCAACTATCGCTAGAATAATCGCGCCAAAGAAGAGGCAGCAGCCTAATATAATGACCAAGATCGGGATGGCGATGACACCTGCAGCTTTGCCCGGGCTTAAGTTCATACCCGATTGTACGCTGAGCCAGCTCAGGTACAGGTTATACAGCCCCACAATCAGCCCGATAATCCCACCGATGGCCGCCACTGGCCCAATTGAAATAACGCCGATTAGGCCGCGCAGAACCGCAATTGGTGCCCAGAAGAGCGCGATATCGTAGGCTAGCTCGCCGAATGCGCCGGTGCCACCGAATAGACGGCCCAGCAGGTACACGAGCCCCGTCCAGATGAAGAAGGCGATCAGGGTGACAAATAGCCCACCAATGATTGCACCTGTGACGCTCTGCCCGCCCATCAGCGCGGTGGCGAACGGCGGCAGCGGCTGCCCATTGAGGCGACTTTGCAGGTCGCGCAGCTGCTGCTCAAGATATGGGCGGTTGAGCATAAAACTAATGACGCCCAGAATTGCGCTAATGACAGTGCTTATGGCGACATAGATTGTAGCCCAGCCCAGGTCGTTGCGCTCGTGCTCTTCAAAGGTGGGAACCGAGGGATGCAGCAACACGGCTCGGCTAGCATTCAGCATCTGCTGGAACATGAAACTCTCCCTTTCACTGGTATTCGACTTGTCTGTATATGGTACGAGATTCCCAGCCGAGAGTTGCATTGCGTAGCGACGCCGGCCCAAGCCACACACTACTTACTTCGCAGGGTTTTATTTTGCTGGTTTCGCCAGGCTGGCGCGATATTCTTGCAGCTCAGTCAGGCGGGCCTTGCTCATCGCGTCGAGCGTTTCGTGCCAGGTATCGCGGTAGCCTCTGAGAATATCGACCAACACCTCGCTAACAGCCAGGTTGCGGAACCATTTTTTATTCGCGGGAATGATATACCATGGCGCGATATCGGTGCTACAGCGCGTCAGCGCATCTTCGTATGCTTCCATATAGGCATCCCAGTACCCGCGCTCGCGCCAGTCGCCCGCCGAAAGCTTCCATGCCTTGGTGACATCCTGCTCGCGCTCAAGCAGCCGCTTCTCCTGCTCGTCCTGGCTAATATGGAGGAATGCCTTGATAATAATCGTGCCGCTGGCCGCCAGCAGCGCCTCAAACTGGTTGATCTGCTCATAGCGCGCTTTCCACACGTCTTTCGACACCAGTTCGTGAACGCGAACTACTAATACGTCTTCGTAGTGCGAACGATTGAACACGCCAAATTCGCCTTTGCGCGGTGTCACTTTGTGTATCCGCCAGAGGAAATCGTGTGCTAGCTCTTCTTCGGTGGGCACTTTGAACGACTCGACACGCACGCCCTGAGGGTTAAGGTTGAGCAGAACGCTGCGGATGGTGCCATCTTTGCCGCTGGTGTCCATGCCTTGTAATACCAGCAGCACGCTATGTTTTCCAGCAGCGTACAGCTCTTCTTGCATCAGATCGAGTTCGGCGTTGAGCTTGGCAAAGCGCTTTTTGCCTTCGTCTTTGTTCAGACCATCATCTGCATTCGGGCTGTAATCGCCAAGCTTGGCCTTTTTGCCAGGGGTTACTTTATGGGCGTATGGCATACATCCTCCATATTTCATGCTTAGAATTACTGTTGCTCCCGACCGCCTAGAGCGCGGAAAGCACTTTACCGACGCGCAGAACCTCTTCTTCGGTGTTGTAGAAGTGTGGCGCAATTCGCACGCCCCTGCCACGCGGAATGCAGATAATCCCGGCCGCTTCGAGCTTGGCGCAAGCCGCCACCGGGTCGGCCACCTCGGGAATGACAATGCCTGAGCGGTGCTCGGGTGCGGTGCTCGCCGAAAGGGTAAAGCCGCGCTCTTGAAGATCGCCAATCGCAACGCCTGCCAGCATTAGTACGCGCTCGGCCACATGCTCGATCCCGGCTTCCTGAATCATTTCCAGGCTGGCGCGCACACCATACATCCCCAGCATATTCTGCGAGCCAAGATTGAAGCGCTCGGCGGTAGGCAGCGGCGTGAAGTTATAATCGAGGAAATTCCAAGGATCGACTGTGCTGGCCGCGCCAACATACGCGCCGGGTACCAGCTGATCAAGAATTTCGCGGCGCACATACATGAATCCGCCGCCAATTGGCCCGAGCAGCCACTTCTGCGAGCCTGCCGCCAGGAAATCGACATTTGCCGCCTGCACATCGAAGGGGAGCGCGCCAAGCGATTGGATGCCGTCGACGACGAAGAAAATGCCGCGCTCTTTGCAGATCTGCCCAACCGCCACCAGAGCGTTGCGGAAGCCTGTGGCAAAGACGACCGTACTCATCGCAATCACGCGCGTGTGGCTGTCGATGCGCGACACCAGCACATCGAGATCGAGGCCGCCATTGCGCGCAGGTACAAACTTGGTGAGCACGCCACGATGTGCCAGGTTCATCCACGGGTAGATATTGGCTGGGTAATCGCCATCGAGCACCAGTACATTATCGCCGGGGCGCAGCGGCAGGCTCAGCGCCGCCGTGTTGATTCCAGCAGCGGTGTTGGGCATTAGCACGATTTCGTCAATCGAGCGTGCGTTCACTAAGGTGGCGAAGCGCTGGCGCAGGTCGTTTAGCGTAGTGGTAGTTTCGTCGCGGAATTCGTTTAGCGAGAACATCAGGCATTGCTCGTTGAAAGCGTTCATTGCCGCAACAGCGCGCGTATTCAGCGGTGACACACCAGCGTGATTGAACACTGCCAGGCGTTTAGCGATGGGAAACAGCTCGCGGTATGGGGTTGGGTCGAGCATGATCGGTTCCTTTCAACAGCGCACATATGCTTTGGGGGGCGTCTTAGGCGGCGTACTGGGCGGGCCGAGGCGGCGTGCGACACAGAACGCCCATGGCTTTGGTAAGGCCAATAATACCACAAGAATAATGAGAAAGTGTTTTCATTTGGCGGTACTTTTGTATCATCGTGTTCCGCGCTTGGCGCGAAGCGCCAAGCGCGGAAC
>JAFEAS010000116.1:17014-18462 GCA_018266315.1 Chloroflexi bacterium SZAS-1 | reverse complement strand
TGGGTGAAGTTCTTCGGTCTGGCGGGCAAAACTTACTATATCTACACCGATACGCGCAACAAGGGCGCAGGCGCGCAGCCTAATACCGAAGCCGGTGCCGATACCGTGATGTACCTGGCCGACCGCGATGGTGTCTCGATTATCGACTTCAACGACGACTTGGGCCGCGATGGTGAATCGCAGGGGCTGAATGATGGCACCGCCCCATCGCTCGATTCGGCGATTCGCTTCCAGCCAACCGCCGATGGGTTCTATTACGTGCAAGTGAAGAACGTTGGCGATATCGGCAACCAGTTTATCAAGTATAACCTGACGCTCAAGCTCTGCTTGCCCGGGCAAGAATGCCGCCGCGACAGCGTAGCGCCGACCCAACAGCCTGTAGGCCAAGCTACCGCTACACCCGGCGGCTTTGCAACGTCCACTTCAACTCCAACAGTAACGCCCACGCCAACCAGCACGAATAACACCAACTTCTTGCAGAACTCGCTGAAGCCTGGCCCAATGGTCAATGGCCCGCTCATCGGCTTCGCCGACCCGTCGTTCAACCGAGTGTGGCAGCGTACCGACCGGCCCGTCGCCGAGCAGCGCGTGGCACGCAGCTGGCTGTGGGGGCCGCGCGGCCTGATGGCGCGCACCGAGGGCTATATTCAGTCGGCTAGCGGCTTGCGCCAGGTGCAGTATTTCGATAAAGGGCGCATGGAAGTGAATAACCCGCGCGGCGACCGCAATAGCCGGTGGTTTGTTACCACTGGTCTGCTGACGGTTGAGCTGATTAGCGGACGCACCCAGATTGGTGATAACGAGTTTGTGCAGCACGCGCCCGCCAACATCCCAATCGCGGGCGACCCCGGCGACCCGAACGCGCCAACCTATGCTAGCTTTGGCGGTGTGACGGGCTTGCAGCCAGGCGATCGTAGCGGCCAGGTTCCTGCCGAAATGTTGAATCGCACTGGGCAGGTGAGTGGCTACACTGGCCCGCAGCGCCCCGAAACGACGCTGGTGCATTTCGTGCCCGAGAGTGGACATAATATCCCGCGCGTATTCTGGGATTACCTTAATGCCAGTGGGCTGGTGTTCGATAGCAACCGCTACCGTAGCGATACGCTGATTGATTGGGTGTTTACTTTGGGCTACCCAATCAGCGAACCCTACTGGACGCGCATTCAGGTTGGTGGCGTGCCGCGCGATGTACTGGTGCAGGTGTTCCAGCGCCGGGTGCTCACCTACTCGCCCGATAACCCCAGCGGGTGGCAGGTGGAAATGGGCAATGTCGGGCGACACTATTACGCCTGGCGCTACGGCGAAGATCTGCCCTAACCGCAATCGCTTTCAAAGGCAGAGTGGTACGTTGCTGCGCGGGCACCATGCCTCAAACGCGAGGGACTGCGTAAATCCTACTAAAGAATCACGAAGACACGAGGGCATAACCATTCAATGTGCAATGGGAA
>JAFEAS010000116.1:3295-16905 GCA_018266315.1 Chloroflexi bacterium SZAS-1 | reverse complement strand
GTGCGTAATGCGTCGTATACTATACAAATATTCAACCGAACTTGGTATGAAGCTATTCGCACACCAAAGATCAGATCTTGACAACGCAAACGTTTTCAGTTATGCTATGCACTACGCAAACGTTTTCAATTACGCATTCTTCGCCGCCTGTTTCCTGTGGAGAAACTGGCCATGTCGAAGCGAACCATCATCGAAATTGCCGAGCGCGTCGGCGTATCCCCTGCCACGGTTTCGCGGGCACTGAATAATATGCCCGGCGTAAGCCCCGACAAGCGCCGCCAGATTGCGGCAGTGGCCGCCGAGCTGAACTACCACCCCAATGCGATTGCCCGCAGCTTGCAGGGCCAGCGTACCAACACGGTAGCCTACGTCGCCGATGTCAGCAATCGCCCGGCTGCCGATCTTCTTTTCAAGGATTTTATTACCGTACTGGCCGAACGCTGTGCGCGCTATGGCATGGATTTGCTGATTCATCCGGCTACGAACGGCTCATCGAATTTGCACGATGTGGGGCGGCTGTTGCGCTCGGGCAGGGCGGATGGTCTTATTCTCGCCGATACGCGCCAGCACGACCCGCGATTGCAGGTGTTGGCCGAGCAGGGGTTACGCTTCATTGCCTTCGGGCGCAGCGCAGTCGATGTTGAATATGCGTATGTCGATGTTGATGGTGAGCTAGGGATTTATGCGGCGACGCGCCATGTGATTGAGCGTGGGCACCGCCAGATCGCCTTTCTTGGCATGCCGCTTGAATATTCGTATGCCGTGCACCGCCGCGATGGGTATCTACGAGCAATGCGTGAGTTTGGCATGGCGGTAGTGCCAGAATATGTCACTGTTTCTATGACGAATGAGAGCGATGCGCGGCTGATGATGGCCCGGCTGCTCTCGCTACCTATGCCGCCCACCGCCTTCGTGGCCGCAAGCGATATGATTGCGCTCTACGCGATGAGTGTGGCAGCCCAGCGCGGCCTGGTGGCTGGTCGCGACTATGCGATTATTGGGTTCGATGATTTGCCCCTGGCTGCCCACACCGCTCCACCACTCACCACCATGCAGCAGCCATTCGACCAGGTGTGCGACGAACTGATTGCGATGTTGTTGCGCGTACTGCAACACGAGCCAGGGCCGCGCCAGGTGTTACTGCCGCCGCAGCTGATTATTCGGTCGACAACCTGAATTCTGCACTGACGTTTTGGGTGACGCGTGCCTACCGCGTCGCCTGTTCTTTCGCATCGTAGCGCAAACGTTTACGTTATTTTGATATTTCAAGAATGATGCTTCTCTCCATCACAACTAGCCCGTGTTCGTATGGTCACGCAAACGTTTACAGTGGGGGCCGCCGCTGATGGATGTGCAACGAACCCTGCAATTTGGTGCCTATGCTTTGCCCGCCGCGCCGGGCGATAGCGTCGCGCCATACGTTCTATCCAGCCAAAAACTGTACGTCATTGGCACAACCGATGGCACGATTCAGCCGGTTGGGGCGGAGCATCTGGTTGGCGAGATGGGCGGCGTGTGGGCACATCCGGTCAAGGTCGCCGATGGCCTGACCGTGCAGCTGGTGGAAAACGGCACGCTGCTACCTGCCCCTGAACACCTGTCGCTCACCGAGGCGCTTTCGCATGTTGAGTGGCGCTATAACGTGGGCGGCCTGGTAGTGCGCCGCCGCGATTTTGTGCCCGATGCGACATCTGCCGTGATGTTGCTGGTGACGTTAGAGAACACGACTGCGCACCGGCGAACCGGGCTTATTCAGTTTAATGCGTGGCTGAAATTCCTGGGCTGCTGGTTTGGCGGCCTGCACAGTGGTGGCGGCGAGTATTGGCGTGCTGGCGATATGGTACTGGGCCACGCTCGGAGCGGGCCAGGGCAGTGGGGCGTTGCATGCGGCACGGGCCAGCCGCCGACACGCTGTGAATATACAGCAGCTGGCGCGGCAACGATTGCAACGTTGAGCTACACCTTTGCCTTAGAACCAGGCCAGCACACGAGCTGGGAATTTGGGCTGGCTGCCGCTACCACCGGGGGCGATGCAGCAGCGCGCCAGATGCTGGGGCAGCTGCTGGGCCGAGGCGAGGAATTGCTGGCGGAAAAAATTGCGCGCTATGCGGACTGCGCATTTGGCGGCGTCGTGCTCACCAGCCCCGACCAGAAAGTTGACCGAGCCTTTGCCCTGGCGAAGGCGAATCTCGAATTATTAAGCGCCGATTATTCGCCAGGCATGCCGCCGTTTTTCCTGGCAGGGGTGCCTGAATACCCGCAGCTGTTTGGCTGCGACACCGAGTATACCGTGCCGGGCGCAACGGCGGTGGGCTTTGCCGAGCAATGCAAAAGCGCGCTGCTGGGGCTGGCGAGCTATGCCGAGCGCGCCTGTGGCCGGGTACCGCACGAAATTACGACTAACGGGCGAGTATTTCACCCCGGCAATACCCAGGAGACGCCGCAGTTCGCCGCTGCCTGCTGGGATTACGCTCGCTGGACGGGTGACCTGGCATTTTTGCAGCAGGTGTACCCCCTATGCCGTGAGGGTGTTGATCAATATCTGCCAATGCTGTGGGGCTCTGGCCGCGCGCTCTACCCGATCGGCGATGGCGTGGTTGAGCGCCCAGGTATGGGGTCGCGCAAGCTCGATAGCACATGCTACCTGTTTCAGGCGCTCGGCGCGCTGGCCGATATGGCGGCTGCGCTAGAACAGCCCGCTGAGGCGGCGCACTATCGGGAGCGCCAGGTCGCGCTGGGTACTCATTTCGAGCGCGATTGGTGGCTCGATGCCGAGGGGATGTACGCCGACTCGCTGCATACCGATTTGACGGCCCAGCTCGATGGACATTGGACGGTGGTGCTGCCGCTTCAGCTTGGGATGGCTGCTGATGCCCGCGCCCGCCGCGCGCTCGCTCGGATTGCCGATGAGTGGGTGAATGAATGGGGCCTGGTACATACGCGTGGTCATGAAAATGCTGTATGGACATTGCCGACCGGGCTGCTGGCGCTCACGGCCTTTCGGTATGGCCAGCCCGAATTAGGTATGCGCCTGCTACTCAATATTGCCGAAACCACAATGCACGGCATGCTCGGCGCGTTCAAAGAGCTGATTCCGATCGGGCTGTGCTTTGTGCAGCTGTGGTCGGCCGGGCTGTATGTACAGGGCATCATCGAGGGGCTGTTTGGTTTGCAGCCGCAGGCCCACCGCCACGAGTTGCGTGTCGCGCCGTGCTTGCCCACATCCTGGCCTGCGGCACGCCTTGCCAACCTGCTGGTTGGGGCACATTGCGTGGATGTGCAGCTGCGCAGCGATGGTATACAGCTGGCCCATACCTATGGCCCTGCGCCGCTGCGCCTGGTCTACCGCGTGCCGGGGGGAGTTGTGCAGCTTGCCGGTGCCGCTACTGCGGCTGCGCTAAACGATGGCTGGCTAGCAGTTGAGGTGCCGAGCGAAAATAAGATTGATATACATATCGACGCCCATCAGGCGCTTCTTTCCCTGTCTGCTCTCTAGCTCTATTGCAACCAGGCGCTGATACAGCGCTGCATTGTGCGCTAGCAACGCGATAAATCTGGAAAGGAGGTGAGTGCGCACGGCGCGCTATGCGCCGAGCAGTTCACAAGATCATTGAAGATGATGGTGTAATAACCAAAATGCAAGGAGGCAACAGATGTCATCTCGTAAACAGATCAGCATAGCAATTTTGCTACTCGCGCTGATCGTCCCGATTCTAGCGGCCTGTGGCGGCACCGCCGCAACGCCAACCAGCGCGCCAGCCGCCGAGCAGCCCACGGCTGCCGCCGCAACCACGGCACCGGCACCTGAGGCAACTGCTGCGCCAACGGCGGCTGAACAACCCACTGCCATGGCCGCCGAGCCAACCGCTGCAAGCGGCGGCGCAATGGCAGAAGGGCCGAAAATTGCTGTGGAAGACGGGGCTGTGCTGCGTGTTTCGAGCTGGGGCAACCCCTCGGAGCAGAAGGTCAATACCGACTCGTTCGCGCGCTTCAACAAACTCTACCCGAACGTTACGATTAAATACGAGCCGCAGCCCGATAACTTCCAGACCAAGATTAAGGCCGACTTTGCAGGAAGTACCGAGCCAGATGTCTTCTATCTCGACTCGTCGCTGATGACGGCGCTGGCCCCGAACGACCTGCTGCTGCCGCTCGATGACGCCATGACCGAGGCTGGAGTAAAAACCAGCGACTATGTTGGCGATCTGGTGACGCTGTTCCAACAGAATGGTAAGACCTACGCACTGCCCAAGGATCAGGGTTCACTGGCGCTGTTCATCAACAACGACATTGCCCAGAAGGCGGGCGTCGATCCGGCCAGCCTGAAGACCTGGGATGACGTGACCGCAGCCGCGAAGAAAATGACCAGCGGCGACGGCCCGGCCAAGGTGTATGGCATGTGCTCCAACGCCGATAGCCAGCGCGGCACGGCCTTTATTCTCCAAACCGGCAACCCGATTATTCAAGATAACAAGGCCGTATTCAACCAGGATAATGCCGTAAAGGCGATTGAATGGTGGTATGGCTTTAAGAAGGACGGCACTGGCGAGCTGTTCAAAGAGCTAGGCGCAGGCTGGTGTGGCGAGGCGTTTGCCAAGGCCAAGGTGGGTATGGCCGTTGAAGGCGGCTGGATGCTGCCCTACCTGGCCGACCCAAACAACGGCGCGCAGAACATGAAGTACACCGCGGTGGCGCTGCCCGTCCCGCAGGGCGGCCAGCAGGCGACGCTGGTATTCACCAATGGCTGGGCTGCCTCGGCGCGCAGTAAGTACCCCAAAGCTGCCGCAGCGCTGGTGCTGTACTTGACGAGTTCGGCTAATCAGCAGCCGATCTTGCAGACTGGCTTTGCGCTGCCAACGATCAAGAGCTTGCTGAATGACCCCTACTTCGACCAGAACCCGAACGCCAAGGTGCTGGCTGAAGCGCCATCGTATGGCAAGGTTGCCGACCTGGTATTCGGTGGGCCAGCCAAGAAGGACGATGTGCTGAAGCCGATTGGCGATGCACTTGAGCAGATCTTCTCGGGCGGCGCAGATGTTAAGTCGGCGCTCGACCAGGGTGCGCAAGGCGTTGATCAGGTATTAAGCCAGTAGTTCGCCAGCGCGTGTTGCGCTAGAAATACTGCCGGGGCGCTGTGGGTGAGTAAAGCAATCCGCCTGCAGCGTTCCCGACAACAACGACACGCGAACAATAAGCACCGAGCCAGCGGCACAGAACAATTCATGGTTCCTGCTGGCTTATCCTGGGCTAATTTTTGGGGGAATCCCGATCGGCAATTGTGGTGGCATGCCGGGGCGCTGCTGGCCCTGGCACTAAACCAAGGAGGGTTAAGAATGGCTACCTCCACCACTGTAGCGCGCAGCGGCACGGCTCGTCAGCGCTCGTTAGCGCGGCGCGAGGCATTAACCGCGTATGCCTTTATTGCGCCTTACCTGATTATCGCAGGCATCTTCACCGTCGCGCTGCTGGTATATGCGTTCTACATCAGTTTCACCGATTTGAAATCGTCGTTACAGCGCAGCTCGAATTTTATTGGCATTAGCAACTACATCAATGCCTTTCGCGATAGCGAATTCCAAATCTCGCTGATCAACGTCTTCTGGTATTTTGTGATCGTCACAACATTTCAGACAATTGGCGCGGTAGCTGTTGCCATGCTGCTAAATGCCAAGTTGCGCGGCCAGCGGCTGTACCGCACGTTATTTTATGCCCCTAGCGTAGCTTCATCGGCAGTGATCTCAATGATCTTCCTGTGGCTATATTTGCGCACCGGCTGGATCAACTACTTCCTTGGCACCGACATCGCCTGGATCAATGATGCGCGTGGCCTGTTTCAGCTCATTTTTGCACCATTTGGGGTGAAAATCACCTCGACCTTCCTGAAAGGCCCGAGCATCACCTGGATGGCGCTGATGGCTATGAATATCTTCACGACCATCCCCTCGCTGATGGTGATTTTCCTCGCGGCGCTGCAAGATATTCCTAGCTATGTGTACGAAGCTGCCGAGATCGACGGTTCGACCGGGCTGCATGCCTTTTTCAATATCACCCTGCCGTTGCTGCGCCCGGTGATTACGCTGGTGATTGTGCTCGGCACCATCGGCACCTTTCAGGTGTTCGACCAGGCCTTCATTATGACGAAGGGTGGGCCGTTGAAATCGACGCTGACCCCGGTGCTGCTGATCTACACCAAAACCCTTGGTGAAGGCACATCCTCGAATGCCGCGCTGGCGGCGGCAATGGCATTTATTCTCGCGGTGATTATTTTCTTCTTCACCTACATCCAGCGCCGCTATATCGAAAGTTCGAGCGAGCGCTTTTAGCGCCACGCTGTGAAGCAAGGAGCGTTCGTATGGCTGTTTCTATTGAACAGCGCCCGCTGGCCGTATCGTCGCGGCGGGGCTCACCACGGCCGAGTGTTAGCGTGGTGCTGCGCTATATCCTGATCACTGTGCTGGCGATACTCGTGTTTATGCCGTTTATTCTGTCCTTTCTGGGTACGTTCAAAACCAACCCCGAGGTAACCGCCTACCCGCCAACGTTTCTGCCGCGCGAATGGCACCCCGAAAACTGGGCGCAGACCTGGAGCGTCGAGATCAGCGGGGCCGGGCAATACGTGTTTGCGCGCTGGTTCTTCAATAGCTTCTGGCTGGCGGTGGTAAATATGGTGACGCAGCTGTTCTTCTGCTCGCTTGCGGCCTATGCCTTTGCGCGCATGCGCTTCCCCGGTAAGGATCTGATCTTCGCGTTTATTATCGCCAGCATGGCTATTCCCGGCGCAGTAACCCTCATTCCTGGCTATGTGTTTTTTGCCAAGCTGGGCTGGATCAACACCTACTGGCCGCTGATTGTGCCCAAATTAGTCGTGCCGTTTGGCATTTTTATGCTCACGCAGTTCTTCAAGTCGATCCCGCGCGAGCTGGAAGAGGCGGCCTATATTGATGGTGCCAGCCGTTTTCGCACGTATTGGAATGTGGCGATGCCGCTCTCGCGCCCGGCCTTGATCACCCTGGCGATTATTCAGTTCCAGGGTTCGTGGAACGATTTTCTTGGCCCATTGCTGTACCTACGCGATGCCAAGCTGCTCACGCTCACGGTTGGGCTGAATTTCTTTAAGACGCAGTATGCGGTTGAGTGGAACAAAATCCTGGTCGGCTCGATGTTCAACGCGATTCCAATCCTGATCATCTTCTTCATCTTCAATAAGTATTACATGGAAGGTGCTAGCTATAGCGGCCTGGCGGGTCAATAGCAGCTGGCAATGCGTACAATGAAGGATAGCGCTAGCCAAACATCAGGTGGGGTAGCGATGGCATTTCGGGCGGCTATTTTCGATGTCGATGGCGTGCTGGTCGATTCGCCGCACGAGCAGGCCTGGCGCGACTCGTTGGCGCGACTGATGGCCGGGCCATGGGCGAGTATCGTGGGCCAGACAAGCTATGCCCCGGGGCGCTTCACCAGCGCGGTATACCAGCAGCATGTGGCGGGCAAGCCGCGTGAGGCTGGTGCACATGCCGCGCTGGAGTATTTCGGTATTCCTGCTGACCAGGCGCACGTACAAGCCTACTGCGATACCAAGCAAGCGCAACTGCTCGATCTGATTGCGCGCGGCGAATTCACAGCCTTCGATGATGCTATTCGCCTGCTGCTGCGCTTCAAGGCGGCGGGCATACGAATCGCGAGCGCCTCGTCGTCGCGCAATGCAGATCTATTCTTGCAGCGGGTGCCGCTGGCGCGCTTCGCCGGTGAATTTGGCCTGTTTGCGCCGGGTGCTACGCTGCTCGATATGCTCGACGCAAATGTGAACGGCCACGCGGTGGCCCACGGCAAACCTGATCCGGCGATCTTCTTACTGGCCGCGGCAGCGCTGCACCTGGAACCAGCGGGGTGCGTGGTGGTGGAAGATGCGCCAGCTGGCGTGCAGGCCGCCAAAGCTGGTGGGATGGCCTGCATTGCGGTGGCGCGCCACGATGATGCCGCTGCCCTGCGCGCCGCTGGTGCCGACTGGGTCGTGCCGCAGCTGGATGCGCTGCCGTCTGCGGCGATACGAGGTGTTGAAAAAGGTGATTGACATTCACCGAGGCCCGATGTACATTCATCCCCAATTCACCACTCGTAGGAGGATTGGGGATGGTAAGGCATGAGCTACCCGTATGGGTGCGCCGCACTGTGCTGGTGGTAGTGGTTGTGCTGCTGGTAATGAGTCTGGCGGCGGGTTTAGCCAGCGCGCGCATGCCCTCTGCGGCCAGCCGGGCTACCGCGCTGAACGATGCGCGCCGCCTATGGCATGCGCAGGGTGTGGCCCACTATCGCCTGGTGATGCAGGCCCCGGCCTGGTGTCGCATTGATGCCGAGATTCAGAACGAGCGCGTTTTACACGTCTATAAAAACTCGTGCCCCGGCCCGGCGCAAGCTGTGACAGATTTGTTTGCGCTGGTCGAGCGGATGAATGCCAACCCCAACCAGCAATACTGCGGGCCAAACGGCTGCGAGTGTGTCGAGCAGCGCTTTGCCCAGGCCGAGTATGATGCACGATCGGGCTTCCCAACCAAGATCAAAATGCGTCGGCAGCGAGCGACTAATTGGGATGGCTTATGGCAATATATGCTTGCACATGGCTTGCCAAACTGCCTTACTCCACCCGATACCGAGATTATCACCGTGCTCTCATTTCAGCCGCTTGGCTGAGCACGGGCCGCTTTTCAAGCAGAACTCTACCGGGAACGTGAACGTGAAGCACTTTCACGCTTCACGTTTCTTGATTCTATAGGAGCATAAACGATGAACGCGTATGAAGAACATCGCACTTTTATGCTAACGAACGATCCACGCTGGCTGCTCACGATCGACGGCTTTGATACTGCGTTAGAGCCAACGATTGAGGCGGTGTGTGCGCTGGTTAATGGCTATAGCGGCACGCGTGCGGCGCTTGAAGAAGGCAGCCCGGTATCGCGTCCGGCGGCGTTTGTTGCAGGAGTGTTTAATACACCCGCCCAGCCGCAAGCCCCCGAGCTCGAAGCGCCGATCTCTGAGCTGGTGGTTGCCGCCAATTGGTCGCGTCTGTACATTGAGGTTGAAGGCCAGCCGCTGCGTATTGGCGAGGTTGAACTGCTGAGTCAGCGGCGCGTGCTCGATATGCGCCAGGGGGTGCTGCTCCGCGAGTGGCGCGTGCGCGATGCCGTCGGGCGCATCACTAGTCTGCGCAGCCTGCGCTTCGCTTCGCTCGATAACCGGCATGTCTTGGTGCAGCAGCTGCGCCTTACAGCTGAGAACTATAGCGGCACGATCGCGCTCGAAAGCCTGGTTGATGGCCAGGTGAGTAACGAGAACCATACAATTCATCTTGACCAGACCGCGGCGCAGGCCATTCCCGTAGGGCAGCTTCTTGCACTGCAAACCCGGCAATCGGGCTATACGCTGGCATATGCAACCCACGCGGCTCTCCACGGCCCCACGGGCGATGCAATCCTAGGCACTCCCGTGCTGGCTGAACAGCGCGTGGGTATGCGCTGGGAATGGCAGGCGGCGCCTGGGCACACCTACGAGCTGCACAAGCTGGTAGCCTGTGTCACCTCGCGCGATAGCGCACAGCCCGAGGTACAGGCAGCGCAACTGCTTGAACAGCTGGCGGCAGCGGGCGGTAGTACGCTGCTGGCGGCGCATATTCGCGCGTGGGCGGCGCGCTGGGCCACTGCCGATGTTCAGATCGAGGGCGATGCCGAAACCCAACGCCAGGTGCGTTTTGCGCTGTATCACCTGATTGGTGCAGCCCACCCCGACGAGCGCGCATCGGTGGGGGCGCGCGCGCTTACCGGCGAGCGCTATCGCGGCCATGTGTTCTGGGATACCGAGACATTCGTGTGGCCGTTTTACCTGTTCACCGAGCCAAACACCGCCCGCGCGCTGCTAATGTATCGCTACCACACGCTCGATGGCGCGCGCGCCAAAGCCCATGCGCTTGGCTATCGCGGGGCGCTGTATGCCTGGGAATCGACTGATACCGGTGCCGAGACGACGCCACCATTCATTACTGTGCCCGGGCTGGGCCGCCAGCAAATACTCACGGGTGTGCAAGAACACCACCTGGCCGCCGATATTGCGTATGCAGTGGTGCAGTACCGCCAGGCTAGCGGCGACGACGCATTTTTCGTTGGCTATGGTGCCGAGATGCTGCTAGAAATTGCACGCTTCTGGGCCAGCCGTGCCAGCCGTGGCAACGATGGGCGCTACCACATCCTCACCGTCATCGGCCCCGACGAATATCACGATTCGGTGAACGATAACGCCTATACCAATGTGATGGCTCAGTGGTCGCTGCGCCAGGGAGTGGCGGCGGCGGCCGAGCTAGCGCGCGCACATCCCACGCAATGGGCGGCGCTGGCGGCGAAGCTCGCTCTCAGCGATGCCGAGCTGCACAGCTGGGATGAAGTAGCCGATGGTCTGGTGACGGGCTTTGATACACGCACCGGCCTGTTCGAGCAATTTGCTGGCTACTACCAGCTCGGCACCGTCGATTTGCGCGACCACGACACTGCCGAGAAGACATTAGATGTGAAATTAGGCTGGGAAGCACTGCAAAAACTTCAAGCGCTGAAGCAAGCCGACGTCGTGATGCTGCTGTTCCTGCTGTGGGATAGCTTTTCGCACGAGGTATGCGCGGCCAACTTCCGTTTCTACGAGCCACGCACCACGCACGATAGCTCACTCAGCCCAAGCTTTCATGCACTGGTGGCCGCACGCCTGGGCGACCTTGCACTGGCCGATATGTATTTGCGGAAAGCGGCGCGCATCGACTTGGATTTCACGCGCAAGGGCTGGGCTGGCGCAACGGGCGGCGTACATATTGCCGCGCTGGGGGGCATTTGGCAGGCGCTGGCCTATGGCTTCGCCGGTATGCGTCCCAGCGATGTTGGCTTGCGCTTCGAGCCGCACATTCCGCCGCATTGGGGCGCGCTACGTCTCTCATTACAATGGCGCGGGCGGCAGCTGCGTGTGGTTGTTCAGCCCTCCACCATCGCCATAACCGTAGAACACGGCGAGCCGGTGGCACTGGCAATTGGGAAAGGTGTGTGGCGAATGATCGCAGCGGGCGAAACGCTCAGCGATAGGGCAAGCGCTACGGAATAGCCAGGCCCAAGGCGCAGCGCGACCCTGTTTTGTAACTCGCGCGCGTACAATCGAGCTAGCCGAACCCAAGCCTTACCATATATGTACCTCATGACGCATTGCGTAGAGCTGCGATGTCGTCTATAATCGCGGCGCTCATCGCCATGAGCAATACTGGGAGTGGCTTACAAAGGAGAGAGCGATGAAGCTCGATGCTGCGCTAGCGATTGATGCCGCCCACCTGCGCGATGTGGCAGGTATTGTGCGGGCCGCCGAAGATATTGGCTTTGGGGCGTTGTGGGCACCCGAAACTCAACATAATGGCTTTTATCCACTGGTGCTAGCCGCCGAGCACAGCCAGCGGATCGAGCTGGGCACGGCAGTGGCGATTGCCTTCCCGCGTAGCCCGATGGTAATGGCGCAAAACGCCTGGGATTTGCAGGCGCTTTCGCGTGGGCGCTTTATTCTGGGCCTGGGTACTCAGGTAAAAGCGCATATCGAGCGGCGCTATAGCACCCCGTGGGAGGCACCAGTTGCTCGCCTGCGCGATTACATCGCCGCGATGCGGGCCATCTGGCACAGCTGGCAAACCGGCGATCGCCTCAATTATCAAGGTCAATTTTATCAGCACACTTTGATGACCCCCTTCTTCAACCCGGGGCCGATTGATCATCCCCAGATCCCAATCTACATCGCTGGCGTGAACGAAGGGTTGGCGCGGTTGGCGGGTGAAGTGTGCGATGGCTTCCATATTCATCCCTTCCATAGCACCAAATACATTAGCGACGTTGTACGCCCGCAGATTGCCGCCGGGGCCGCGAGCGCTGGCCGCACACTGGTTGACGTAACGCTGGTGAGCAGTGCTTTTGTTGTCACCGGGCGGAACGATGCCGAGCTTGATGCGATGCGCACCATGGCGCGCGAACAGATTTCGTTCTATGCCTCGACGCCGACCTACCGCGTAGTGCTGGCGTGCCACGGCTGGGAAGATATAGGCGAGCAGCTTTCGCGGCTGGCTGCGATGAAGCGCTGGAGCCAGATGAGTGCGCTGGTGACCGACGAAATGCTCGACGTATTTACGGTACAGGCACCCATCGATACAATCGGTGCAGCCCTGCGCACGCGCTACGGAGGCATCCTCGACCGCGTGTTCAGCTATGTGCCATTTGTGCCTGGTACGCACGATGTGCTATGGCGTACCCTGGTAGCGGCGCTGCAAAGCTAAATTTGGTTTTCGCATAGAGCGTACCTAATTATATTATGCGTTTCCTGATCTTTTTTGCGCGTAGCGCAAAAAAAGATCAGGAAACGCAGTAGTACGATCGATGGCTGGGCGCATGAGGAACGGCTGCCATTTGGCAGCCGTGAGGGGAAGGTGACGGTGAAGTTACGATAAGCGCATTTGTGCCCAGGTGCGCTTCTGATGCCCGCCACATCATCAGTTATATAAACGATATAGCTAGCAATCTGCGTGCCACGAGCAGCCTGAACGCTGGTCGGCTTGTGAGCTTTTTTGCAAGCCACCCGTCCCTATGCTACAATACGGCACTCCCGATGGGTAGTTAGTGTCATCACTGCCCGGCGAACCGAGCGGTTTGCCGCCCAGGCACCACCAGCACAGGTAACGTACAACTGCGCTGTTTCTGTATGTGTTTGTCGCCAGGGCGTGTGGTAGCCAACTATCGTTAGGGCCTACGGTATTCTGGCTGTCGATAGCGAAGGAGATGGTGCATTGTTGCGTTCTGGGCGGTGTTGCCCACCTATATGTTTCATGAATGGTAGATGTCAAGCCAGTTTTGAAGGAGTCGATCCATGCCGGAGATGATGTCGGGTTTAACCAGCTTTGAACAGGGCGCTGTATGGGTCGTGTTACTCATTGCGCTGCTGGGGATCGGGTATGCGTTCTTTCTGCGCGCCCAGATTCTTTCGCAGGATAAAGGCACTGCCCGCATGCAGGAAGTGTGGGGCTTCATCAAGGCGGGCGCAAATGCCTACCTGAGCCGCCAGTTCCGCACCATTATGATTTTGATCGTTGTGCTGACCTTCGTATTGGCGGCGAGTGTATTGATCATTCCGCCATCTGCCGAGGCCACCGAAGTATTTGGGACCGGCGCAGTTACCTGGGTGGCGATTGGCCGCGCAATTGCCTTCCTTATGGGATCGCTCTTCTCGTATGCGGTGGGCTTTGTTGGGATGAATGTGGCGGTTGAAGGTAATGTGCGCGTGGCCGCTGCTGCGCGGAAGGGTTATAACCCGGCCTTGCAAGTAGCCTATCGCTCGGGTACCGTCACCGGTATGCTCACCGTCGGCCTCGGCTTGCTCGGCGGCACACTAATCTTTATGGTGTTTGGTATCGCCGCGCCTGATGCGCTGCTAGGCTTTGGCTTCGGCGGTTCGCTGATTGCGCTCTTTATGCGCGTGGGTGGCGGTATCTACACCAAGGCTGCCGATGTCGGTGCCGACCTAGTGGGGAAGGTTGAAGCTGGTATCCCAGAAGACGATCC
>JAFEAS010000116.1:0-3267 GCA_018266315.1 Chloroflexi bacterium SZAS-1 | reverse complement strand
GACGTGTTCGAGAGTTTTGAGGTAACGATCGTTTCGGCGCTGATCCTGGGCCTGGTGCTGGGCCGCGCATCAAATGCTGCGCAGGGCCTCGAAGGCTACGATATGCGCTTCGTGATCTTCCCGCTGATCTTGCGCGGTATTGGTGTGATTGCCTCGGTAATCGGCAATACAATTGTGCGCACCGACGAGCGCACCCGCAACGCAATGCGGGCGATGAATAATGGCTTCTACCTTGCGGCTGTCGTTTCAGTGCTCGGCTTTGCCGCAGTAACGATGTTCTACATGATCGACCCGGTGACGAAGGCCGCCGACTGGCGACCGTTTATGGCGACGGTTGCTGGTATTTTGCTGGCGATTGTGCTCGATAAAGTCACCGAGTATTTCACCTCAACGCACTTCCACCCGGTGAAGGAAACCAGCAAAGCGTCGCTCACTGGCGCAGCAACAAACATTCTCTCTGGCCTGTCGCTTGGTATGGAATCGAGTGTATGGGCAGTGGTGGTCATTGCCGGTTCGATTCTGTCGTCGGTGCTCATCTATGGCGGCATCGCCGACCCGAAGCTCCAGTTTACTGCCATCCTGTATGGTGTGTCGCTCACCGGCATTGGTATGCTCACGCTCACCGGGAATACCATTTCGATGGACTCGTTTGGCCCAATCTCGGATAACGCCAACGGCATTGGCGAAATGAGCGGCCTCGACAAGAACGCGCGCAACGTGATGGATGATCTCGATGCCGTCGGTAACACCACTAAAGCCGTTACCAAGGGTATCGCGATCGGTTCGGCGGTGATTGCAGCGGTGGCGCTCTTTGGCTCGTTCCTTACCGATACGGGCAAGGTACAGCAGCAGCTAAACCAGGCACCGCTGAGCGGCATTAATGTCGCCTCACCAATGGTGTTTATCGGCCTGCTAATTGGTGGCGCGGTACCATTCTTGTTCTCGTCGCTCACCATCCGGGCGGTGGCGCGTGCCGCTGCCGAGATTGTAAACGAGGTGCGCCGCCAGTTCAAAATCCCCGGCATTATGGAAGGCACTAAGCTGCCCGATTATGCCCGTGCCGTCAGCATTTCGACCACGGCAGCCCAGAAGGAGCTAGTGAGCCTGGGCCTGATTGCGGTCATGGTGCCGATCCTGGTTGGCTTCTTGTTGGGTGTCGAGGCACTAGGCGGCTTCCTGGCCGGTATCATCCTCTCGGGCCAGCTGATGGCTGTGTTTCAGTCGAATGCCGGTGGTGCCTGGGATAATGCCAAGAAATATATCGAGGAAGGGAATTTGGGCGGCAAGCACTCTGATCCGCACAAGGCCGCTGTGGTGGGCGACACCGTCGGCGACCCGCTGAAGGATACTGCTGGCCCGGCGCTCAACCCGATGATCAAGGTGATTAACCTGGTATCGCTGATCATTGCGCCCATCATTGTCACTATTCGTGTTCCTGGGCAGGGCCTGGGCATTGGCACCATTATTGCGATGGTGGTGTGCTTGGCCGCGCTGATCTGGGCGATCTGGCAGAGCAAGCGCGAAGCTGAAGGCATGAGCGGGAGCTAGACAACAACCCATTGTTCTGATCGGTAATGCCTGGTTTTCGTACCAACACGGAAACCAGGCGCCACAAACATAACGGGCCGGTGCAAATTTGCACCGGCCCGTTATTGTTGAAATATCGCTACGATTACCAGCGGCTAGAACGGCGCTGCTGTTGGAAGCACTCGTCGCAGTATACTGGTTTGTCGCCGCGCGGTATAAACGGAACTTTCGCTTCTTTGCCACAGCTAGCACAGGTTACGGTGTGCATCTCGCGGTCGCCCCCGCCAAAATTGCGGCCACCGCCACCCCGGCGATTGCCATATCCGCCGCCATAGCCCTCCCGATCCCCATAGCCACCACCGCTGTAGCTCTCGCGATCGCTGTAGCCGCCGCTGCTTCGGCCACCGCCTTGCTTGCGCGCCTGCCGGCAGGAAGGACAGCGCGTTGGCTCATTGGTAAAGCCCTTCTGCGCATAGAACTCCTGCTCACCCGCCGTGAAGACGAACTGCGTGCCACAATCCCGGCACGTTAACGTTTTGTCAGCGTAGCTCATCGCTCGCCATGCTCCTTTTGGATCGACAACGATCCACTCCTAACCAGTATTCCGAACGGGGGTTTGGATTAACGACAAGCTCTTGGGGTGCGCTTGCAGCGGGCAAAGCATCCAGGGCACTTCGCGGGGGCCAAACCTTAGCAGTCACTATATCATATCTTTTATAACAGTTCAAGAATCAAATCACAACTGTGGGATAAACACTGATAACTTTGTAAAGAGTTTCACGTAGAATTTGGCAATAATTCAGCCAGAAAAGTTGCAATCTGCTGGCTGTTTCCCGGCAGTGTGGGGAGTGTACTTACCCCACTCAAAAAACGTTCAGGCGCGCCAATTCCAGGGTAGAGTAACACTGCGCCCAACGTTGCGCGCTGCCCAGCGTAGCCAATGGCACTAAGGTAGGTGTACGCATCGGCCAGGGCATCGGGCGGTACGCCGCGCCCATCGGCATCGCGCCGATACTTGGCGTCGAGCAGTAACACCTGTGGCGTGGTGCCTGCGTGCCACAGCTCAATTGCCAGATCGGGAATATGCGTATAGCGATCGAGTGAGCCTAACGACATAGCGTAAGGCATCCTTGCTTCCGAATCCTGCGTTTCAATGCTCTGCTGTGCGTTTGCCCCTGGCGGTTTGGCTCGGGGCGGTCGGTAGCGCGGCTGGTAGCGTAATATCAGCGTATCGCTTCCGCGCGCCAGGGTGAGCAGCGGCGTGCGTTCGTTCAGCATTACCAGCTGCTCTAGTGCTTCGTCGGTGTTGGCCTGGCGCGTTTCAAGCAGCATTTGCGCACGCACTTCCCAGCCTAATGTCAGAAGCGCTGCGGCTACCTGTAGGGCGCACCAGCTTTCGTAGAGGCGCGGCAGCTCGGCTATTGGCAGGGCAAACAGCGGGCTGTCGAAAGCTAATTGTGGTTGTTGGCGAAGTGCCTGCCACATATGATACACCTCGCGGTAGGCGGCATCGCGCTGTAGTAGTGGCGTGGCCCCGCGAAATGCTGGTAGTGGCCCTACCTCCGTCAGGAATGGCAGCGCGCGTAGCTCGCGCAGGGTCGCCGCTGCACGCTGGCAGCCTGCTACAATCGCCTCGGCACGCACGCGGCGGGTACTGGCTGTTTCGATATACGCTTCGCTCGCCGCCAATCGCGCGGCCTCGCGGGCTGCCAGTGCGCCAGTTGCGCGCGCGCGGCGGGC
>JAFEAS010000115.1:16320-17041 GCA_018266315.1 Chloroflexi bacterium SZAS-1 | reverse complement strand
CAGCATGGTACCAAACTATTTTTTGGTGTTCCGCTGTTGGTGCTTCACGCCAAAATCGTCGCACCTTAATCGTACGTGCCGCGCTGCCGCAGGCGAAAAAGCCGACCGCATACCTCGTGTAAAATAATTACACTGGTCGCAGCAGCCGGCCCAATGGTGCAGTGACCACGACCTGCCCATCGCGAACCACAGTGTGGCCCCGAACGAACGTCCGAACAACCTGACCGCGAAATTTCCGCCCAACATACGGGCTGTGCTGGTGGCGATACAAGAGATCGGCGGCGTGTAATGTATACTCCTGGGCCAGGTTTACCAGCACCAGGTCAGCATCGGTGCCGAGCGCGATACGGCCTTTGTGCACCGCCAGCCCAAACCGCTGGGCAATATACGTCGCAGTAACGTGCGCGATGGTGGCAAGTGGTAGCCCGCGCCGGGCATAGCCCTCGGTGAGTAGCACCGCCAGTAGCGACTGACAGCCCGAAATGCCGCCCCAGATTTTGAAGAAATCGTCGCCAGTCTTCATGCTGGCGGGCGCGGGCGAGTGATCCGAGGTGACCATCGGTAGCGTGCCATCGAAGATCTGCTGCCAGAGCGCGGCCTGCTCGGACTCGTCGCGCAGCGGTGGGGCGCACTTCGCTAGCGCACCAATCCGCTCAACATCCTCACCCGTGAGTGCAAGATAGTGGGCGCATGTCTCGCAGCTCACATCCACGCCGCGCGC
>JAFEAS010000115.1:8423-16263 GCA_018266315.1 Chloroflexi bacterium SZAS-1 | reverse complement strand
CGCTCAATCGCTTCCAGCTCGGCGACTACGGGGCGCGAGGCCAGGTAATCGCGCGCGCTGACGCGCCCTGCAGCCACGGCACGGCGCGCCATTGCGCTGGTGAGTGCATCGCTCTCGGCATGCACGGCCACAATTCGCCCCAGGCGCGCCGCGCTGCGCATGCCTTCGTACAGCGTTAGATCATCGGCGGCGTGAAAATCGTCGATGCCGCTATTCGACATGAATGCCTTGAAGCCGATCACCCCGCATGCCGCTAGCTCATCGAGCTGGCCGAGATTTTCGGGGGTTAGCCCGCCCCACAGCGCAAAATCGGCCAGCGCCTGGGCCTGCATGGCCGCGCGCTTGGCATCGAAGCTTGCGGCGTCGAGCGTGGGCGGGTGCGCGTTCAGCGGCATATCGAAGAAAGCGGTGGTTCCGCCCGCTACCAGCGCGCGCGTGCCGGTGGCAATGCCTTCCCATTCGGCGCGGCCAGGCTCGTTGAAATGCACATGCGCATCGATAACGCCGGGCAGCAGCACTAAGCCAGCGGCGTCAATAGTTTCGCGGGCATCGCCAGGCAGTTTGGGCGCAATCGCGGCAATCCGTCCTTCGGCGACCGCCAAGTCAGCATCCAGCGCGCCATCGGGCATTAAGAGTGTGGCATTACGAATGAGCAAATCATACTGTGGCATTGGCTTCCTAACACACAAGCTGACGATGTATCGCACTGCTGCGAGCAAAACCAGGCCGGTTTAGCTCCCCCGGTAGGTGCTATAAGCCCAGGGCGATACCAGCAGCGGCACATGATAGTGCGCATCCGTATCGGCAATTGCGAAGCGCAGCGGCACATGGTTAAGGAACGGTGGGCGAGCCTGTGGCAGGCCCTGCGCGGCAAAATACGCGCCAACCGCGAACACCAGCTCGTACTCGCCAGCCGCCAGCTCGCCCACGTCCAGCAGCGGCGCATCGGTGCGACCATCGCGGTTGGTGCGGGTACTGCGCAGCAGCTCGCGCGCGCCGGTGGGGGCAATGCGCCATAGCTCAATCGCAACATCGGCGGCGGGGCGGCCCTGCGCGGTATCGAGAACATGCGTGGTCAAGCGTCCGGGCATTCGTTTCTCCACAACATAACTCAGGGCTTATTCGGTAACGGCATCGGCCAGGCGCAGGCCCGCAATCTTCGCAATTTCGCCCAGGGCAGTGCGCAGCTCGGCGTCGCGCGTGTGGGCGATACGCTGCTCGAAGCTCACCAGAATGCTAGCTTTGGTGTGTTCGCGCACACAAATGATGAAGGGGAAATCGAAGCGCATGCGATAGGCGTTATTCAGCGCGGTAAAACGCGCAAACTCTGCCAGGGTAAGGCGGTTAAGCCCCGCCGAAGCTTGCTCGCGGGTCGATTCGTCAGTAAGCTCATTGGCAATAGCGGCCTTGCCCGCCAGATCGGGGTGCGCGCATATCAGCGCCAGCTGCTGCTCGGGCGTGGCCGACCACATGGCGTTACACATTGCCGCGTGCAGCGCAGCGCGGCTGGCAAAGGGGCGCGCGTCCCAGGCAGCAGCGGCCACCCAGGGCGAATGTTCAAACACAAAGCCCAGCCGTTCCACAAATGTATCGCGGCTGAGCCGATTGATCTGCTCAAGCGTGAGCGGGTGGGCTGCCATAGCTCCTCGCAAGTTACAGTGATTGCCCGGCAGTATACGGTGCCAGTGCGTGTGTGTCAATCCACGCGAAGCGCGGTATAGCAAACGCGCAATTGTGCAGTATAGTATGCGCATCCAGCCATTTCATTGCTTTACAGCATAGGCCGCCCAGGCATAAGGAGCACAATATGATCGAACAACGACCGTTTGGCCGCACCGGCCATATGAGCACCTGCACCATCTTCGGCGCCGCCGCACTCAGCCGCGTCACCCAGGCCGAAGCCGACCATACCATGGAGCTACTGCTCGCCGCCGGGGTGAATCATATCGACACCGCCAACAGCTACGGCGATTCCGAGCTGCGGCTGGGGCCATGGACTGGGCGCTACCGCGATCGCTTCTTCCTCGCCACCAAAACCGAAGAGCGCACCTACGCGAAAGCCAAGGCGCACCTGCACCGCTCGCTCGAACTGCTGCGCACCGACCATGTCGATCTGTGGCAGATGCATGTGCTGGTAAAGCCCGACGAGTGGGAACAAGCCATGGGGCCAGGCGGCGCACTTGAGGCGTTTATCGAGGCGAAAGCGCAGGGCCTGGCGCGTTTCATCGGTGTGACCGGGCACTACACGGTGGCAGGTTGGATGCACAAGCGCAGCCTTGAGCGCTACGACTTCGATTCGGTGCTGCTGCCTTACAACTACGCCATGATGCAGAACCCCACCTATCGCGCCGATTTTGAAGCATTGATGCAGCTCACCACCGCGCGCAATATCGCCGTGCAAACAATCAAATCTTGCACGCGCGGCCCCTGGCCGGGCGAAGCGCGCCACGCCGCCACCTGGTACGAGCCGTTCACCGAGCAGCACGACATCGACACAGCGGTACACTGGGTGCTGCGCCACCCAGGCATCTTCCTCAACACTCCCGGCGACATTCACCTGCTGCCTAAGGTGCTGGATGCTGCCCGCCGCCTCGTACACGGCCCACAGAGCGCGCTCGACCCGGCGATGGCGGCGCTCGCGCCAACGCCGCTGTTCGTCTAGCGCTACCGTCGTCTGCTGTCGGTCGTCCCATGTCACAGTCCATTCATTCTACGCACCCTTCGGCAACGATGTGCGTTCAGATCAGTAGTGGCGTTGTGTTGTTGGATGAAAGGGAGTGCGTGCATGCTACAGCGTCGAATTCTCGTATCTTGCGTCCTCATCACACTCACGCTGGCCGCCCTGTTGAGTGGGCCGCCCGCGCGCAGTGCCAGTATCGCAGCCCCGGTGCTGAAATGGCAGCGCGGCGGCTGCTTCAGCAACTATTGCCAAACCGGCTGGTATTCCTCGCCCGCCGTGGCCGACCTGAATAACGACGGTCAGCCCGAGGTCATCTGGGGTTCATACGATGTCGTGGCGCTCGACGGCGCAACCGGCACCCTGCGCTGGCGCGGCGCTAATAACAGCCGCGTCTGGCCCGGCGTGGCAGTGGCCGATCTCACTGGCGATGGTACGCCCGAGGTGATTGTCGGGCGTGGCGGCGACCAGCTGACCGTCTATTCAAATACTGGCAGCGCACTCTGGGCGCGCAACCCCTTTGGCGGTGGCGAGGTGCGTACCCTGGCCGTCGACGACCTGGAGAACGATGGCAAGCTCGAAATCATTGTTGGGCGCGCGGGCAGTGGCGCAACCAAGCAGCTAAGCGTATACGAACCCGATGGATCGGTGCGCAGCGGCTGGCCAGCCCGCCGCGATGGCGAACCCGGCTACGGCTGGGGCATGTACAACGAAAATGTTGCCATCGCCGACCTAAATAATGATGGCTTCAAAGAAATCTTCGGCCCAACCGACACGCACTACATCACCGCGCTTGACCGCAACGGCAACCAGCTTGCTGCCAACCCCATGTATGGTGCAGGCAAGGTATGGAGCCAGGTAGGCGTGCATGTGCTCCAGGAGAACGACCTGCAAGGCTATGCCGACTGCGGCGATACCAGCCAGCCGCTGCCGCGCCACCTGCGCCCGAACTTCGCCAATAGCGCGCCGGTAGTGGCCGATGTTGATGGCAACGGTATGCCCGAGCTAATCGTCGTCGGCGATGTGTATAACTGCGACTTCGGCGACCCCGACGGCGACCTGTACCACCTGCCCTGGATTCTCACACTCGACCGCACGCGCTGGGCGGGCAGCGGCTACGACTGGACGGTCATCCCCCAGGCCAAACCGGGCAGCGGCCCACTCTCACAGGATTACAGCGTCATTCAGAATAGCGTCACCAGCCCGGCCGTCGCCGACCTCGATGGCGATGGCAAACAGGAGATTATCTACCCCTCCTATGATGGCCGCCTGCACGCCTACTGGCTCGACAAAACCGAGCACGGCAACTGGCCATACAAGGTGCCGGGCAGCGGCATCCGCTTCGCCTCCGAGCCAGCGATCGTCGATCTTGATGGCGACGGCAAGGCCGAAGTTCTGTTCACCTCGTGGCCCGAAAACGGCGGCGGGCGCATCGGCCAGCTGCATATTCTCGATTACCTGGGCAACCCGCTGCAAGCCGTGAACCTGCCCGCGCCTTTCGGCGACGACTGGAACGGCGGGCTGGGCGCGCCGACCGTGGCAAACATCGACACAGACCCGGACATGGAGGTGGTGGTAGGCACCTGGGCCAGTGGCGTTGTCGCCTATGATCTGCCGGGCAGCGCGGGCGCGCAATGCCGCTGGTGTACCGGGCGCGGCAGTAACCGCCGCACCGGGGTCGCCGCCGTAAGCAGCAGCTTCACGCTGGCGGCAAAACCAAGCACCCAGGCAATTGCGCGCGGCGGCAGCGCCCAGTACCAGATTACACTCGGGAAAGAAGGGAACTTCAACAGTCTGGTCACACTTGGCACCAGCGCGCCGCCCGCCGGGCTGGCGGTGCAGCTTACACCGGGCAGCCTCACGCCGCCCGGCAACGCTACACTCACCCTCAGCGATACCAGCGCGCCGGGGCCAGCCATACCTGGCACCTGGCGTAGCGTGACGATTACGGCCACCGGCGGCGGTAAAACCCGCACGGTCACTGTGCAGCTGCTGGTGGGCGGGGCGCGCGTGGCCGTGCCAGTGGCCCGGCGCTAGGCTTCGTTTAGCTGCCAGGAAGGTTCAGCCTTTCTGGCAGCGACGCAAACCCATCACCTTCCTGAATAAATTCAAGCCGATTGCCAAACGGGTCGCTGGCATAGAAGCGCCGCACATTGGGCAGCGTTGCGTCGGGCACAATTGGCACACCCGTCGCTGCCAATTCGGCGCGGCACGCCTCAAGATCGCGCACCAGCAGCGCCGGGTGGGCTTTGCGCTGCGGTAGAAACTCGGCCTCAACTCCCATGTGCAGCTGCGAACCGGGGATGGCGAACCAGCAGCCGCCGCGCGCCTGGAGCGGCACCGGTTTGGTCAGCTCGGGCAGGCCTAGCAGCCCGCCGTAGAAGGCACGCGCCTCGGCCTCGCGGCCAGCGGGCATTGCGAGCTGCACGTGGTCGATTCCGGTAATCTCCATCATTTGCTCCTTCCGTTCTTTTCTCCCAAGCTTACGCCCATCCCGCCTGGCCTGGCCTCGGCCTTACGCCCGAGCCGCGATAGAATCGGCCACGCGCAGCCATAGAGCAAGGTTATACGAAGACGCGGTATAATCGCCGGGGAAGGCATAGCAGGAGCATTGGATGACCACCCTGGAACACGCACTGGCAGAGCTACACGCCGCGCGCACCGAACTGCTCGCCCCGCTGAATGGCATGGATGAGGCGAAACTTGAGCGCCCGGGCGCGCTGGGCGCGTGGTCGGTAAAAAATGTGCTGGCCCACCTCGCCGCCTGGGAAGATTGGGTTGTGCAGGCACTACCCGTTCGTATGGCCACCGGCACAACCCCGCCCGAATTCCGCGCGCGTGTGGCCGACGAAGATCAGTTTAACACGCTGGAAGTAGCGGAGCGCGCCGAGCTAACGCCCAGCGAGCAGCTGATGGAGCTGGAACGTGTGCGCGCCGAGTTGCTGCGTTACGTCCACACCTTGCCCCCTGCCGATCTGGCGCGCCGCCAGCCCTGGCCCGAGTGGGCGGGCACGCTGCCCGAATACCTGCTCGTGGCGCTGGGCCAGCACGAGCGCGACCATGCCGCCGCGCTGCGCGCCGCCCTGCCGCGCTGATTGCATCTTTAAGCGGCACAGCATACGTACATAGAACTGCGTCAACCTTGAGAACAATGGAGATGACACACAATGCCCGACCGCACCTTGTCCCTGGAAGGTATCTATAACCTGCGCGATGTTGGCGGCTACCCCACCACCGATGGCCAGCATGTTCGCTGGCGGCGGCTACTGCGATCGGGGCGGCTGCACGCGCTGTCACCCAGTAGCCAGCAAGCGCTACACGACCACGGCCTGCGCACAATCATCGACCTGAGGCGACCGTTTGAGCTAACGCTGCACCCCAACGCATTTGCCGCCAGCGAGGGTATCACCTACCTGAACCTGCCACTATTCGACGACATTGGTGCCGAAACGGTAGATGCGCCCGCCCAGACGCTCGCAGAAGTCTACATACGCTATATCGAGCTGTGTCAGCCACAGCTGAGCACCGTTCTGAGCGCCATCGCCGAAGTATCCGACGCGCCGCTGCTGGTACACTGCGCTGTGGGCAAAGATCGCACCGGCCTGGTGATTGCGCTCACACTCAGCGCATTGGGCGTTGCGCCACACATCATCGCCGACGACTATGCACTGAGCTATGCCCACCTCGCGCCGCTGTTCGACGCCGAGCGGCCCAGCATCCCACCCGAGCGCCGTGACCGCTTCGAGCGCATGATTCGCTCGCCGCGCGAAGCGATGGAGCAGACGCTGGCCTCGATCAACCAGCGCTATGGCAGTGTCGCCAACTACCTCGAAACTCTGGGTATTGGCGCGACGCAGATCGAGCGGCTGCGCGCCAACCTACTGGAATAAGGGCATGGATATGAGCGAAGCCGATGCCATTCAAACCAACCACGACGGCCCCCGTCACCACCGCATCGCTGGCCGCTGATCTGCGCGCGCTGGGCGTGCAGGCGGGTATGACCTTGCTGGTACACTCGTCGCTCAGCCAGCTTGGCTGGGTCTGCGGCGGGCCAGTCGCGGTGATTCTGGCGCTGGAGGACGTGCTTGGCGCGGATGGCACGCTGGTAATGCCCACCCACAGCTCGGCACTCTCCGACCCGGCGATGTGGCAGCGACCGCCCGTGCCCGAAAGCTGGTGGGATACAATCCGCGCCACCATGCCACCCTACGATCCCGACCTCACACCAACCCGCGGCATGGGCGCCATCCCCGAAACCTTCCGCAAGCAGCCCGGCGTGCGGCGCAGCGCCCACCCCAGCGATTCGTTCGCCGCTTGGGGCCGCTATGCTGCGCAGATTACCGCCGGTCACACACTCAACAACGGCCTTGGCGAAACCTCGCCGCTGGCGCGCATCTACGAGCTGGATGGCGCGGTGCTGCTGCTCGGCGTGGGCCACGGCAATAACACCTCGCTGCACCTGGCTGAATATCGCGGCAACTATTTCGCCAAGGGCGACGAAATCCGCCACGCGCCGATCGTTGTCGATGGGCAGCGCGTGTGGGCCGCCTACGATGATATTCTGCTCGATAGCGACGATTTTGCAGTGCTAGGCGATGATTTTGCCCGCGACACCGGGCTTGAGCGGCGCGGGTTGGTCGGCGCAGCCACGGCGCGGCTTATGCCACAGCGCGCGCTCATCGATTACGCCGTCGTCTGGATGGAGCAACACCGCTAGCGCTGACGGTGCGTAACTGTCTGTTCACCCCGAATCACCACTTCTTTTCGCGCGCTGCCACCGCGCGGGTATACACTATGTGTATCGGTTGAGCGTGCGCCGGGCAACCTGCGCGGCGCAGCAACTGTGTCGATAGAAAGAGGTGGTGCGATGGAACCCCTGACGATTTCCCAGCTTTTCGATCTCAGCGGCAAGGTTGCACTGGTAACCGGCGGCGCAATGGGCATTGGACAGGGTATTACCGAGCGCCTGGCCGAGGCGGGTGCGGCAGTGATGATTGGCGATATCGATAGTGTGACCGCCAAAGCAACCGCCAGTCGGTTGTTCGAGGGCGGGCATCAGGTCGCGGCCACGAAGGTTGATCTGCGCGTGCCCGACGAAATTCGCCAGATGGTGCAGCAGACCGTGGCTACCTTCGGGCGGCTCGATATTCTGGTGAATAATGC
>JAFEAS010000115.1:0-8320 GCA_018266315.1 Chloroflexi bacterium SZAS-1 | reverse complement strand
GAAGCGGGGCATGGCGGCACGATCATCAATATCGCCTCAATCGATGCTATTCACCCAACCGGCAACCTGGTGCACTATGATGCCTCAAAAGGCGGTATGCTGATGATGACGCGCTCACTGGCGCTGGAGTTTGGGCCGCGCGGCATTACCGTGAACGCGATTGCGCCCGGTGGCATTCGCACCCCCGGCGCAGCCGCGCTTTCATCCGGCGTCAGCCTCACAGCCGCGCAGCTCGCCGCCCAGGCCGAGGCATTTATGCAGCGCATCCCGCTGCGCCGCCAGGGCGAACCCGACGACATTGCGCGTGTTGTGCTATTCCTGGCTAGCCCTGCCGCCGCCTACATGACTGGCGCAACGCTGGTGGTTGATGGCGGCTACCTGCTCTCGTAATAACTGGTTTGTGGCGCTGCACATTGTTACACCACTGAAGACCTGGCAGATGAAAGGCCAAATTGGTTGCTACGAAGACACAATGTAGGCTTATGATGCATTCGGTTCTCTTCGAGCCTTTGCGCCTTCGTGGCAATCAACGCACACGCCTTTGCGCCCGGCTGGTTACTGCGCGTGCTGCGCAGCAGCATACTCACATAGCTCGCGCAGCACGCACGCCGCACAGGCTGGGCGCTGGGCGTGGCATACCCGCCGCCCATGGCGGATCATCGCCACATGGAAGGTATAGACCTGTTCGGGTTCGAGCGCGGCTTCGAGCTGATCGTGGGCGCGCTCGGCACTGACGCGCGGCGCAATCAGGCCCAGCCGCCGCGACACTCGGTGCACATGGGTATCGACCGGCAGCGCCGGGCGACCCAGCGCGAACAGCAGCACACACGCCGCCGTCTTCAGGCCAATGCCGTCGAGCGAGGTGAGCCAGCGCTTCGCGTCAGCCAGCGGTAATTCGCCCAGGAAATCGAGCTTCAGCTCACCGCGCCGCCGCAGCACTTCGCGCAAGGTCTGCTTGATGCGTGGGGCCTTCATGCGGCCCAGGCCCGCTGGCTTAATCGCGGCATAAATCTCGTCTTCCGGCGCGTCGAGCACTTCTTCCCAGCTAGGGTAGAGCGCCCGCAGGCGCGCATATGCCCGCCCACTATTACTATCGGTGGTGCTTTGCGACAGAATCGTGCCAATCAGCTCGGCTAGCGGGTCATCGCCGGGCGGCGCGCGCAGTGGGCCATAGGCTGCATTTAGCCGCACATACACCGCCTGCACGCGCTCGCGCTGCGCATCAGGTGTCATTGGCGCGTCCATCAGTTGTTGCATTACAGCATTCCCTTGTCAGAACGGCAGTTTCGTGCTACGGTATCGGCATTCCGCCCTATACCGCCCTGAGGAGCTATGGAGAACAGTGCCGCCAGCAAGCTCAAGCTAGGATTGGAACGCCTGGCGAAAGCTGGCACCGACGCCGATATGCTCGGGCTGGCGCTGCAAAGCATCCACGGCGCGCTCGAAGATGGGTTTCGCGCGCAGATCGCCGCCAACCCGCAAGTGCCCGAATCACTGCGCACCGATGTGCTCGACCCGAAAAAAGTGCAATGGAAAGACCTGCTCGACGCGATGATGCTCTATCGCGATCTGTCAGCGGCCGACCGCGATACCATCTGGCGCACTAACGGCGTGCGTACTCGCGTGGCGCATGGCGGGCGTTATACGGGCACGCGCGCCGAGCTTGAGTCCTATGCCACGCTGGCGCAGCGCCTCGGTGGTATACCAGCCGTACCAGCACCCGCTGCAGCCAGCAAACATACGCGCCCCGCCGCCACTGCGGCCACACAGCGCGGGCGCACTCTAGCCAGCACCGCGCCCGAAATCCCGCGCGCCACCCGCAGCCGCCCGACTGTCACTCAACCGCGCTCGCGGCTCAGCTGGCTAGTGATTCTCAGTGTTACCGCGCTGCTGGCTGTGCTAGCCGCCACCGCAATCATCCGTAATTCTACGCAAGCCAGCAACGCGGCGGATGCCCAACAGCTGCCCACAACTACCGCCAGCGCCAGCGCCGCCGCGCCAGCAACCGCCCTCCCACGCAGTGCCACAGTACGCGCCAGCGCCGGGCTACGCCTACGCGCCGACCATTCTACCACTGCTCAGGTACTCGAAACCCTGGCTGAAGGCACCCGCGTAACGATTGTTGGCGGGCCGCTCAATGCCGAAAACTATACCTGGTGGCAAGTGACAATTAACGACCATACCGGCTGGTGCGCCGGTGATTTTCTGCAATTCGAGCAGCCATGACCGACACGACGCCACCTAGCCTGCTGTACCCACCCGGCTATCGCCACCCCACCAGCAGCCAGCCCGCGCCCAGCGAAGCCGACCTGGGCCTGAGCACGATCATTCGCGCGCTCGATTACGATGGTCGCCACGGGCGCGCGGTTGCGCGGGTGCTCGCCGAATTGCCCACCGACCCAGCGCTGATCACCTACCGGCAAGACGTGCTCGCCAACCTACTGCGCCTGCCCGAGCTCGGGGCGCGCTGCGCCACGCTGCTGCCACAGCTCGACGACCTGAGCAACCTCGGGCGGGTAAGCCATTGGAGCGACCCGATTCCGCTCGCGCAGGTTGGCGACCGCCTGGCCGAGCTGGAAAGCTACAGTGCCTGCGTTGAAGGGCTGGCCGACGCGCTCGATAGTGCAGGCGAAGCAATCCACGCCGCTGGCTGGCTGGCGCTGCGCGAGTTCCTGGCCGCAACGCGCGCCACCCCCGAATACCAGCGCCTGCTTGCCGAGCTGCCCGGCCTGCGCGCCCAGCTCAGCCAGGCCGGGAGCGTCACCCTGGGCATTAACCTCGACACCCAGCTGCGGCCTGAGTCGGCCACAATTGTCGCAATAAACCCGCAGCGTTTTGCGGCCAAAGGCACACTGCTTGAGCGACTTTTTGGTGAGCGGGCGGCGGCGGATGCGCTGCGCGGCATTACCGCGCTCTACAAGGCCGACGACAATCGCCAGCGCCCCGCCGAGCACGAGCTGTTCCGCGATCTTAGCCGCTTGCTCGAACGGGTAGCCGCGCCAATCGCCGACGCACTGGCGAATTATGCGCGCATCAATGGCGGCACGCTCGCCGCGCTGGCCCCCGAGCTGGCGTTTTACCTCGGCGCGGCCCGGCTTGCCGCCGAACTCAACGCCGCCGGGCTACCGCTCTGCCAGCCCGATATTGCGCCTGCGAACGAGCACATATGCATCATCGAGCAGAACTACAGCCTCGACCTGGCGCTACGGCTGCGCGCCACCAGCAACAACGAGGCATTACGCACCCGAGTTGTCACCAACCGGGTTGCCTTTGCATCGGGCGCAACCATTGCCATTCTTACTGGCCCCAACAGCGGCGGCAAAACCACCTACACGCGCGCAGTGGGCCAGGCGCAGGTGCTCGCCCAGGCCGGACTGCTTGTGCCCGGCCAATCGGCGCGCATCAGCCCGGTCGATGCGATTTTCAGCCATTTTGCCGCACCCGAGCGCGCCGATATGGGCGGTGGGCGGCTGGCCGAAGAGCTTGAGCGCCTGGCCGCAATCTTCCGCCTGGCCGGGCCGCATAGCCTTGTGCTGCTCAACGAGCCGCTCGCCAGCACCGACCATAGCGCCGCCCGCGCGCTTGGCCGCGATGTGCTAAGCGGCTTGCAACTATTAGGCGCGCGGGCAATCTTCGTTACGCACCTGCACGAGCTGGTGGGCGATATGCTCGATAGCGCCGAACCAGCGGCGAACGTGTTCAGCCTGGTGGCAAACGTTGCCGCGCTTCCCGAGAATGGCAGCACCCCGGCCCCAAGTTACAGCATTACCCTGGGGCGGCCCCAATCGGCGGGCTATGCTGCCGAGCTAGCGCGCCGCCACGGCCTGAGCCGCGAGCAGATCACTACGACACTACGCGAGCGTGGGTTGGGCAGATAGCGCCACACCAGCAACGGCCACCCTGTGCAGAGTGGCCGTTGGTAGCGTCGCAGCATTGATTCTAGATAGCAAGAAAATACGTTATGTCGCGTCAGCACTCGCTGCTTCGGCGGGCTGGGGCGCGCGACCATACACCTGCGCGAGCAAGCCCAGGCGCTCAGCTAGATCAACCGTAAGCATGTCGGCGCTGTAGCGCCAGCCCCAGTTGCCGCCGGCGCGGCCCGGTGTGTTCATGCGGCCACTGCTGCCCAGCCCAAACACATCTTGCATCGGCACAATCACGGTGTCGCCCACCGAGGCCAGCGCCAGCCGAATGAAATCCCAGCTAATATCGCTGCCATCGCGGCCCAGGTATAGCTGCACATTCCGGCGCTCGGCGGGGCCAAGCGTCTGCCACCAGCCAGTGGTAGTATCGTTGTCGTGCGTGCCGGTGTACACCACACAGCGCGCCTGGTAATTATGCGGCAGATACAAGTCGTCAGGGTCGCCACCAAATGCAAACTGTAGCACCTTCATGCCAGGGAAGCCCAGGTCGTCGCGCAGTGACTCAACATCGGGCGTAATCACCCCCAGGTCTTCGGCAATGATTGGCAAACCACCGAGCGCGGCACGCACCGCTTCAAACAGCGCCAGCCCAGGGCCAGGCACCCAGCGGCCATTCATCGCCGTTTCCTCGGCGGCAGGCACTTCCCAGTAGGCCGCAAAGCCGCGAAAATGATCGATGCGCGCAATATCAACCAGCGTCAGCGTTGTGCGAAAACGCTCGATCCACCAGCTGTAGCCGCGCTCTGCGAGCACATCCCAGCGATACAGCGGGTTGCCCCAGCGCTGGCCGGTCGCGCTAAAATAATCGGGCGGCACGCCCGCCACCACCGTCGGGTTGCCCTGCGCGTCGAGCTCGAAGAACGCGTGATTGGCCCACACATCGGCGCTATCGTAGGCCACAAAAATTGGAATATCGCCAATAATCTGAATACCGCGGGCATTCGCATGAGCTTTCAGCGCACGCCACTGCGTGAAGAACTGCCACTGCATATAGGCATGAAATTCGGTTTCGGTGCTCAGCCGGCTCCCCTGCTCGTTCACGGCATGTGCCTCGTGCCGCGCCAGCGCCGGTTCCCAGCTATTCCAGGCCGCACCATTATGCGCCCCTTTGAGCGCGGCAAACAGCGCATAATCGGCCAGCCATGCGCGCTGCTCGGTGCGAAAATCTGCAAATACCGCGCGCTGCTCAGCGGTCGCCGTCTGCTTGAAATGCGCGAACGAACGGCGTAGCAGCTGTAGCTTCCAGCCAATCACCGCGCCAAAATCCACATGGTCATCGGGAAACATCGGCGCATCGGCCAGGTCGGCGGCGGCGAGCAGGCCCGCACTCACCAGCCGCTCCGGGCTAATCAGCAGCGGGTTACCCGCAAACGCCGAAAAGCCCTGGTATGGCGAATCGCCGTAGCCGGTGGGGCCGAGCGGCATCACCTGCCACAGCTGCTGGCCCGCCACCACCAGGAATTCCACAAATATGTACGCCGCATCGCCCAGGTCGCCAATTCCCCAGCGGCCCGGCAGCGACGTAGGATGGAGCAATACACCACTTTTGCGTGTCATAATAATACCTTTTGCTGGTCTTTTGGATACTGACATAGTATACTAGGTTTTTCTGAAGCGTATGCCGTGCCCAGTGTTGGGGTTATAGTATGAAGCCTAAATCAAACGCGCGCCTCGTGTACAGCACCGACCCCACGCCCGAACCCGAGCCACAACCCGCACCAACGGCCTACCCTTCGGCTGCGCAGCAAACCGCGCGCATCTGGCGCGATAGCAAGCGGCGGCGCGGCAAAACCGTTACCGTCATCGGCGGCCTGCAGCACGACCCGGCGACCTTCGAGGCGCTATTGAAGAAGCTTAAGCAGCAATGTGGCGCGGGGGGCACATTCAAGGATGGGGAGCTAGAGATTCAAGGCGATCACCGTGAGCGGGTGGCGACCGCGCTGGCGGCGATGGGCTACAAAATCAAGCACGTTGGGGGCTAGCACACGGCATCAGGATTCGTCAAGCCCGTCAAGCGCAGCATTCCAGGTTTTGAGGCGTTCGGTGTTGCTCTCGGTGTCGGGCTGATACAGCCGCGCCAGCGCCTTGCGAATAGCTTCCACCTCATCGGCCGTCATATCAATCGTCAAGCCGCCAATCTTAAACGGCATCGCTACCTGCTCGGCTTCGGCGCGCGCCTGCCACATGGCGCGCTCGTTGCGCAGCGAAATCCGCTCGCGGCCCGCCTCTTCCATATTCGCAATTGTTTTCTTCTGCGCGCGCACCGTCTCGGCGTGGCGCTGCTGCTCCTTATTGAGCTGGCGCATTAGAGCGCGGATCGTTTTATGGGCTTCGCTCAGTTCGTGTTGCAGCAGCGCCGTTTCTGGGTCGGGCGAGGGCGTATAGGTTTCGTGATGGGTATCTGGCATTGCTTTGGAAAAGCCCGGCTAGATCTTCTGGCTACGCATGGTGCGGTAGGTCATATACAGGCTCAGCACCACATAATACACAATATATAGTAAGGAAACGTTAACCAGCAGCGTATTTGGTGTGGGCATTTGCACCAGAATAACGATGAAGCTCAGCAACCACAGCGCACTTAATGTTAGGGTTGTCGAGCGGAACGACTCGGTGCGAGTTGGGTACAGGTAGCGGATCGGTACAAACACCATCAGCGACCAGAAGATCAGCACTACGCCCACCGTGCTTGGCGAGAGGTTCAGCACAATTGCGTAGAAGGCGATGACATTCCAGTAGCTGGGGAAGCCGAGAAAAAAGTGATCGTCGGTTTTCGCATCAACCCGGCAAAACTGGTAGCTCGAAGCGAGTAACGGCAGCGCCGCAATCATCATACCCGCAATCCCGCCCGGCAGCAGCCCGAGCTGCCAGATCAGCAAAACTGGTGCAAACACATAGGTCAAGTAATCGACAATATCATCGAGCTTGCGACCATCGAACCATGGCAACATTTCGCTGACCCGGAAGCGCCGCGCCAGCATGCCATCGGTACCATCAATCACCAGCGTAAATAAGCTAATCCACAGCGCTTGTACCGCATTCCCCTGAATGGCGGCGAGTACCATTAAAAACGCGAGCACCGCACCACTGGCAGTATACAGGTGGACGGCAGCGGCACTGAGCTGCGACCATCGGGGTACATTTCGTTGGATCATGCTGCTCCTTCGGTGGCAGGCGTCGGGCCGCCAGTATTGAGTGTTGGTACAATGAATGTTAGTTTAACGCCTCGCTGGCGCGCCGTCAATGTACAGATATATAGCTGTGGGGTTGCTCCGCCGCTATAGCGAAACAACCCCACACAAAACCTTATGCTACCACAGCACCTGCTACGGAACACGCGCTTCGACTGCGGGATCGAGCTTGAGCAGCGTGCGGCTCACCCAGCCCGTAATCGTCTGGCCATTGCGCGTGTAGCTTATACGGAACCAGCTGGCATCGGTGGTTTTCCCGAGTAGCTGCACGGTTTCGCCAGCGTTGACCTGATCGAGCGGCTGGCCGCTCACTGGCTGCGCACGGACATTACCACCATTCAGCACGCTCGTAGTGAGGGTGGGCGACTGTTGGGCTACCGCCGTTGCAGTACGAATCGCCTGGAGGGTAGCCGTAGCATTCAGCTCGGCCAGCACCGTGGCGGTTTGCTGGGGCAGCGCGGTAGCCGCAGCCGCTGTAGCCGTTGCCACGGCCTGCTCAAAGCGCTGCTGGCGAATGGTATTGGCCCAGAGCGCGCCATGACCGAGCAGGCTGACGATCGCAATCGCAATCAGCAGATTGATGAATGTGCGCAGTGGCCCACCCCGGCGCGGGGCGGTAGGTGCGAAGAGGCGGTCCCAGTCATCCGGGCGAAATTTACTAGGCACAGGTGCTCCAGGGCACAATTGGCGAGCATACAAGCAGGCACAGTATAGCATAACCATCGGCCCTGGCTAGCCCGCCACATTGTACTATGGTCCCCCATTTTGCCTAAATCAATGCTTGTTCACGCGCCACACCGGCGAGCTCGCGCACATGCGCGCCGATATCGGGCGAACGCACCAGCGCCTCGCCCACTAGGATGGCATCGGCGCCCCAAGCGCGCACCTGGGCCACATGCGCGGGCGTAAAAATGCCGCTCTCGCTCACCAGCACCGGGCGATGCTGTGCGGGCAGGCGCGCCGCCACGCGGCGGGTGGTATCGAGCGTCGTGACGAAGCTGTGTAAATCGCGATTATTCACACCAATAATGCGCGCGCCAACTGCCAGCGCACGCTCAAGCTCGGCCTCGTCGTGCACTTCTACCAGCGCCTGCATGCCCAAGCTGTGCGTCAGCGCCAGCAATTCGGCCATGCGCGTATCATCCAGCGCAGCGACAATCAGCAGCAGCGCGTCGGCACCATAGGCGCGCGCCTCGTACACCTGGTAGG
>JAFEAS010000114.1:7531-31444 GCA_018266315.1 Chloroflexi bacterium SZAS-1 | reverse complement strand
CTGAAAATATCGTCGTTGTAGCTCATAAGGATGAAGGGATGTGTGCCGGGCACACCGTGCGAGTATGCGCCCATGCGTTTACCCTGGTTTGGGTACACATCGACCCAGCGCTGCTCGGTTACGCCATCGCGTAGCACGCTCACATACTCGTCGCCGAGCGGCAGCATGCCTGCGCCGATCCAATCGATGGCCTGCTGAAGTGGTACCTGCGGCATCTTGCCCGAAAGTGGGGCTTTAATATCGTATACGTGCAGCGTGTCGTAGCCCAAGGCGCGCCGCCGCACGCGCCAGTAGCGGTGCCAGATCGGCAGGTTACGGCGGTAGGTATCGATCAGATTATGGAACACTTCTAGCGGAATGAAATTGCTGGAGAGCGCCGCCTCAAGCGCCGAATCGTAGCGGCGCGCCCGCGCAACAAAGACATGCTGCTTCACCCCGCTGGCCAGGCAGGTTGCCATGGTGTTTTTGAGCGCCAGGTGAGCGTCGGCGTAGCTCTGCCAGGCGGTGCGCCGCGTTTCGCGGTCGGGGCTGGCGAGCAGGGCACTGATATTACCCTGGGCTACCTCCAGTGTATTGCTGGCGGTATGCGCTGGTGCAAAACGCAGATCGGCATCGCACAATATCCCATGAATCGACTCGGCGGCACCAAATGGCTCTTGTACCAGGCCCAGCAACTCTTCGACTTCGGCGGAGCGGATATGCGCCTGGCGGCGTGCAAGCTGATCGACATAGTGGGCATAGTTCGCCAGGCTCGGCTCGTTGCGCACCCACGCGCGCAGGCGCTCGATCCCTAGCGCCAGCAGCTCAGGCTCGGCAAATGATACGGCAGTATATACGCGCGCAATCAGGCCCGAAGCGCGGTCATCCTTCGCCGCAGCCTGCTGATCGGCGGTATTGGTATTGTGGAACATGCTGGCATAGAAGTAGACGCGATGGGCGGCGTTGAGCAGCCGTTCGCTAGTTTCAAACCAGGCTAACAACGTGGCTGGGCTATCGCCTAAATGGTCTTGAAAGCGCTCAATCCCAGGCAGCGCATCAATAATGCGTGTAATCTCGGCTTCCCACGCCTGGTCATTCGGGAACACACTGGCGGTATCCCAGGTATATTCTGGTGCCATCTGGTCGCGTGGTAATACAGCGGTACTCATATCTATTCCCTCCTGGTATATTGGTTATCGTTTATAGCAGTCCCTGTGCTACCCAGCGCTCAAGTACAACACGAGCAGCACGGGCCGCTTGCGCCCGGTGGCTAATAGCATTTTTTCGTTCCGGCGGCAGCTCGGCCAGGGTAGCATTTTCGTCTAGCACGTAGAACAGCGGGTCGTAGCCAAAGCCATGGGTGCCACGCGGAGCCATATCGATGACACCAGGAAGTGAACCTTCAACATCTTCGAGTGTACCATCGGGCAAGCCGAGTGCAATGGCGCACACAAAGCGCGCCAGCCGCGCATGAAATGGCACATGCGCTAACTTCTGCAAGAGTAGCGCATTGCGGTCGGCGTCGCTGGCACCTGGCCCGGCGTAGCGCGCCGAGCGCACCCCCGGCTCACCGCCCAGCGCGTGTACTTCCAGCCCGGAATCATCAGCCAAGGCGGGCAGACCACTGCGCGCCGCGTAGAACGCAGCCTTGAGGCGTGCATTTTCAGCAAAAGTCGCGCCAGTTTCGTCAACATCGTCGGTAATACCAAGGTCGCGCAGCGTGCGCAGCTCGAGCGGTAAGCCAGCAAAGATCGCGGCATACTCGCGCAGCTTATTTTGATTGGTTGTCGCAATGAGTAGCGATGGCATTGGTTGCTGCTCCCAGAGGCTCGGTGAGGTCGTCAGGGCAAGGGTACAAGGTTTATTATGTGCTGTCAAACATCCTGCATGAAGGGTGTAACAAAATCATCGTAGCCTAGACTTTGTTGCAGAAGCATATTATACACGGAAAAACGCAGCGATCGGGCGTAATTCCACTGCTTCACTCGACATCAATGTACTGCTGACTTATGGTTCAGCATTACTATGCAAGGAGTGTTTCATGACACGCTCGCATCTTTCTCACGCTTTTCGCCTGATCATCGGTATATTTACGGCGTTTATCGTTCTTAATATTGGGGTTGCCTCGGCAAACTCGGATAGTTCTGGCGCCGTTTATATACTCACCAATTCACCTAACGGTAATGCGGTTATGTCCTGGAACCGCGCCGCCGATGGCGCGCTTACCCTCGCTGGCAGCTACTCCACCGGTGGCACCGGTACAGGCACCGGGCTCGGCTCGCAGGGAGCGTTGATACTCAGTGAAAACCACCAGTGGCTGTTTGCGGTAAACGCGGGTAGCAACGATATTTCGGTCTTTCGCGTTCGGCATGAACGGTTGGTATTGACGCAGCGGGTACCTTCTGGTGGTTTGCGTCCAACCAGCCTGACTGTTCACAAGGATCTCCTTTATGTATTGAATGCTGACGGCGCGGGTAATATTACTGGCTTCAGCGGCGCCCAGCATGGGCAGCTAGCGCCTATCGCAAACTCAACGCGCCCGCTTAGCGGCAGTGCAACCGCAGCTGCGCAGGTGCAATTCAGCCCAGATGGCGATGCGCTAGTCGTAACCGAGCGCGCCACTCAGACAATCGACACCTATCGCGTTGGCAAGAACGGGCTAGCTACTGGCCCAATCGTGAATCATTCCGCTGGCGCGGTACCGTTTGGCTTCGCCTTCGGCAAGCGCAACCAGCTCGTCGTATCCGAGGCTGGTGGTGGGCAAAATGGGCTCAGTGCTGCATCATCGTATGTGCTGAAAGATAATGGCACACTCACGGTACGAAGCGCCTCGGCACAAACATTCCAGGGAGCTGCGTGCTGGGTGGTAGTAACCAAAAATGGGCGCTATGCCTACACTGCCAACGCCGCTGCGAGCAGCAACTCAATCTCAGGGTTCCGCATTAGCGAGCATGGGAACCTCACCCTGCTCACACCCGACGGTCGTACCGGCCTGACTGGCGACGGCCCAACCGACATGGCGCTGAGCAATAATAGCCTGTTCCTGTATGTTCGCAATGCACGTGGTAATAGTATCAGCGCCTTCGCAGTTCAAGCCGATGGGAGCCTGCAAGCCCTGCCAGGAGCGAGCGGCCTACCTGCTGGTGCCGCTGGGTTAGCAGCATACTAAACGCAGAAGATACAAGCCTCGAATTTACGTTTGCTCGTGTGGTGCCTGGCGTAGCCAGGCGCCGCACGAGCAAATCAAGTAATCAGCGGTACGTTCTTAGTGGGTGTTCCGCTGTTCGCGCTTTGCGCGAACAGCGGAACACCCACAAAAACAGTTCGATACTATGCTGCCGCAGGCACTATGCCGCAAACGCGGGCGACTGCGGAACGCGTGTAATTGACAAATCGGATGTTTCTGCCTACCATTGACCGCTACGAACATGGTATTGCCCGCACCGGTGAGTAGAGGAACAAGGCGATGAATATCGAGATCTGGTCGGATGTCGTATGCCCATGGTGCTACATTGGCAAGCGCCGCTTCGAGGCGGCATTAGAGCTTTTTGCGCATCGCGATGAGGTACAGGTGCTATGGCGCAGCTTCGAGCTTGACCCAGGCGCGCCACGTAGCACGTCCGGCTCGCTGAACGATATGCTGGCACAGAAGATGGGCGTAAGTACCGAGCGCGCCGCCACGATGAATGCGCATGTGAGCGAGCTTGCCGCACACGAGGGGCTGGCCTACCGGCTCGATATTGCGTGCCCTGGCAATACCTTCGATGCCCACCAGCTGATTCACCTGGCGGCGGCGCATGGGCTGCAAGCTGAAGCGAAGGAACGATTGCTGCGTGCCTATTTTACCGAGGGCGCGGCAATTGGCGACCGCCCAGCGCTGGTTGCGCTGGGTACCGAGCTAGGGTTAGCCGAAAGCGACGTGCGCGCCGCACTAGCGGGCGATGCATATGCCGCCGAGGTACGCGCCGACGAGGCCCGCGCCCGCACGTTCGGGATTGGCGGCGTGCCTTTTTTCGTGATCGATGAGCGCTATGGGATTTCTGGGGCGCAGCCGACCGCGCTATTTCTACAAGCGCTTGAGCAAGCCTGGGCCGATGCGCACCCGCTAACGATGGTTAGCCCGCCTACCGCTGATGCGAACTGCGACGATGGCAGCTGCGCCGTACCACCTCATTAGTTGACATTTAGACCGCTGCCTCGGCCTGCGCTATCGCATCAACTGCCTGCGCAATCAGCGCGCCTACGCGCGCGCCCCACGCTGGGTCGAACAGCTTCACGCGCCGCACCGTCGATTTAGTGAGCACCAGCCCCTCATACAGCCGCGCGCGCACCTGCTGCTCGGGGGTAAGCGCGCCGTAGCCCGCGAGAAATGCCTGTTGTGCCTCGGCAGCGCCTGCCTGCCCATACCCGGCATACCAGAAGCGAATATCGGCCAGGAACTTGCCCAGGTCGATCATCGGGTCGGAAAGGTAGCAAGTGTCGAAGTCGATCAGCGTCATGCCCGCCGGGGTAATCCATAGGTGATCGGCCTTGAAATCGCCATAGGCGAACGCGGGCGTTACCGCTGGCAGACGCTCGTGCAACGCCTGGGCACGTGCCACCAGATCCTTGATCGCCGCGCCAGTGTCGGGCCGCAGCGGGTGAACATACTCCGCCGCGCTGAGAATGCTCTTCACCTCTTTGGCGAAGGAATGCGGCTGCAATTCTACCAGCGACTCGGGCGTAGCGTGCAGCGCGCGAATTGCTGCGCCCGCCGCGCGCAAATGCGCGTCGGTGGCCGGGCCGGGTTCGCGCAGCAGATCAGACAGCGGTGTGCCGCTGACGCGCGGGTAGAGCACCAGGTTATCGGCAGGTAGGTAGGCCAATGGCCGCGCCGCACCAATGCCAATCTGCTGCTGGGCCAGCCATTCCGAGACCGTTGTAGCCGTTTTGAAGGTGCGCGCGCCTTTCTCGCTATTGTACGTTTTGGCGAACAGTGTCCGAGTAGCGTCGATTGTACCCTGTGCATCCAGCGGGTCGTAGCGCAAAACATGGCGCTGCCCGGGCCGGTAGCGAATCGGCGTAATGCGGTAGCTTGCTGCAGTCGAGCGCACGGCTGGCGCATCGGCCAGCAATCCATGCACATAGGCCGGGTCGGCTAGGCGCGCCAGTTGGGGATATTCGGCATCGAGTGGGAATGCTTGCACCCACATGCCCCATGCGGCATTCTCCGCAGCCAGGGTGCGGAAGGGTGCAGCCAGGCCACGCTCAATAATCTCAGCCTGCATTGCGGGAATGCCGTCGGCAGCACCGCGCGGGTCGGGCTTGCCGGGCGGCAGCCAGTTCACCTCAATCAGGCGCGTGTGCGCACTAGCGGCGTCAGTCAGCTCAACGGCATAATAGGTCTGCATATAGCGGCCAGGTTTATACTTCGCCCGGTCGAGCTTCAGCGTGCCAATCGCTACGCCCGGTTCGAGCATAGCGGCCAAGGTTGCACGCAGCGCCGCGCGCGTCGGCTCCTCATTCAGCAGCCACTGCACGCCCGGCAGACCAGCCTGCCCCGAAAGCGCCGTGGTAATATCCATGTCCATCGTCAAAACCTCGCTCTATTGCGGGTTAGCAGGTTGTAGCTATGCACTACCCCAGCAGCGGCGCAGCCATGCCCAGTAGCTCGCTCAGATCATCGGCCCTTACCGCCAGCCCACCCAGCAGCGCGCTGGCATAGGCCATATAGCGTGCAGATGGAATACCTGCGCGGCGGCGCGCGCGCTCGGTTACGGCTGCGGCAGCCTGTGGATCGGGCGGTGGGAAGATGCCAATGTGCTGTAGCAAGCTTACCAGCATCAGCAGGCCATTATCAGGTTCGGCAGGCTTGGCTTTCACCCAGAAATGCAGCGTGTCGCGCAGATAGCTCCATGCCTGCCACAGCGCCACACGTTCACGCGAAATTGGCGCCAGGCGCTCGTAGAAGGTAAGAAACACATCGCCGATCGCATCGAGGCGCACAAGACGCGCGCGCCGGGCTGCCAGGTTGCGCGCCTGCTCATCATCAAGCGCATTCATACCAATATCCTTAATTGCGGCGATGAACAGGCCAACATCGAGCGCAGGCTCGGCCATACAAAAGTCGTCGAAGTCGATAATGCCGATGTGCGGGCCGCTAATAAGCACCTGCTCGGGGTTAAAGGTGCCGTGCGTTGGCACAGCGGCATCGGGCGGGGCCGCAATGGCGCGCGCTTCGAGCTGCTCCAACAGCGGTGTAACTACATCGTTCAGCTCGGGAACTGCCGTGGACAGGCGCGCTTGCAGCTCGTGCAGCTCAGCCCAGCGCTCATCGAGGGTGACGGTTGCGCCGTAGCGTACACCCGATTGGTGGAAGGCGGCCAGCGCGGCGGCGGTGCGAATCATGTAGCCGTGCAGCTCGGCATAGGCCTCGGGTGTGTCGGCGGTCAGCGCATCTTTCAGCATATCTTCCAGCGATTGCTCGGCGGGCACCGGGCCTTGTACCATCACCTTATGCTCAGGAATATAGGCCAGCGGCTCGGCCAGCGTCACGGTGCTGCCGCTTGCCAATGGCGTCTTCCACAGCGCCACCATGCCCTCGTAGGCATTGCGGCCCTTGCTATCTTTGCGGTAAGTTTTGGCGATGACGCTGGCGGGCCAGCCGCGCGCGGCCAATTCGGGCGGGTAGGCCAGGTGGTAGCGCAGCGTGCAGCGGCTGCCAGGCTTGTAGCTTAGCACCTCGGGCTGGCAGCTGGCGATCTGCATATCCGGGTAGGTGTTCTCACGAATGCCCTGCTCAAGCATCGCCCGCGCGGCTTCGGCGTCGGTGAGCAGAGGCATAGCGGCTAGCTCGCTTTCGGGCGGCTCGGGCACAAGCTCAAGGCCAAATTCGGGCAATACAAGCCGCCAACCCTCAGCCCCCAAAGATACATCTGGCGTCGCCGCTGGCAGTGCCGTAGTGCGCAGCGCAGGCGGGGTGAAGGTGCCACGCAGCGCCAGCGATTGCTTGCCATTTGGCCCTTCGATACCAAGCGCATAGGTGCCAGCCCAATGTCCATCGCCCTTCAGCAGCATGCGCTTGATTTTGCAGCTTTTCAGCTCAAGCGCGCCGCTGCCAAACTCGGGGATGGCCTGGCGCAGCGCCGCAGTGACCGGTTTGGCCTGCAATGGTGCGAGCAGCCACGCAGGGAGTGCAGCTAACTTATACAATCCTGCCGTAACTTCCGACTCGGGCAAACCATCCAGAGTGCCGCTTGTCATGATGCTTTTCCTTCACACGCTAGATTGCTGCGGGAATGTCGGGCACATCATCGCCGGGCCAGCGCGATGGCCATACTTCGTCAGCCATTCAGCAGGCCGCTGACCTCCAGGTGGCGCTCAAGCAGCGCCATATTGGCAGGCAGGCGCTCGGGTTCAATTTTCGTCCAGCAATAGAGCACCAGTGTCAGGAGATCCAGCGTTTCCCACAGGGCGATGCGCTGGCGCGAGGCTGGCGTATGCTGTTCATAACGCTGCAAAAACGCCTCGCAGATCGCTTCCATTTGCTGCTGGCGCGCGGCCCCTTCGGCACTGTTCGCATCAACTTTGGCCGCGTCCATACCCAGCGCGCGGGTTTTACGCGTAAAGCGCGAGAGGTCGAGCGCGGGTTCGGATTGGCCAAAGCCGTCGAAGTCGATAAAGCCGATCGTGTCGTTGTAGAGCAGCACCTGCGCCGGGCGGAATGCGCGATGCGCGGGCAGAATCGGATCGGGTGGGGCAGTGGCCGCAACCGCCTCAAGGTGCTGAAGCAGCGGCTCGGCGGCATCGGCCAGCTCAGGCACCATGCCAGCCAGCCGGGCGATTACCTCGCGCACCTCGGACAGCTCGTCTTCCCAGGTGATCGTCTCGCCATAGCGCACGCCCGAGGTATGCAGCGCCGCCAGTCCGTCGGCGGTTTTGCCCATGAAATGCGCCAGATTGGCGAGGGCTGCCGGGGTGTTGGCGGCCACGGCGGCTTTCAGTAAATCTTCGAGCGTCTGATCTTCATAAATTGGGCCTTGCACCAGCACTTTCTGCTCGGGCAGGTAGGCCAATGGCTCGGCCAGTGTCACAATTTCGCCGCTCGAAAGGCCCGAATGCCACAGCGCGGCCATGCCTTCGTAGGCGTTTTTGCCCTTGCTGCCACTGTAGGTTTTTGCCACCATAATCGGCGGCCAACCGCGGTCGGCGTGCTCGGGCGCGTACTCAACGCCATAGACGACCGTGGCGCGGCTGCCGGGCTTATAGCGCAAGTGGCGGATGGTAACGCTCGCGATGCTAAGATCGGCGTAGTTGGGCGAGCAGGCACGCACGCCATGTTCGAGCAGAACGCGCGCCTGGGCTGGGTCGGTGAGCAACGGCAGCGCAGGTAGCGCCGGGTCGGCGGGCTGGTGCTGTAGCTCAAGCCGCAGCGCGGGCAGGTACACGCGCCAGGCCGGGTCAGCAAATGCTGTATCATTCACTGCCGACGGCTCGGCAAAGCCGGGCGGCACCAGGCGACCAGCCAGCAAGCTGGTGCGTGCTTCGGGTTCACCGGGGGCCTGCACAGTAATCTCGTACTGGCCGGTCCAGCCTTCCTGGCCCTTCTTCAGACGCATACGCTTTACGCTGAGCTTGCGCACGTCGAGCGCGCCATTGGCGAACGCCGGTGTAGCTGCCAGCGCGGCGCGTACCATGTCGGCATCGCCAGCCGGGCCAAGCCAGCCAGGCGCATGCATGAAGCGGTGCAGCCCCGCAGAAATTGCGCGCCGCTGGTCGGCACTTAATAATCGAGCTGTGGTAGACACGCCATTTCCTCCTCAATCACCGCAAGCGCGCTCTCAAGACGGCTGCCCTTGAACTTCTGCCAGCTGCGTAGCGCCCGGCGCAGCAAGCTCACCATCTGATATACGGACACCCGCACGCGCAGCCGTTCAATGTCTTCGACCTGTGCGCCCATGCTGCGGATGTAAGTTTGCAGGAACTGCTCGCGCAGATCATTGACCAGCGTGTTCGGCGCACCCGAAGCGAGCTGTTGAGCCTTGGCACCTGCCACGCGCAGGTAGGCCAGGAAGTGTCCCAGGTCAAGCGCGGCTTCGGCCTGGCACACCGAGTCGAAATCGACCAGCCCGGACTGCGTGCCTTCAAAGATGACCTGGGTGTAGGTGAAATCGCCGTGGCAGAAGCCGATTGGCAGGGCATCGGACTGCTCAGCGTAGGCGCTCAGCTGATCAAGCCAGCTGCTCAGGCGCACGGCCAAGTCGGGCGAATAGCGCTGCATGTCGGCCACGCCGCTGCGCAGGGTAGCCAGCTCCTCGTCGAGCGTGCGGCGGCGGCCGAGCTTGATGTTCGAGGTGTGCATCGTCACGGCGATCTGGGCGCACACAGCGATCATCTCTTCCAGCGAGAGCATGCCCTGGGGCAGTGGCTTGCCGCGTAGCCGCGCCTTGAGCTGATCGGAGATCAGCGGTTTGCCCGGAATAGCCTCAAGTAGCGAGAGCTGCATGTCGGGGCGCCAGGCCAGCGCACGCGGCACGGCAAACTGCGCGCCGCCGCGAACGGTGCGAACACTTTCGCGCAATGCGGCGGTTACTGGCTGAGCCAGCGCACCAGCCTGGTCGTTAAACACCTTGCCGTACACGAACCGTCGCTCGGCACGGGCGCTGCCAGGCTGCTTACCATCGATGCTGTAGCGCAGCACCGAGCGGTTGCGCCGCGCATAGTCAATTAGCTCAACCTTGCAGCGCTCGACATCGAAGGTATTTTCGGCTGCCTCGGGCAGCGTCTCACAGAACAGCTCAACCATGCGCTGCGGGTCGGTGGCTGGCACCAGCGCGGGCAACTCGCCATCGATTGGGAAGACATGCAAGATCATATGCAGCGGCTCGATGATCGCAGCCGGTGTGGCGAACGGCGTTATCTCGGGCCGACCACGCATCAATTCTACCAGCGGTGCCAGCTTGTCGCGCATATAGAGCGCACAGGCTAGCTGGTTGGGGAAGACCATGCCAATGACCATTGGCTCGATCGTTTGCAGGGTTATTCGATCTTTGGCAGTAACCTCGTAGCGCAGCGCCACCCCCTCGCCAGGCAGGTAGGTCGCTTGGTCAAGCTCACACTTTTCGATCACATAGTTCAGGCGAGCCTTGCCAAACAGCGCGGCCTGAATGTGCTCGCGCATACTTTGTGCGTCGAAGGCGGTGCGCACGCTTGGGAACTCTTCCTGGAAGGCAGCGCTCTGCAACAGATCCAGCCGCTCGCCGCGCAAGCCCGAACGCCCTGCCTGGCCCGCCTGCACCGCTGGTGTGGCCGGGCTGGTGCTGGCGCGCAGATCACGTAGATCTTCTTCGCCAAAACGCATCGTCGAGCGGCCATCGATATTCGCAGCAGGCTGTAGCTCAGTGCGCCCAGTTGCGGCAGTAGGGGCGGGCCGCGGCGGCGCTGATGAAGCAGGCGGCACCACCGGGGCTTGTGCCACCGGTGCTGGCACGGGCGGTGTCGACGGCGCTTTTGTTGATGGCGTGCTAGCGCTTGGGGTTGCCGCTGGCGCAGCACTCGCAGCCTTTTCAGCCGGAGCCACTGGCGCTGGAGCTGCTGGTGGTGCTGGCTCAGCCGTTGGGGCAGCATCACTTTGAGGTGGTGCCAGTGGCACGATGCGCATCACCTGGGCGTGGCGCGCCGAAGGTGCCGGAGCCGGGCGTGCGTCTTGCGCTACCGGGGCTGGGGCAGCAGGTGCAGCAGGCGTTGCCGGCGTGGCGTTTTGTGCTGCGGGTGCGGGCGTTACAGGGGCAGGCGTCGCAGGCGGTGGCGGCGGCACCACCGCCTGCATCATCAGAGTCTGGAAGGCTTTTTGCGAGGCTGGGGCGGGCAACGCCTTGCCAATCAGCGTCTGGAATGCCCTGGGCGTCACCTGTGGCACGTCATCATCATCTTCATCAACAGGTGCAATCGTGGCTACCGGCAATGGTGCGGGCAGCGATGTCGACGTTGTGCCCGACTTCATCTGGCCGCCCTGCTCCTGCACCACCTGCCCAAACTGCTTATTGTACAGGTCAGCATACAAGCCGCCACGCTTCAGCAGCTCTTTATGCGAGCCAACCTGCTCAATCGCGCCTTCTTTAATCGCAATAATTTTGTCGGCCTGGCGAATGAGATTCAAATCGTGCGAAATAATCACCGTCGCTTTCCCGCGCATTAGCGAACGCAACGCCAGCTGCACCAGCTCAGTCGATTCCGCATCCAGGCCGGTGGTTGGCTCATCGAGGATGAGGATGGGCGTGTTACGAATGAACGCACGGGCGATTGCAATGCGCTGGCGCTGCCCACCCGAAAGGTTGCTGGCGCGCTCACTCAGCACGGTGTCGTAGCCGTCAGGCATTTTCTGAATGAACTCGTGGGCACTTGCCTGCATCGCCGCCGCAACAACTTCTTCGCGCGTGGCATTCTGCCGACCATAAGCAATGTTTTCTGCCACCGTGCCAGTGAACAGAATTGCCTCTTGTAGCACCATGCTCATCTGGCCGCGCAGCGAATCGAGTGAGAACGAGCGGATATCTTGCCCATCAAAGGTAATTGCGCCCGCGTGTGGATCGTACAAACGCGGCAAGAGCTGCACAATCGTGCTCTTGCCCGCGCCCGAGCCACCGACCAGCGCCACCACTTCGCCCGGCGCTACCGTAAAGCTCACATCGCGCAACGCCAGGCGCGGCTGCGCCACCTGGCCCTCCTTCACATCTTCTGGCTCGGGCACATAGGCAAAGCTCACATGACTGAACTCAATATAGCCCTGAAAGCGTGGTGCCTGTTGGGCATCTGGTCGGTCTTCAACCGCTGGCTTGCGATCCAGCACGTCGCCGATGCGCTCGACGCTGGCAATAATTTTGCCTACTTCGTTCCACTGCTTAATCAGGCGCTTGGTGGGCTTGAAAGTATTAGTAATAATGCCAACGAATGTAAGCAACTGGGCTGGCTCGTAACCCTGTGAGCCCATCAGCGTAGTGAAAATCACTGCCACGAGCACAATTGTTACGGCCTGCATCACACCAAACACGCCACTGAACCAGGCTTGCAAGCGGGCCGCTTGCAGGGCCGTATCCATGGTCTGCTGGCTGATGTCTGCAAACTGCTTGAGCTGATTACCGCCGCTGCCGTAGGTTTGGATGACGCGAATCGAGGTGAGCATTTCCTGGGTACTGGCCGCCAGCTCGCCTTCACGCGCGCGTACTTTCTTAGAAAGCGCCTTAATCCGATCAGCGAAGTAGTTCGAGACAACCGAGAGCACTGGCACCATCAGCACGGCAACAAACGCCACCAGCGGCGAGCCAAGTAGCAGCAGTGCTAGCGCCGAGAGCAGGGTGAATACGCTTCCAGCAATGTCTTTCAGCGAGTCGATCGAAAATACCTCAATTGCACTGACATCGCTGGTGACGCGGGTGAGCAGGTCGCCAGTGCGCTGGCGGCCAAAAAAGGCCAACGAAAGCTTCTGCAAGTGACCGAAGAGTGAGGCCCGTAAGTTGTAGCCAAGCTGGCGACCGCCCTTGGAGAGGTATATTTCTGAAAGCGAATCGGTGACGCTGGAAAGAAACGCCAGCAAAATCACCAGTGCTGCAATAAAGCCGAGTGCCGTGTAGGTGGTAGCAAACAAACCAGCCAGTAGTGGGCCATCGAAGGGTGGCGGCGCAGTATTTTTGCTCAAATAGGCCACGAACAGCGGCAGTGGGTAGGCCGCCAGATTATCGAGTAGCGAGTTGAGCGCCAGCATTACCATCGCAATCACGAAGGTGATGCGATTACCGACCAGGAAGCGATTGAGCATCGAAAGCACGCGCCGCAGATCGCTCTGCTGTTTGGCAGGCTTTTCGGCTTTGGTTTTAGTAACCGGTATGGCTTTGGCGTCACTCATTTTTCTCACCCCTCAAAACAGCGCCGCTTACCCCTGGGCAGGCGGTAGTTCATGCAGAATTTCCCAGCCAGCATCAACCTGCGCCAGCGGCATTGGCGATCGCGGCGCACGCGAGAAGGCACGCAATGCCTTACGCATCAGTGCCACGGCCTCGTACCAGCGCGCGCGGAAGTAGAATCCTTCACCAAAACCGCTGGCGGCAGCATATTCATCGAGGAACGCATCTTCCAGCGCCCGCAGCCAGGCCGTGCGTGCTGCCGCCGCCGCCGAGCCGCCCGATTTGAGCGCCTGGTGCAGTCCCATCTGTCGGAAGGTAGCTAAGTAGGTACCGATATCGGTGGCCGGGTCGGCCATGCCACAATGATCCCAATCGAGAATGGCGACACCTGCATCCGTCAGCAGGCACTGGCTGTGCTTACAATCGCCATGCACTAGCGTTATTTGCTCGCCCCAGGCTGGCATATGCTCAAGCCAGGCCGGGAGCGCATTTGCCAGGGCCAGCAGCCGCGCCCCTGCGTCGGCATCGACGGTAGCAGCCTGTGCTGCGCGCTTCACAAAGCGCTTGAGCTCTTTGTCAATCGGGCGCTCACGATCGGTAGCGACGCCTGAGGTATGCACGGCAGCGAGTGCATCAGCCGAGCGCAGCACGCCCGCCCAACCACGGGCATCGCCAGCGGTGACCTGGCCTTGCAGCCCTTCAAGCAGCATCTCAAGCGATTCGCCCTCGACCGGGCCTTGCAGCACGAGCATCTGGTCGGGTAAAAACGCGACCACTGGCGCAAGTACCGCCCGGCCCGAGCGCACGGCGTCGGTATCCGAAAGCAGCTGCATCTCGTGAAACACCGAGCTGGCCTTATTCAGTTGATGGTAGGCTTTGCCGTAGAGTGTGCGCCGTCGCAGCGCACCATCGGCGGTTCGCTCAAGCAGATCGAAGCGCATGGTGCAGCGCTTACCGGGCCGGTAGCGCAATGGCCGCGCGCGCACACTCAGCAGCTCGCGCTCAGCGCCCTGGTATTCGGACAAAGCGCTCACCAGTGCTGCACGCATGCGCCGTGGATCGAGCGCAGTCGACAATCCAGGCAACGCCGGGTCTTGCTCGAAGCTATACACCTGCATGCCCAGCGGCTCAATCAGCCGGGCACTGGCGGGTAGCTCGCCCTCGGCTGCGCCCCAGCGGAAGGTTCCAATAACCATGCGCGGCCCCAGCTGGTAGAGGAGCGTGCAATATTCGCCAACTTCATATTTCATGTCGAGAATACGGCAGTCGGCGCTATGCTCAGGATGATCGGAAAAAAACAGTGGCGTGAGGTATTGCCCCATCAGCTGAGTATTCTGGGCGAGCTGCACCTGCCGATGGGTATCGGTAATTTCTGGCGCAGTCAGCTCGGTGTGTACGGGCTGCATCGCATGTTCCTTCGCGCTTGGTTTGGAATATACATAGATCAAACGTTGTGAAATGCGAATTTTACGCTGGAGCTGGCGATCTTACGAAAATTGCCGCAATCTGGCGCGCTGCTGCCTGTAGATCGAAGTGTTCGACCACGGTACGACGCGCGGTTTGCGCCATCATCGCCCGGCGCTCAGGGTCGCGCAGCAGCTCGGCCAACGCTCCGGCCAACGCCGCAACATCGCGCGGCGGCACCAGCAGCCCATTCACGCCCGAACGCACTAGCTCGGGAATACCAGCAACAGTGGTGCTTACCACCGGCAGGCCGCATGCCATCGCCTCCACCAGTACATTCGGCACGCCATCGCGGTCGCCGTCGTCGGTGACGAACGACGCCAGCGCGAACAGATCAGCGCGCCGCAGCTCGGGTATCAGCTCCTGCTGGCTACACGCGCCCGGTAGTGTCACATCGTCTACTAGCCCTAGCGTGCCAATCAGGCGGCGAAGTTCACCTTCCAGCGGCCCTTCCCCATAGATCGCGCAGTGGAATGGCAGACCAGCGCGTTTCAGCTCGGCACAGGCGCGAATCAGGTCGGGGAAGCCCTTCTTCTCTACAAGACGACCGACCGAGACGATTCGTGGCACAGATGGCGCAGATTGCTCGTCCACTGACAGCACGGGATATTCCCAGCGCGGGGTAAAGCCCTGCAAGTTTACGCCGTGATGAATGAGCCGCACCTTACTGCGTAGCCGCGTGGGCACAACCTGCCCAACATAGTCCAGGTTCGTTGCCGAACATGTCAACATCACCGTCGCACGGTCGATGCGCTCGTTCAGGCTGTGCGGCGGAATCTGCACCAAGTCGCGTGCGTGTGCGGTGAAACTAAACGAAATGCCCGTCAGCTGCTGCACCAGCAGCGCGATCAGCGTCGGGTCGTGCGCAAAGTGGGCGTGCAGGTGGCTGATCGGACGTCCTGCCTGGGCCTCGCGCCGCAACAGCGCCGCCATGTACACTGCCTGGTCGAAACACTCGGCGCGTGTGGCCGTGGTATATCCCTGGTCAAGATCAGCTCGCCAGGCCACATAGGCCCGCGCCTGAGCATAGCGCTGTGGCGCGGCGCGCAGCAAGGCCAGGTGATCGCGCCGTAGCGCCGCAGGGCCACGCCCGCGCGCCTGCTCAAGGTAATCGATTGGCGCGCGCACGGACGCTACCTGCGCCTGAACAATTGGCTCGTGCGGATTTGTAATTGGAAACAGGTGCAGCTGCACCCCAAGCTGCTCAAGCGCCAGGATCTCGTTGACAATAAAGGTTTGCGACAGCCGTGGATAGCTGCGAATGATATATCCAATGCGCTGCATGTCGTTTGTTATGCTCGTGGAATAGCGAACATCGCGTAATGCATGCGGGCACATTCACTACGCACCCGGGCACTTCAGATTATTTCCGCTCGTCGTTCATAATCATGGTGGCAAATTTGCTCGAAAGCTTCTGGCGCGTGGCATTGGGCAGCGCGCCAATGCCCTGATCGAGCATCAGCTTCACCTGTTTGCGCTGCTCGTCGCCTTCGGGGCGGGGGCGCAGGCCGCGCACGCTGCACAGTTGCTTCATGATCTTGAGGCAGGTATAGGCATAGAAGTACACAAAGCGCTCATTCGGCTCCCAATCGGCCACGCGTGCATAGGCGCGCAAGAAGGCGCTTTGCAGCGTAGAAAACTGGTAAGGCGAATCGTTTACCCGGTAGGCCAGCAAGTGCAAATTGGCACAGAAATGCGCCAGATCGAAGTTCGGGTCGCCCAGGCGCATCTCATCGAAGTCGATCACCTTGAGGCCGCGATCGACCAGGATGTGCCCGTAGTGGAAATCTTTATGGATGGGCGATTGCGTCTCAAATGCCATTTCGCTGGCGTGATCTTGTAGATGCTTGGCGATGCGCATTGCCTCGTCAGCATATTCCGGGTATTTGTGGCCTACCAGCACTGCCCAGGCTTGCACATTCACCAGCTCGGTTGCCAGACGAAAATGCTTTTCGATCTTGAGTGGGAAGGTATGGAGTGTACCCAGCCATTCCCCAGCCAAATCAACATAGCGCAGCGCGTTTTCGCCACCAAACACATCGCCAAGCATTTCGCCATCGGCAGGCACGTACACCAGCATCGACATCTCGGGAATGCAGCCGAGCGCGCGTGGCACACCGAGCAGCGGTGAGTTCTTAAAACAATCATCGTGGAGTGATTGCATGGTTTGGCACACGCGCTGGGCTTGGCCCAGCTCGGGGTAGAGCTTGCCATAGACAACGCAGGTTTCGCCATACTCAGTGCCGCTCACCTCGTAGTGAATCAGGCCGCGATTGCCCTGCTTGTAGGCCAGCAGCTTGGCATATTTCACTGCCGGAACCTCGCCCGGCCGCGCCAACCCGGCCAGCAGCGGCTCAAGGTGCGCAGTCATCTTCTCGCAGTCGAGCGCAACTTCAAGCACTGGCAGGCGCGTTTTGATAAACGCCGTCGGGTGCTTGTGCATGCTGGTCGATGTCATGACATTCACAATGCCAGTTTCGCGCATTGGGTCTCCGCTGGCAGGCTGGTTTGGGTTGTTCTGATCATCTGACATGGCTTTACGCTTCTCCACTGGCGAGCCGATGAAGTCAGGCTCTGACGTACTAACGGCGGCGACCCACCGTATTCCAATGCTTCGCCCGATCAACCGTGTACTAAACGATGCGGGCAAGCATGTTTGACGCACTACGATTGTAGTATCTTACGGTTTTCGCTTGCCGCAGGCTACAAACATCCACCGCGTAACTCGTGTATCTGGAGGATGTCCATAGTATAGCCCGGCAGCGCCATCATAGTGAATGATGGTGACAACCCGATGATGATCGAAATTTCGACTATTGGCTAACTACGCCGAAAAGAACGGTTTCTATATGTACGTACACTGTGAAGCAATCAGTCTTACCCGAGTTTTGGCCGGTGACAGCACGGCACAAACCGCTGCAACCTAAGATGCGCTACGCGGGTCGGCGGGGCGACCCGCCCCTGGCGCAAACCCAACCTCGGCATCGAGCCGGAAGCCGACCCGTTGCACAGTCGTAATCAGCGGCGGCTCCTGGCCCACCGATTCGGCAGCGGTACGTAAATTGCGGCGCAGCTTGGCGATACAAGCATTCAGTGCATCCTCACATGTGGTATGGTCATATGGCTGCCCCCACACCACCAGAAAGGTGCCTTCGCGTGTACACACGGTGCCAGGGTTGCGCGCAAGGTGCAGCAGCAGGCCATATTCTAGCGGGCTGAGCTGTAAGGGCGCGCCAAATACGTGCACGGTGCGGGCGTCTTCGTCGATGAAGAGCGGCGGCGGCAAGAAGTTCGGCTGCATCACCAACGTCTCTTCGGGGTCAGAAAAGTGGAGTGTTACATCTTTCGAGCCAAGCCAGATCTCATCGCCCGTGCTCAGCTGCACGCCCTGCTCAATCCGCTTGGCATTCACAAATGTGCCATTGGCGCTGCCCGCATCAAAGAGCAGGTACCGATCGTGTTGCAGCTCAATCCGGGCATGCAGGCGCGAAATCACAGGCAAAGCAATCACAACCGCACACGAATCCGAACGCCCCAGCGTCGTCATATCCTGGCGCAGCTTGATGTGTTCTTCACCGCCATCGGCGCGGCGATACGTCAGAATTCCTGGCGTTGCACGAGCCATGTGGAAACCCAATTTCGCTTCGTTGATAGGTATAGCGGGCATTGTATCACGCCTAAGATTGATTGACAACGGGTGTTCGAGTGGTAGAATAAGGCCATCTCTTTGTAATCTCTTTTCTGACCATTTACCAACTACCACGAAACAGCCCAGAATTTGGGGTGCTACGGCGATAAAATTTGGTGTCGCCCTCCGTTTAATATATGAGTATGCGGTTCTCTCATAATGCACCGCTAAAGCCCATATTGTCCCCGGCGCGCACCTGAGCGATGTGCCGGGTGGCCGATACGCATACAGCCGCGAACGAGGGCAGAGGAATTCCCCCCATGACTGAGCTGCTTAATACGCAACTAGGCCAATACCACTTAATTGATATTGTGGGCCGTGGCGGCATGTCTACGGTGTACAAAGGCTACCAGGAGGCACTCGATCGCTTTGTAGCCGTGAAGGTGCTCTCGTCCCATCGCGATCCACAGTTTGCCGCCCGCTTCAAACGCGAAGCCCGCGCGATTGCCGCACTCCAGCACCATAATATCCTGCCGGTGTATGATTTCAACCAGCAGGGCGATCTGTTGTATCTGGTGCTGCAATACATTGAGAATGGCACAACCTTAGCGAATATGCTGGGCCGCCCCATGCAGCCCGTTACGGCGCTGCGCCTTACCAGCCACGTGCTCGAAGCGCTTGAGTATGCCCACAAGCGCGGCATTATTCACCGCGATATTAAACCTGGTAATGTGCTTATGCCTGCGCCCAATTGGGCGCTGCTGGCCGATTTTGGCATTGCCAAGCTGATGAACGATAATCAGCGGCTGACGCTCGCCAACCAGATCATCGGCACGGCCGCCTATATGGCCCCCGAGCAGGCAACTGGCCGCCCGATCGATGCGCGCACCGACTTGTACGCCGCCGGGGTCGTGCTGTACGAATTAGTTACTGGCCGCGTGCCCTTCGATGCCGACACCCCGATGGCGGTGCTGACTAAACACGTCTACGAGCCGCCGCCTGCTGCGCGCACACTCAACCCCGATATTTCGCCACTGATTGAGCATGTGCTGCAGCGCGCGCTCGCCAAGGAGCCATCCGAGCGCTTCCAAAGTGCCGCGGATATGTCTGCCGAACTGCTCAAGGTCGCCGGCCAGCTAGAACAGCAGCGCCAATCGCGGATTCAGATGACGGGCCTGTACGAGATTGGGCTGGAAGCATTTCAGCAAAAACGCTTCAACGATGCCGTCGGCCAGCTGCGTAAGCTGGTTGAGCTCGACCCGGACAACGAGGATGCGAACGAGTTGCTCGGCGCTGCACTCGATGCACAAGGGCGCGAAAAGCTTGAAGCCCGCCAGCAGGTCGAGCGGCTTAACCAGAAACCAAGTAGCCCACCCGCCGCCAGCTCGAAGCAGGCTGCTGGCAACCTAGCAACGATTCGCCTCCCACAAATTGACGATATTCCGGCCCCGCCCAAGCCGGTAGCTGCCGCTCAAAACGCGCCAACAACGCCCATCGTTACCGCGCAGCCGCTGGCTAGCTCGTCCACGCAGCCCCTACCCGAGCAACCAGCCACGCCCGCCATAGCGCCAAAACCCACCGCGCCAGCACCAACATCAGCCGCCAGCACTGCCGCTGCCGCTGGCAGCAACAAGAGCGTCATCATCGCCTGGGTTATTGCCGGGGCGGTAGTGGTAGCACTAATCGTCGCGCTATTTGTTCTTCTACGCTAATGTAGCCTTCTCACTCGGCACCCGCAGAGCCATGCGCTGACGTTGCGCACTCCCGTGAGAAGAGTCGAATCCTTTACCTCATTTTTCCCACTGCCCGCCCAGCCGTAGAGAGGCGTTATGAGCGATCCACGCATTGGTACGCGCTTAGGCCAATACCTCATCACCGACGTTATTGCGCAGGGTGGCATGGCCGTGGTGTACAAAGGCTACCAGGAAACACTTGACCGGACGGTTGCGATCAAGGTGATGGGCGAAAGCGCCGACCGCCAGTTCGCCGAGCGCTTTAAGCGCGAAGCCCGTGCGATGGCTGCGCTGCAGCACCCAAATATTCTGCCAATCTACGATTATGGTGAGGGCGACAACATTCTATTTCTGGCACTGCAATATATCGACCAGGGGCGCTCGCTGCGCGATATCGTGGGCACACCCATGCCGCCCGCGAGCGCCCTACCGCTCATACGGCGGGTGTGCAATGCGCTCGACTATGCTCACAAGCGCGGCATTATTCACCGTGACATTAAACCCGGTAATATTTTGCTGCCTTCCGACACCTGGCCCATGCTGGCCGATTTCGGCATTGCCAAGCTGATCAACGAAAACCAGGCCCGGATCACAATGGCGAATCAGGTGATCGGCACCGCTGCCTATATGGCCCCCGAGCAAGCTACCGGACGCCCGATCGACGCCCGTACCGACCTGTATGCTGTAGGAGCAGTGCTGTACGAATTAGTGACCGGCCAGGTACCCTTCGATGCCGATACGCCCATGGCCGTACTGGTAAAGCATATTTATAACGAGCTGCCCTCGCCGCGCAGCATTCAGCCCGATATACCCGAATCAGTTGAGGCAGTCATTCAGCGCGCACTCGCCAAAGACCCGGCGCAGCGTTACCAAAGCGCCGCCGACATGGCCGAAGCGCTGGAGCAAGCTAGCAATCAGCTAACACTCCATGCCCAGCGCGCCCAGCATAATACGCTGTATGAAACTGGCGTCGATGCGTTCAAAAACGCCCAGTGGGATGCTGCAATCGTGTATTTCGATCAGCTTATCGCAGTTGACCCGCTCTACGCCGATGCCCAGGCGCTGCGCAATGCGGCACTGGCGGCGCGGCAGAGCACTACATCGCCGCACCAGCTCGGTGCAACCACCACGCCACAGCCACAAGAGCAGGCCGCAAGCAGTAGCGCCACAGCCACAGATGGCCTCAATGTTCAGCCGGTTATACCTGTAGCAGCGGGCAAGCAGCCTATCACGCGCACCGCCGAAGTGTCGCATAGTGTGCCAGCAGTACCGGCTGTGCCAGCCGCACCAGTTCCACCGGGCAGCCCGCGCCGCAACACGATGCTGTTGCCGCTGGCAATTGGTGCCGTGGCGCTGCTGGGATTACTTGGAGTGCTGGCCTGGCAATTCAGGCGACCGCCCAATACTGTCGCAATCAGCGCCACTACGGCTTCTAACGCACCGCCAACCAGCGTCGCCATCCAAGCCGCCAGCCCGACAACAGCCACCGCCGCGCCAGCACCTACTATCCCTGCCGCCAATATGCCCCCGCCGCTGGGGCAACTGGTAAACACCGACGACTTCAACGACCTGAGTCGGCTCGACCCGAACGGGCTGGCCGACTTGCGCGGTGCCAAAGATTTCGAGCGCGGCTTCCACGCCCCGGGTGTCTTCCATATGAAATTACCCAACAATAACCAGACGCAGGCCGTGCTCATGCCAAGCCAGATCTATACCAATTTCAGCGTTCAGATTACACTCTGGGATAACAGCGACAGCGAGGCAGGCAGCGTTTCACAAGGCATAGTGTTTCGTGCCGCTGATCTGAATCACTACTACGCGCTGATGATCGATCCACGCGCCGGAGCCTACAGTCTGCGCGCCCAGCAAGGCACCGATAAGATCAGCGAACTAATACCCTGGACACCCTCAGCGCTGATCAACCAGGGCAAGGAAAAGAACACACTGCGTATCGACGCCAACCAGCACACGCTTACGTTCTACCTCAACGGCAGCCAGCTTGGCACCTACGACGATAGCACCTACTCACTGGGCATGATTGGCATGATAGTAGCGAATATCGACGCTGTCACTCCGCATATGCACTTCGACGATCTCCAGATCTGGAGTACCGATCAGTCCGCCAAGGCGTCGGCAAACCCCGCCGAGCGCAAAGACGCTAATGGCGACATGCAGCTGATTGCGGGCGGCGAGTTTGTGATTGGCAGTAACTTTAACCCACACGAACCGCCACAAATGCTCACGCTGCCCGACTTCTATATCGACCGCTACGAGGTGACGAATGCGCGCTACCGCGCGTGTGTAGCGGCCAAGGCGTGCACGCCGCTGAGCACCAATGCGTCGCCGCGCCACCCAGAATATGGCACGCAGGCTGAGTTCGACCAGTACCCGGTGATCAATGTGACCTGGCAGCAGGCCAGCACTTTCTGCGGCTGGGCGGGCAAGCGCCTGCCGACCGAGGCCGAATGGGAAAAAGCGGCGAGCTGGGATGCAGCCAAGCACGCGAAAACGGTGTGGCCGTGGTCGGGCGATTTCAACAGTACACTGCTCAACTCCGACGAGGGCGGCGCGGGTGATGCGATGAAAGTTGGCACCTACCCCGCCGAGCTGAATGGCACCTTCGATATGGCCGGGAATGTCCGTGAATGGACAAGCTCGCTCTACCAGCCCTACCCCTACGACCCGAATGATGGCCGCGAGCAGCAAACCGGCGATGGCGAACGGGTCTTCCGTGGTGGCTCGTGGGCGCAAACCGCAGGCAAAGCGCGCGCCTTCGCCCGCGACGAAGGTGCGCCACCGAATGTGCCATTTTACGAGGTCGGGTTCCGCTGTGCGGCCAATCCATAATGCAGGCGTGCCGCTCGCAGCGCGGCGCACTACCGATCGTCACCATACTGAAAGGGGGATCCATTGAACCGATCATTGAGTGTGGCAGGGCTGATGGTAATGGCGCTGATGCTGCTCTTCCCCACGCTGGTTGGGGCAGCCCCGCCCGCGCCAGTGGGCAAGCTCGTGTTTGAAGACGATTTCAGCGACCCAAACAAAAGCAAGCTTGAAAATAATATTGGCGCGCAAGATTATTCGCGCGGCTTCCACGCCCCGGGCGTCTACCACCTCAAAGACGTAAAGCCCGGCGAGACGCACTGGTCGATCCTGCCCAATCAAAGCTATGCGAACGGTACGGTAGAAATTGACGCCTACGACAACAGCGACAGCTTTACCGGCGATGTAGCGCAGGGCTTGCTCTTTCGCGCGCAGGATGCCACCCATTTTTACGCGGTGCTGATTGATCCACGCACCGGCAAATACACCGTGCGTAAGCTCAACGGCGCAGGCAAATGGACCGACCTGATCGCACCGAAAGCCTCAACCTTAATCAAGAAGCTTTCCGACATCAATCACCTGCGCATTGATGCGGTCGATGATTCATTCACGATCTACCTGAACGGCGAATCGCTCGATAGTTTCAGCGACGCCGCGTACAAAAAAGGCGGCGTAGGGCTGATCGCCAGCAATGTCGATGCGAATGGCATGCACATGCATTTCGATAACCTGAAAATCTATTCGAGCGATGCCACTGCCGCCGGTAGTTCGAATGTCGCTGGCACGCCCAAGCCCGGCACGTTGCCCAACACTGGCGACAGCTCGGCCATCGCCGCACCCTGGCTCGTGCTTTGCGGGCTGGCGCTGCTGCTGTTTGGGTTGAAGCTGCGGCGCACACACACCTAACAGCACCTACTTACTTTGAAGAAGTTTCAGCCGCAGCAATCGGCGGGCGTAGAGTACCTCTGCGCTCGCCGGTTGTTTTGCCCAGCGCATTGCCGAGCGGTGGCAGCATCGTGTAAAATGAGGCCATGCACCTATACCCGGTGCACTGCGCCAGAAAGCGAATGCGCGATTCGGCATGAAACTTGTGACAACGCAACAAATGCGCGCGCTTGAGCAGGGTGCGGTTGCAGCGGGGGCAACCTGGCCTGGCCTGATGGAACAGGCGGGCTGGGGCGTAGCCCAGATTGCAATGCGCCAGCTTGGGCATATGGCTGGCCGCAACGTGCTGGTGCTGGTGGGGCCAGGCAATAACGGCGGCGATGGGCTGGTGGTGGCGCGCCACCTGCACGATGCCGGCGCAACCGTTGCGCTCTACCTCTGGCGACGCACCGACCCAAGCGACGACGCCAACTGGCAGCGCTGCCAGAAACGCGCAATCGCCGAGTATAGCGCCAGTGCCGAT
>JAFEAS010000114.1:0-7493 GCA_018266315.1 Chloroflexi bacterium SZAS-1 | reverse complement strand
GCACTGCTCGGTATGGGCACCAGCCGCCCGATAGCGGGCGAGTTAGCGGCAATTGTAGAAACGGTGAACCAGGCAAAACATGCGCTGGTTCTTGCAATCGACATGCCCACTGGTGTACATTCCGATAGCGGCGCAGTTTTGGGCATCGCCCTGCGCGCTACGACCACTGTCGCCACCGGCATAATCAAGCGCGGGCTGCTCCAGCCGCCGGGGCGAACATATGCCGGAACCATTGAGATCGCCGAAATTGGCCTGGCTTTAGCCCAGTTGGAGGCAATTATGAGTATAACCATTGATGCTGCGCTGGCGCGCACATTGCTGCCCGCCCGCCCAGCCGACGCACATAAAGGTACCTTTGGCAAGGTTCTCGCTATCGCCGGTTCGGCACTTTACCCGGGCGCGGCCAGCCTGGCTACCGCCGCCGCCGCCCGCGTTGGCGCAGGCCTGGTAACGCTTGCCAATGGTCGGGGGGCGCTGCTGGCACCCGGCCGCCTGCCCGAAATTACGCTGCTGCCGCTCCCCGAGGCCGATTGGAGTGCGCTAGGTGAGGCCGCCGCCGATGAAGCGCTTAAGCATTTCGATACTATTCAGGCATTACTGGTTGGGCCAGGGCTGGGCCGCGAAGAGCCAACCCGCCTGTTCATCGAGCGCCTGCTCGGGATTGAAGCGCCGCGCCAGCGTGGGCACATTGGCTTCCGCATCGGGTTCAGCCCCGATAAGCCTGCCGAGCATCAGCGCCCCGAGCTGCCGCCAACCGTAATCGACGCCGACGGCCTGACGCTGCTGAGCCAGATCGAGCAGTGGTGGGAACACCTGCCCCGCGAACGCTGCGTGCTCACGCCGCACCCAGGCGAATTCAAACGCTTGCTCGGAGTCGAAACGCTCGAAGATGACCATATCCAGGCGGCAGAAGCAGCGGCCCATACCTGGGGCCAGATTGTTGTGCTTAAAGGTGCAACTACGGTGATTGCCCACCCCGATGGCCGCACCGCCGTGAACGATGGCGGCAACCCGGCGCTCGCCACCGCTGGCACCGGCGATGTGCTGGCTGGCGCAATTGCCGGGCTGCTGGCGCAAGGGTTAGCTCCCTACGATGCGGCGGTGCTGGGCGTGTACCTGCACAGCGCGGCAGGTCGCCTGGTACGCGATGAGCTTGGCGATATGGGCGCACTCGCCAGCGACCTACTGCCACGCCTGCCGCTCGCCATTAAAGCGTTAAAAAGCACGCAGTAGCATCACACATTGCAGGTTGCCATACCACCAACGCTTTTTGTTTCTGGCTTCCTACCAACTGCCAACTGCCAACGACGTACTGGAGGCACCCATGCCAATCTATGAATACCTTTGCCCTAACTGTAACGGACGCTTTCAAAAGCTTGTGCGCGGCTTTAACGATCCGCCAGGGCTTGCCTGCCCACGCTGCGCCGATACCAACGTGCGGCGCGCAGTCTCGCGCGTGTCTGTGGTGAAATCGGAGGATACGCGCTTCGAAAATATGGCCGATCCTTCTATGCTGGCGGGCCTCGATGAAAGCGACCCGCGTTCGATTGCGCGCTGGGCCAAAAAGCTCGGCAAAGAGCTTGGCGAAGAAGCAGGCGACGATTGGGATGAGATGGTTGACCAGATGATGGAGGAAGAGCTGAGCGGCGAAGGCGACAACGAAGGCGAAGACGCGAGCGCAACTGGCAGCAAAGCCAAAAAGCCCGATAACCTGGGGTGGGCCTAGTATACAGCGCAACCTTTAGCGCAGCATAACGTATTCCTTGATGCCAGAGTAATTCACTCGTGCTGAGAGGAAGTCATGACCGGTAGTGCCGTCATATCTCTATTTTTGCTCCTGATGACTGGGCTAGTGCTCGCCTTCTGCCAGGCACAGTTGATCAGCCTTATCGCCCAAATCCGCCGCATTCGGCGCGCGCCGGTTGGAAATGTATCGCTACTTCCCGCTACTGGTCCGGCGGCCCTGGATGGTAGCGCCCACGGCGCTACGCTCACCAGCCCGTTTACGGGCGTGCCATGCGTGTTTTGGAACATTGAGATACAAGAATATCGTAGCACTGGCCGTAGTGGCAGCTGGCGAATCATATTGAACCGCAGCTCCGATGCACCTTTGCTGCTCGACGATGGTACAGGCCGGGTGCAAGTAGACCCTAGCGGCGCAACCCTCACCCTATTCGACCGATGGAGCACGCAACAACGCTTCTTCGGCAGCCTGAATAGGGCTACTCTTGATACACTTGAGCACTTGAACGTGAAAACGCGCACATGGCTAGGCACCAACCGCGTGCTACGTATCTACGAGCGCCACATTCGGGATGGCGAACGCGTGTTTGTGCTGGGTACGCTTGCGCGTGTGGGTGAACAATCTGTGCTCATATCGGCACCCAAGACCCCTTTGTTGCTGTCCGACCGCGACAGAGCAGCACTGAAGCAGCATTTATCCATACGTGTTCTCGGCTTGATTTCGCTGCCAGTACTGATACTCCTGCTACTGGTAGCAATCAATATGTTCGCCTAAAGTAGGCCGCACACCAAAAGCGCAAGCTTTTGTACAAATCCACGCGCAAAGGCTATAATACGGCGCAAGAAATGAACACACCATCGCTCGGTCAGCCCGAGCAAAGGATATACGCGCATGTTCCGACGATTGTTTGGGCGCGGCCAGGATGCACCGCGCACCGAAGAAGAAGCGCAGCAGGAAGAGCAAAAAATCGACCAGGCCACCGCCAAGGCCCGGAGCGGCCTCTTCGGCCAGATTTCTAACCTCTTTGCTGTTGACGACCCAATTACCGAAGAGCTATGGGATGATCTCGAAATGTTGCTCATCCAGGCCGATGTGGGGGTAGAAACCACTCAGTACCTGGTGAACCGCACCAAAGACCGCTGCAACCGCAATGGCGTCAAGCGCGTGCGCGAAGCCAAAGATATGCTCAAAGCCGAGATGGTGCGCGTCTTCCAAGATCAGGTGCGCCCACCAGCCAGCGCCCAGCCGTATGTGCTGCTGGTGGTTGGCGTGAACGGCGCGGGCAAAACCACACTCATCGCCAAGCTTGCCCAACGCCTGAAAATCCAGTTCGGCAAGAATGTGCTGCTCGCCGCCGCCGATACCTTCCGCGCCGCCGCCACCGAGCAGCTCGAAACCTGGGCCGAGCGCGCAGGCGTGCCCGTAATCACGCGCGGCCAGGGTGCCGACCCCGGCGCAGTCGTCTACGACGCGGTTGAGGCCGCCTTAGCGCAAAATGTCGATGTCCTGATCATCGATACCGCCGGGCGGCTGCACGCCAAAACCAACCTGATGCGCGAGCTTGAAAAACTGCGCAATATCATCCGCCGCCGCATCCCTAGCGCACCACACGAAGTACTGCTCGTCATTGATGCAACAACCGGCCAGAATGGCGTGCTACAGGCAAAATCGTTTATGCAGGCTGTCGATGTGACCGACGTGGCAGTGACAAAGCTCGACGGCACCGCCAAAGGCGGCATCGCATTTGCGATTGCCCAGGATATTGAGCGCCCAATTCGCTATATCGGCACTGGCGAGAAGATTACCGATCTCGCCATGTTCGACTCGCAGGCATTTGTCGATTCGCTGTTCGCATAACGAAACGGCGGGTTCCTGGTGACATAAAGACGATGATGAGGAAAGCTAATGGCCGTTGAATTTGCTACCTGCCCAGTTTGTAAGCAAAAGCTGGCGCTGCAAGATTATGTGCTTCCTGGCAATGAAGTGGTGTGCGCCAACTGCGAAACCAACCTGCGCGTGGTGAAGCGCAACCCACTACGGCTCGAAGAAATCCCGGTTGCGGAAACATATAACGCCGATAGTCGGCCCGAAGCGTATGGCTAGGCTGCGCACCGCTACGATCTACTGGCGCGCTGGGTTGCTGGCAGTTTGTGTCCTGCTGCTCAGCGGGTGCCTGTTTATGTCGGGTGGGCGCACATCGTCGGATGTGCTACCCGATGGCGGCAACCTGAGCGCAACCTTTGTTGGCGCCGATGGGCGCAGCGAGCAAACGCTCGATACTGGCGCGCCCCAGGCCAACCTCAACGCAATTGTGATTGTACAGGCCGAGCGCGGCGAATTGCAGCTTGAGCTCCTGAATGCCGATGGCAGTGTTGCGCTGGCCGTGAAAGGTCGCCCCGATGAATCCGTATCGCGCTCGGGCAGCGTGCAAACCGATACGACCGGGCGGCTGCGCTACCGTGTGACCGCTGCCGGCGCACGCAATGGCAGCTACCAGGTATTCTTCCAGCGCACTGCACCGTAAACAGCCGCCCAAACTCTAGCGCACACCAGTACGCACACCTGGAATAAGGATACAGACCATGGCCCGTAGCAACGACGAGATTCGCGCGATTGTTGCAGCGCAGCGCATCGAGTTTATCAACCTGCAATTCACCGATATTGTTGGCATGGTGAAGAATGTTACCATCCCGGTTGAGCAGCTCGACGACTGTCTCGACCACGGTGTGTGGTTCGATGGCTCCTCAATCGAGGGGTTTGCGCGCATTGCCGAAAGCGATATGTTCCTGGTGCCCGATGCCGACAGCTACGCCATGATACCGTGGGATAGCGCGGCAGGCTACCCCACTGCGCGACTGATCTGCGACGTGTTTACGCCCGATGGCAAGCCCTTCGCAGGCGACCCACGCGCGATCCTCAAGCATGCCGTCAGCGAAGCAGCCCAGCTGGGCATGGGCTATAACGTTGGCCCCGAGCTAGAGTTCTTTCTGTTCAAGACTGACGCAAACGGGAAGCCCATTGCCGACCCGCATGATGTTGCGGGCTACTTCGATGTTTCGACCGACCTGGCCTCGCATATTCGCCGCCAGATGGTGCGCGCGCTTTCGGCCTTCGGCATCGAAGTTGAGGCGGCCCACCACGAGGTTGCGATCGGCCAGCACGAAATCGACTTCAAATATGGCCCGGCATTGCGCACCGCCGATCATGCGGTAACTTTCCGCACTACCTTAAAAGCAATTGCCCAGCAGCAAGGGCTACACGCCACATTTATGCCCAAGCCTATTTCGGGGATTAACGGCAGTGGCATGCATGTCCATCAAAGCCTGAGCGACCTGAAAACCGGGCAGAATTTATTCTACGATGCTAACGACCCATATGGTCTTTCGGCAACGGCGCGCCATTTTATTGCCGGGCTGCTGGCCCACGCTAAGGGAATGATTGCCATCCTGGCGCCGCTGATCAATTCGTATAAGCGGCTGGTGCCGGGCTATGAAGCGCCAGTTTACCTGAGCTGGGGCCGCACCAATCGCTCGGCGTTGGTGCGCGTGCCGCGCATTAGCCCGCAGCGCCCGCAGGCTACCCGCGCCGAGCTGCGCTGCCCCGACCCGGCCTGTAACCCGTACCTGGCATTTGCGGTGATGCTGATGGCTGGGCTCGATGGCATTAAGCGCAAGTTGCCACTGGCAGCAGCTGCGGAAGAAGATCTGTACCATGTCGACCCGCGCGCGCGTAATCTCGAAACGCTGCCCGGCTCGCTCGGCGATGCGCTGGTTGAGCTACAGCGCGACGAAGTAATTACCAGCGCGATTGGCCCGCATGTGCTTGAGCGCTTTGTTGAGGCGAAAACCCAGGAATGGGAATCGTACCATCTCGCCGTGAGCCAGTGGGAGATCGACCGCTACCTTTCTGTGTATTAAGGCAAAAGGCGCGGCGCGCTAACGCGCAATCATCTTATATTCTGGCGCGCCTGCCCTTTCCTTCGGAATATCATGGCCGAAACTGCACCGACCGCTAACCCGCCCCGCTGGCGCAACAACCCCATCGCCAGCGCATGGCTCATGCTCATGAGCTTCTTCCTGATCTTCTGCACCCTCGTGGCATCGATCAGCATCGCCGGGTGGTGGTATTACGCCAATGCTATGGAAAAAGGCCATGGTACGATTGTCCGTGTTCATGCACCTGCCGGGGTTACCTTCCAGCCGCGCGATAGCACCAACCGCACCACGCCCTCCAAACCTTGCACCATTGCACCAACGACCGAAAAGTGCCAGGAGCTAGAGGAGAATTATCGCGTGTTCGCGGTGCCTGAGGCGGGCTATGGCCCGGTTGCATCGGTGCTCATGCCCGATCGCACGCATATTCAGGTATGGGCCTACCCCACCGGTGCCGACCTGACACTGAACCAATTCCAGGTTTCGCGCTGGTCGCATCGGCGGGAAGAAGTAGCGTTTACCCAAAACGCTGGCTATGTGCGTTACGATCTCGCCGCCAACGAAGGCCAGCAATACGCTGATGTGCATTACACGGTTGTTATTTCGCACAATATTCAGATTGTGATGGCCCTGGGCGGCAGCTACAGTATTGATGTTCCCAAGCCGCATTTAGTGCCCGAGCAAACCAACCTGGGTACGCCGCTAATGGCCGAGGTAGCCGTGCGCAGCGGTAGCCTAGAGGTGCACAACAGCGCCGGAAGTGTGGTGGTGCGGAGCGGTGAAAAAGTGCAGATCGACACCAGTGGCATGATCGCGCCGATTCAGCCTGCCAGCTGGAACTTGATTACCGATGGTGGCTTCGACCAATATATGGCAGGTGCCCCCCGCGATGGCATTAACACCTGGGCCGAAATCGGCGTCGATTTCGACAAATCGGTAACTGCCGCCGAGATACAAGCTGCGCATCTGACAGTATATCGAACCTGTCACCCTACCACGCCCTCGGCATTTCTTTGCCCGCAAGATCAAACCGTATTTCTAGCCCAATTCGAGCGCCAGGGCAACCAGAGCAAATCGTATGGCTATGGCATTGCACAAACGCTCGATCTCGATGTATCGGAATATCGCTCGCTAGAGTTTACCATGTGGGCGCGCGTGATCAGCCAGAACATCCCTAATGCAGGCATCACCAATAATGAATGCCCAGTGACGGTGCGCTTCCGTTTCAAACGCGAAAGCCCGGCCAACAACCCTGAAGAGCGCTTTATTTGCCTGTATCGTTCAACCATCAATCAGCCTATTCCACCGAGCGGCCAATATGTCTACCAGGCGGTCAGCAACCAGGCGCTTTGGTACCGGCTGAACTTCGATCTGCGCGACCCACAGTTCGATCTGCTCAAATCGGCGCGCTATATCGAGTCGATTGCAATCTACGGCAATGGGCACGATTATATTTCGCAGGTAGCCGACATTTCCCTGATCGCGCGCCAGCAACGCTGAGAGTCGCAGAGGATTATGCTCTACACCGGCATTGACCTGATTGAGATTGCGCGGATTGAGCGGGCGGTAGCGCGCTGGGGTGAGCGCTTTTTGCAGCGAATCTACACGCCTGCCGAGCTACGCGCGTACCGGCAGCGGCTGCCATCGTTGGCAGTGCGCTGGGCCGCGAAAGAGGCAACCGCCAAATTGCTTGGGGTCGGGCTGCGCGGCCTGGGCGGTAGCGCCGAGAAACCGGCTACCGCCGTGGCCTGGACAGAGATTGAGGTGCTGGGCGATGCCAGCGGTCGTCCAGCGCTGTACTTACATGGCCGCGCCGC
>JAFEAS010000113.1 GCA_018266315.1 Chloroflexi bacterium SZAS-1 | reverse complement strand
TTGCTGGTGATGACCGTCGGCAGCTCCAGGTTGTAGCGGTGGTTGACGATCTGGTAGAGCTTCTCACGCGCCCAGGCGGTGGCACTCTCAGTGCCGAGGTCGTCGAGGATGAGCAGCGGCACGGTGCGCACCAGCTCAAAGCGCTCGTCGTAGGCCACCTCGCTGGAGGGGCCGAAGGTCGAGCGCAGGTGGTCGAGCAGGTCGGGCACGACCGCGAAGAGCACCCGCTCGTTGCGGTCGAGGGCCTGGTTGGCGGCCGCAGCCGCCAGGTGGGTCTTGCCGACGCCGCACGGCCCGAAGAGCAACAGCCAGCCGCGCGGCTGGCGGGCGAAATCCAGCGCGCGCAGGTAGGCCTTGCGCACCCCCGGGACATCCGGGTCGAAGGTGGCGAAGGTCAGGTCGCGAAACGACTGCAGGTTGCTCATCCGAGCGATCTGGGCCGACTGACGGCGCTGGCGCTCGGCCAGCTTGCAGCGGCAAGGGATGAGTTCGCCGAAGCGCGGGTGGCCGTAGGGCACGTCGGCGACGAAGAAGCCGGCGCCGTCGCACTCGGGCAGCGTGGAGGCGGCGGTGTCTCTGTGCGCTCCTCGTCATCCGGCTCAGGCGCCGGTGCGACGACCAGGGTTGGCAACGTGACGCCAGCCCGCGCCCAGCTGGTTGTCGGTGTGGCGTCGCGGGTCATGCCACACCTCCCCCCGGCCTGATCCGGGACGAAGGCGCCAGCGTGACGGCGCGGCGTGCCTGCAGATTGGCCAGCGCGCGCTCCGTGGGCACGCCCTCCTCGAGGTCGAGGGCGAGGTACTGGATTTCAAGCGGGCTGGCGTCGGGCGGGGCGATCGCCAGCGCCTGGGCCTTCGCGCTCGTCGCGCGGCGGGTGATCGTCGGCGATGCTGCCGGATCAGTCGTCGCAGCGTGCGGCGGCTCGACCCGCCAGGTCGTCACGATCGCGCCGATGCCCTGGCCCAAACCACGTCGGCGCTCGAGGTCGGCCTGCACCGTGCTGCGGTCGAGATCACGGAACTCGCGCGCTGCGCGGGTGCTGAAACCCTCGCGAAGCAGAAAGCGCTCAGTGGCGGTCAGCCCACCCCCATCACCACCGGCCGGTGCGCCAGTCGTCGCGGGTGGTGGTGTGGGATCTTCAAGGATCTCATTCTGAAGGATCTCACTATAAGGGGCCTGATTCTGCCGCATCAGGACGCCCTCGGTGAGCTCGCCATGCGATCCTGGTGTCGCGTCGTGCGACTCTGCCGTCGCGTCGTGCGATCCCTGTGTCGTATCCTGCGACTCTGCCGTTGCATCATGCGACGCCAGGGTCGGATCATGCGACTCCACCGTCGCATCAGCCTCCCATCCAACCAGCGGCTGCGACTCTGCGGTCGCATCGTCGCCAGCCGCATGCGACCCTGGTGTCGTATCAGCTGCCGCCACAGTGACTTGTTCGGCATCCTGATGCGATCCTGGGATCGATCCAGGCGACTCTGGTGTCGCATCGGCGGGGATCTGTGGCGCCTGGTTGAGCAGCGCCTGTACTTCGGTCAGGGTCGCCTTGCCGGAGTTGAGCAGTGTGCGCAGCTCGGTCAGGACGGCCGTGTCGGTCGCGCTGCGGGCGCTGGTGCGCAGGTGGTAGCGGCGCGTCGTCTCGCCCCGGCGCGCCCAGACCAGCCAGCCGGCCTGCTCCAGCTCGGTCAGCCAGCGCTCGATGCTGCGGCGGGTCGCCGGCTGCCAGGTCGCCGCTTGCGTCGCTTTGTCCGTGATGCTCGTCCCCATCAGCTCCTGCAGCAGCTCCATCACCGGCGGCTCGTGCAGGAACCAGAGCCGGTGCAGCACACACCACAGCCGGAAGGCCGGGTGGCTCACCTGGCGGTCGGTGATCAGGACATGCGAGGCCGGGACGAACAGTTCGTCGCCGCTGACCCTCGGAGGTGATTGCTGATCGCCTGCCTGGGCGCGTGGTTGATCACGTGATGTCATTGGGTGCCTCTATTTCAAGCCGTGGATGGCTGCCATCACACGGCGTTGTGTCGAACAATCCCGGTCGTTTTCGGGCAACCCCCACTTGCACCGTGCCATGAGCAGGTGGTATAATGATGGTGGTTGTGAAGTTTCTGCGCTTTCTAGTGCGCAGCGTGGCTTCAGGTCAAAAGCTCTTCGACGAAGCTTGGCGGCGAGTGTCGAAGGGCTTTTTGATTCCCGAAACCATCGGGCACACCAACTTACGGCGGCATCGCGTCCCCCTTTCCCGAATGGGCGGCAACACAAAACGGCGCGTCACGCCACAGCGCAGCAGCGAGCGCACAGCTATCGATGGACAGCTGCGATCGCGGCGACGTGTGGGTTACAGCGCCAGGGAAAGACGCGATGCGTCAGGATATAAATGTGTCAGGGGGTGCTGCTGTGGTGCGCCGCTTCGTGCAGGAATCGGCGCGGACGCGCAGCCCGGTGGGTGGACGCGCCAGCGTGACTGATGACGCCGGAAACGGCGTCGCCTGGAGATCACCAGGGGGACAAGCGGGTGGGGAAACGCAAGCGCACTGCACACCAGCTCCGCTGCCCCGAAGCTTCCGTTCGTCGACCGAGCGGAACCGCAGTGCAATGAGCTATGCTGCGACTTCTTGCCAGGGAACGTACCTACGAGGAATGGTCGTTTTCGTGAAAGAAATAGTGTACGCGCTCTCGCCATACTACCAATAATAATACACTCGTTCTGATTGTTTGGTTTAACCACCCGGCCTGCTTCCCTTGTTCACTTCCTCCTTAACGTCAGTTCGGGATACGGGGCTCAATTTTCCGCTGCACTATGGGTGCTGAAACCAAACGTGTAGTGAAAACGGAGCCCCACCCCTGAGTGTACGCGAATTCTTTTGTGATGTCGATGATTTCTGCCGCCACTTCGAACCGTTCTGGCACAAACAACTCGTCACAAGCGGCTCCTCTCGGCGCAACCGCGCTCGTGAGCTTGCGCTGAGCGAAATAATGACCATCCTAATCCTGTTTCACCAATCTCACGAGCGCAACTTCAAAGCGTTCTACATCAACTGTGTGTCGCAACACTTGCCGGGCGAGTTCCCCGCTCTTGTCAGCTATACCCGCTTTGTGGAGTTCTTCCCCTCCGCGCTCGTGCCACTGTGTGTATCTGCACTCGCTGTTCGGCGCGTGTACTGGCGTGTCGTTTGTGGACGCAACCAAACTTGCGGTGTGCCACAATCGGCGCATACGTGGGCATCGGGTGTTTGTTGGTCTGGCAGAGCGTGGCAAAACAAGTGTGGACTTGTTCTTTGGCTTCAAGCTGCATCTGGTGTTCAATGACCGTGGTGAATTGCTCACGTTCACGCTCACGCCCGGTAACGTCGATGACCGCAACCCGGTAGCCGAGTTTGCCAAGCGCTTGTTTGGCAAGCTGTTTGGCGATAAAGGCTACATGTCACAACCGCTCGTCAAACAGGTACAAAGCGGGTTTGGCATACAGCTGATCACGCCCAGACGCAAGAACATGAAACCGCTCGACTTGTCACTCGTCGACAAGGCATTGTTGCGAAAACGAGCGATTGTGGAGCCGATTATCGACCAACTCAAGAACATTTCACAGATCGAGCACACCCGTCATCGCAGTCCGGTCAACTTCTTAGTCAACTTGGTGTGCGGACTGATCGCGTACGGTCATCAGCCGAAAAAGCCGTCGCTGCAGCTTGACCAATTGCCGCTCGTCACGCTCGTTTATCCCGAACTGACGTTATATAAATCGTGAAGCTGTAGATTAAAACCCGCTTCAACCCAACCTCACGTACTTGTTATTGCGCTTGCGATAGCAGATGTGTGGCACTATCACGAATGCAACAAGAGAAGCTACTGTACACCAGGAAGTAGTACAGCCACTTAGTCAATCTCGCGATCAAGCGCATCACCAAGACGTGTGAGCAGGGCGATGGCTTGCTCAGCTTCAGCATTTGTCATGCCATTGATGGCTAGTTCATTGACGCGCTGAGCTTCGGTCGTGAGCGGGCCGCGTAGCGCATGCCCTCGTTCGGTCAGTTGGATTAAGAGGCGTCGCCCGTCAGCGGGATCCGGGCTCGTCGTGATAAGCCCATCACGCTGCATCCGGCTGATGGTAGCGGCAGCCGTTGGCTGTTCGATATCGAGGTAGTTGGCAATCTCGGTCTGCGTGATCTGCTCAACCTCCCAGAGGATTAGCAATACCCGAAACTGGCCAACTGGCACACCATATGTCGCCAGCCGACTGTCGAGCGCACGCGAGAAGAGCCGAGCAAGGCGGTATGACAGATATCCCGGACTCTTCGGACGCGAAAAACGCGATTCTGGCGACTGATGCTTTGGCGACATACCGATGTTCTGCTGCTGATAGCGGATTATGTGGATACACTCTAGGAAATGTTGTATGTAGGGCTTCTATATAGTATAGCACTGCGAAATAGTCAAGATCAACACTATGCACCATCCCAGATCGTCGCAACGAGAGCGGACAACAGGCCCAATAGGCCAACGTACGCACGGATGGTATGACCAAGCTCCCATCGGTCACGTAATGCAGACCAGTCTGCAGGCGGAGCAGCAGCATTCCAAGTATCAATTGCAAAGTTGACCGGCGCATTGATGGTTAACGTCGAGATCACCATCGTCACCACACAGGCTAGCGCGATTCCCTGGAATATGCGGGTTCGTGGGCTACGCCGCCAGACAAGGATTAAGGCTCCGATCCCGCTCACAATTGTGGCAATCATCAGAATGGGTGTGAGCGTCTCCAGGCGATCGTTCATCCCCTGCTCCAGGGTTGCATACCCTTGAGCGGAGAGCCGATTCTGGGCTGGAATCAGCGACCATTGTGTGACAGCCATAAAACCAGCGAGCAGCGCAAATGAGAAGAGATGCATCAGCTTGAACCAGCGATCCATGGCAAGTACCTCATAGAATAAATACATAGTATGCTATGTATTACGAATTGCATAGCATACTATGTATTTCTACAATGTCAAGTGCCATGTGTGCTTGTAGCTGGAACCGAGCAATCAATGAGAACCGCTATGGATCACAAAAATTGGCCAAACTGGCATACATCCTACATAAACATCGCTCGATGATCTGCCGCCCATTGGGCAAGTGTCCGTGCTGGTTTGCCAGTAACCTGTTCAACCGTTGGGCGTACGACATCAGGCTGCTCTACGGTATCAGACCAGTAGTTGAGCAGTTGTGTGATAATGTCTTCGGGCATAAACGCACTCATCGACTGGCGGAATTGCTCTGGGCTGATGATTTGGTAGGTGAGTTCTCGCCCTATCTCTGCTCCAATAGTCCTCAATTGTTCAGTCTGCGTCAGGCTTTCCGGCCCAGTTAGTGCATATGTTGCTCCTATATGGCCCACCGTTGTGAGCGCAGCAACTGCTACTGTAGCCACGTCCGCCGCATGAATGAGCGTTTGTGCCGATTGCGGATAAGGGCCATATACCGCGCCTGCGGTTTTAATGGAGTATGCCCAGAATTGGAGGTTGTTCGCAAAGTTACCAGGGCGGAGAAATGTGTATGGAATGTCGGAGGCAAGCACGATTTGTTCAATTGCCTTATGATGAAGGTAACTTGCGGAGCCGATATCACGTGCATGCTCAGCAGCAGCAGCTAACGAAGAGAGCAGGATGACACGTTCCACACCTGCCGCTTTTACTTTATCGAGAAATGGCTTGATATCACCATCGGCAGGAAATAAGAATAGGCTCTTAACCCCGTGAAATGCTCCATCTTGAATATCACCACTGGTCAAATCCCCGCCGAATATTGTGACTTGGCTTGGAAGATTGGCTGCAGTGGGCTTTCGAGTTAATGCGCGAACATCTTCGCCCAGAGCAACTAGCTGATCAACAATATGGCGGCCGATTGAGCCAGTAGCACCGGTGATAAGGTGTGACATTGTTTGCTCCCTTTATACATTGCAAAACGAGTCGTGCATTGCACGTGCTTGGTGTTTTCAGTGTATAGGAAAGGAGCATAAAGGTCTTGAATAAAAACGACAATGTCAGAGGCGCGGTAGCGCCGCGATCACTGTTGGTGTCTGTCCAAGAATGCGTTTCAAGGAGCGCGACATATGCGATTGGTCAGCAAACCCAGTTTCATACGCAACATCGATCGCTGAATTGCCAGTTTGAAGCAGCGCAGCAGCCTGACGAGCACGTTGAATTTGGCGAAAATACTTGTAGGTCATGCCGGTTGTTTGTAGAAACTGGCGTTGGATGGAACGGAGCGAATAGGCTGGTGGCTCAGCGGTAAGCAGTGCCTTGACCACCTCATTTTGGCAGAGATGACCCTTGTGCATCAAACTGCGTGCAAACGAATCGGCGTTCTCAAACGTTGGGATTTCAAACACATCAGATGCCAAACGAAAACTACTACCGATTTTGGTCAACAAAAGGGTCTGATCAAGCAACGTAGGTGATGGAACAAACGCCAGAAATGCACTAGCTTTAAAAGAGATGGTCAAAATCTCATCACCTGGGGCAAAATGCAGCGGTACAGCTGTGGTTGTTTGCCCAGTCAGTAGAATATTGGTCTGACCATCCTGCTTGAGAACTACCAGATCCCAACATCCATCTGGAGCAGCGATACTGCTTTCATCAGTGCCAATAATCCAGTGGGTCACCGCCTCAACCAACGGTGAATCGCTTGATCGCGTAAGAAACTGACCTTTCATAGGCAATCCTGCATACTATTGATCGTATACGTTTGTATCAAGATAGAACAACACAAAGTATGGTTATAAACCGTGGATCATTGTATCATGCCTATGGTGTTTATTCTGGGCTTAAAGCATCGCAAACCCTCCATTGAGGCTAAGGGTACTTCCAGTCATCCAAGCAGCTTGATCACTGAACAGGTAGGTGACGGCTCCAGCCACATCATCCGGCTGCCCAATCCTCCTGAGTGGGTGGGCATAGTCAAGGTTTTCGCGCACCTGATTGGGCATCTGCGCAATGCGGTCACTTAGCACCGTTCCCGGAGAAATCGTGTTGACACGCACGTTATAAGGCCCATATTCGCGGGCTGCATGGCGTGTGAGCATGATCAACCCGGCTTTGGCCGCAGCATAGGCCGATGACGCAGTTGTCTGGGCTTGGGGGATGATGTGCTGCCCAGATAACGATGCGATGGTAACCACAGAACCGCGCCGCTGTGCTGCTAAAGCAGGAAGAAAGGTCTTAAGGGTTAGAAATGCCGATGTCAAGTTTAAGTCAAGCGTGGCATGCCAGCGTTCTAAGGTCAGATCGGCCAATGCGACTGGTTCACCACCACCTCCGGCCACTGCTGCAACAAAATCAACTGTCCCAAGCTGGCGTTCCGTCTCATCACGAAGGTGTTCGATAGCAGAGGGATCGGTTACATCAGCGGCCACAGCGATAGCACGACCACCAATGGCGACAATATTCTCAACAACCGCAGCAAGCTGATCTAGGTTGCGCCCGCTGACAGCAACTGCTACACCATAACGCGCAAGCCTTTGACAAATTGATCTCCCGATCACGCCCGTGCCACCGGTTACAACTGCAACGCGGCCTGCGAGTCCACTGAGATCTGCTGATTCAACCAACATGATTACATCTCCTTATCAGCGATTTGCTTAAACCATTTGTGGAGGATATTCCTCCATTTTCAGAATAACATAGGCTAACATGAGAAGTCAAGCTTAAATGGAGTAATTTCCTCCGCATCAAAAGCAATTTCATCACCCTGAAGTTGACAGAATCCAAGCAGAAGCCTAGACTAAAAGCAAAAGTATAGATTCTAGACTCTCAAGCGATCCTCGTAACCAGTGCGATTCCTATCAGCAGCGGCACGCCAAGCTTGACGTTACGCCTTGCTATAAGAAAGGTTCGCTATGAATATGCAGGTTGGAAGTTTGGAGCAATTGGCAAGTGATAATACCCAGCAAGCCGAACAAGGGCGGCTGCGTGCTGATGCACAACGCAACCGCGACAAGCTGCTCCAAGCTGCCCGCATGTGTTTTGCCGAGGTCGGGCCTGATGTGCCGCTTGAGAGCATCGCACGACGGGCCGGTGTTGGCATTGGAACCCTCTACCGACGCTTTCCAGACCGGCACGCGCTGTTCCGAGCCGTCGCCTATGATGTGGTGCGTGAAGTAGTGCATGAAGCACACTTGGCGCTGGCAGAAGCGCCAAATGCCTTTCAGGCCCTTGCGCGCTACATGCACCACGCGCTCGACGCACAAATCGGTGCGGTGATGCCAATGTTAGCAGCACAAATTCCACTCGATGACGCAGAACTCGATCTGCTCCGAGCCGAAGGCATGCTAGCTGTTCAAAAGATGCTGGAAGCTGCCCAGCAACAGGGCCTCGTGCGCGTTGATATCGTGTCGGGGGATATTAGCCTTCTGCTGATGCGGCTGACGCGACCACTGCCTGCGCTTATGTCTATCGATCTTGATCCTCAGCTTGCACACCGTCAACTCGATCTTGTGCTTACCGGACTACGGGCGCTTGATCTAGCTGCATCAATGCCACTTTCAGGATCAGCTCACTCGCTGGCAGAGCTCCGAGAACTGGCATCGGCCCACCTGCACGGAGCAGCAGCGGGTCTGGCGAGCGCGTCCGATCCCGGCAGTAGTGCGCAGCAGCAGGGCTCAGACTGAAGACGACTGGTGCGTGCCTTCCTGCTGCGCTTCTCCCACTTTGAAATGCCTCCCGCTAGGCGCTGACCTCAGCGACCTTGCGCACAAATTGCCGCTCGGCCACCTCGCGCAGCATGAACGCCGCAAGATCCGCTCGCGCCAGATGCCCCGTCCATGGAAAAGCCAGCTGTTCGGCGCTACGGTAGCGCCCACGCGCTGGGCCATTGGTCAACCGTGACGGACGGATAATCGTCCAATCACGATCGCTCTGGCGCAACAGCGCCTCCTGGCCGGCCTTATCGGCCAGCTCAGCGCGCAAGATGAGTGGGAAGATCAGGTAGCGAAAATGCACGGGGACACGGGCCATACTGTCGCCCACACCCCAGGATGAAAGGCTGAGGATGCGGTGTACCGCGTGCTGCTGCATCGCAGCCAGGATGTGCTGTGTGCCAAGCGTACACACCTGGGAGGGTTGATGCCGCTGCGCGGGCGCATTCGCGCCGCCGACGGCCCAGAGGACCAAGTCCTGGTTGGCGATGGCACGCTCGACGCTTACTTGATCGAGAACATCGCCTGCACGCACAACCAGCTGCGCGTGGTGGACGTCAAGACCTGCCGGGTTGCGTGCGACCGCGGTGACAGTATGCCCCTGTTCGAGTGCCTGGGCAAGCAAGGCGCGACCAGTCGGGCCAGTTGCTCCAAAGATAACGATCCGCATGGCATGTGTCCTTCTGATAGCCTGACGTGGCAGCGATTACAGCGTGATGGCCAGACAGAGCAGCACAAAGCCGATCAGCAGCAGCCATGACCGCAGCCCCTGAAAGAATTCCCAGCGATTGCGCGTCGCCTTCCAGTCCGGGGGCGGGGCGCTGGCGTCCCAACGCCCGGTTGCCAGATTGATCGGCACATTGAAGATGATGGTGGAGATCAGGGCGAGCCCGAATGAGCCGGCCGCCAGCCAGCCAACGAGCAGCGTGGTGCCGCCAGCGCTGGTGAGGCTCACGGCATAGCTGATCGACAGCACGACGCAGAGCGTCATCAGGACCGGCATAACCCGACCGAAGGTGCGCAGGAGCCCTTGCTCGACGATGAGATGCTGTTCGGGCGGCAGGCGGCGTATGACCGGGTGGACAAAGGCATAGGAGCCAAACTCGGCACACGCAGCAAAGCCCGTGACCACCAGCGCGATAAAGCCCAGGATATCCATTGGTACCTCCTGATCATCAAAACCCTACCAACTTGCGAAGTGAAGCCTTTATGTATACAATGACATATGTCACACTTAGCATAACATACGAGGAACCATATGTCAATACTTACATATAAAACTGAAGGAGGCCCGTCATGACGACCCTTGGGCATGTGCTTCTGGGGCTTCTCGCACGTGCACCCGCCTCGGGCTACGATCTCGCCCAGAAACTAAAAGGGCCGGTCGATTTCTTCTGGCAAGCCCGGCACAGTCAGATCTACCCCGAGCTTGCGCGGCTGGAGCAGGACGGCTACGTGGTGGTGCAGCACGTGCCGCAGACAGAGCGCCCGGACAAAAAAATCTACCGTATTACAGATGCAGGAACTACGGTCTTGAAGGCATGGGTCATCGCGCCGGTGGAGGTTCCGGTCGTACGCGATGAGTTAGTGTTGAAAGCGTACTGTCTGTGGCTCGCCCATCCAGCTGCGGCGATCGAGCTGTTTCGCGCGCATGCGCACCATCACACCGAGCTGCTTGCCCGCTATCAACGGAATCAGGGCTGGCTGCTCGAACAGTGGGCAACGGAGGGTCGGCGAATCGATTCGCCCTGGTTTGGCAGCATTGCCTCCATCCAGCGGGGTATTGGCTACGAGCAAGAGTACGCTGCGTGGTGCCGCTGGATGATCGAGCAACTGGAACAGGCCATCTCGGACTGAACGGTTAGGCGCACGTGCACTCTGCCAACATCTTGAACCGTAGTGGTGCGCTATGCCGTCAAGCTGCGCGCCAATTGCCCCTGCAAAGCGCTGACACAGTGGTGTTCCCCAGCGGCATTTCTACTACGTTGGGGCACCGACCGCCCTGCGCGACGATCGTACAGAGCTGGGAACCATCGACACAGCTGCGGGCGGCGCTCAGCCTGGGTGCCAACTATCTGTTGAAGGTGGACTGCGGCCCGATATAGCGGTAATAGGCGGTCATCGGCACGGCAAACATCTGCCCGTTGATAAAGAAGAGCCGCTCGGGCAGCTCGACCAAGCTCTGCTGCTCAACCGCCATGGGCATCAATGTGTCGGTGGGGCCATTGCGTAGGGTAACGTGGAAATGCAGCTGGTAGTTGCGATAAAGGGCAATTTCGTCGCAGTGAGCAGCACATCGGCCAACCCTTGGATTGCCCCCAATAGAGGCCAACGAGTTGCTCATTCACGGCGCGCAGCGCTGCATACTGGGTTGCATGGATGCGCTGGTTCAGCTGACCATATGGCGTTCATCTACGACCAGCTACTGTTCTTTGTCGCGAGTACGCAGTTCGGCGTCGTGAGGCGCAGGTCAACCTGTCGCCAAAGGTCAAGATACATACTATCACTGCCTTATCAAGCACGCTTTGGGCACAAAAATATGCTATCATCATGAATGGTGCATACGCTGTAACGCTAAAACTGCCTGACGTTGTGTGCGGCATGGTTGACGCACTGAGGTGTCAATGGATCACGAACAACTCCTGTTTGACTTAAAGAATGCGCCGAGCCTGAAGCTCATGCGGCGTGAGCATGCGGCGTTGATCACAAGCTTCCTCTACCGCGTCTTTAAGGGTACCCAGGTTGTTGCCATCCCATTAAACGAGCTTATTGAGCGCCTCGACAGCTATCTCGATTACCTGAATGAGGCGAATCCTGGGCTCTATCCGCTCGCTGCTACTGCATATATTAAACAGTGGAGCAGCGAGGAGTATCAGCTGTTGCGCGTTGTGTCACGCGGTGATGAGCCAACCGTTGAGTTGACGGCAGAAGCGGAACGGGCGATTGGCTGGGTGGAAGAGCGCTACCGGCGCACATTCGTCAGCACCGAGTCGCGTCTGCGCTCGATTGTGCTTCTTCTCGAGGAGATCATCGCCAAGCACCGAGGATGTACCGGCGCGGTTACAACAGCTTGAGGCACAGCGCGACGCCCTTCAGCATGAGATCGATACTATTCGCGCCACCGGGCATGTGATTCCTTCGACAAGTACCGAGATCAAGGAGCGCTTCCTTCTTGCAAGCGAGCTTGCACGCCAGATGCGCCGCGATTTTGCCGAGGTTGAACAGAACTTCCGCGCCATAGCGCGGGCACTCCAGGAGCGTCAGTTGCAGCCAGGGGTGCGGAAGGGAGAATTGGTCGGGTATATGCTCGACGCGGATGCTGAGCTGCGGGAATCCGATCAGGGACGTAGCTTCTACGCCTTCTGGGAGTTTCTAATGTCACCCTCACGCCAGGATGCGCTCGCCGAGATCCTGGATACAATCTATCGCTTACCGACCCTGGATGTACTTGTACGTGATCACCCACTGTTACGCCAATTAACCCGTGCCCTGATCGATGCGGGTGAGAAGATCATGCAATCGAACTATCGCCTAGCCGAACAGGTGCGGCGTCTGCTCGACGACCGCACCCTCGCTGAAAGTCGCCGCGCTGGTGAACTCATTGGCGCGATTAAGCAACATGCGCTGCGCTGTGCCGCTCACCCGCCGCCTGATGAACCATTCATTGTGCTCGAAGGAGCACCTGCCGTACACCTGGTGATGGAGCGCCCGCTCTGGGAACCGCGCGCTGCAATACACCTCGATCTGCAACCGATCCTGATGGCCGACGGTGAGCGCGACGACACGAGTCTTCAGCTGCTCTACCAACAGTTCTCCATCGATACATCGCTGCTCCAACGCCAGATCGAGACACTCCTGGAATCGCAATCGCACTGCACGCTGTATGAAGTGCTGGAACGCTTTCCTGTAGAAAAAGGACTTGCGGAGATCATTGGTTATCTATCGATTGCCACTGGCGACATACGCCACCAGATCGACCCGACAAACCGGGATACCATTATGCTACCTGCACTCACCAACACCACTCCACGTGTATTGAGCGTGCCAAGGGTGATCTTTCGGAGCCCATATGCCTCCTGAGCAGATCGTGCCATATGCGCCTGTCATTATTCGGTTGCTGCAAGAAGTGCTCTACCATGATGATGTTGGTGTTTGGAACCTCCTCTTGACTCACCAATCAGCGGTACAGGAGTACTTCGCTCGGATTGGCCTCCAGATCTACCTGAATGAGGCAGACGGATTCGCCTTTCTTCATCAGCCCGAAATCGAACGTGACGATGGGCAAACACTTGCGCTGCCCCGCCTGACACGCCGCGATCGTCTCAGCTATCACCTGACGCTGCTCTGTGTATTGCTGCGCGAACGACTTGATCAGTTCGATGCCAGTACCAGCGACTCCGACCGCCTGCTGCTCTCAACAGAGGAGGTACGCGAGTTAATGCGGCCGTTTTTGCGTGAGCGCACAAATGAACTCACCCTGATAAAGAAGATCGATGAGACTGTCACTCGCGCTGCTGAGTTAGGATTCGTGCGTCGGCAGACAGTGGCCGACGAGGATCAGTGGGAGGTACGGCGGATCATCAAGGCGCGAATTGATGCCGACATCCTGTCGGAGATAAAGGCAAAGCTGGAACAGTATGGCACAGCTGATGTTTGATATAACCGATGAGCGTCGTGCAGGTTTTCGCCTGCAGCGACTCGAAGTCTATAACTGGGGTACATTCAATCGCCAGGTCTGGGTGATCGAGCCAGGTGGGAATACAGCTCTACTCACCGGTGCCAACGGCTCCGGAAAATCGACCCTGGTGGACGCACTGTTGACCCTGTTGGTACCAAATACACACCGTAACTATAACCAGGCATCGGGTGCCGAGCGTCGCCGGGAGCGTGATGAGAAGAGTTATGTGCGTGGTGCCTATGGGCGGATCAAGGATGAAGAGAGTCATCGCGGGATCGTGCAGTATTTACGTGGCAAAGAGAGCTATGCCGCGCTACTGGCGCACTTTTGCAATGAGCGATTGGGTCAAGAACTCAGTGTTGCGCATCTTTTCTACTGGCGCGATGTTGAGCTGAGGAAAATCTATATTCTTGCCCCACTCCGCCTCAGTATTGCAGAACACCTCCAGATTACAAGCACACCCGATGAGTTGCGCAAGCGCCTCAGAGTCCTTGGCGCTGAAGTGTACGATGAGTTCAGTCGCTACAGCCGTGAGCTGATTAAACGCTTTCGGCTTCGTTCCGAAAAGGCACTCGATCTCTTCAATCAAACGGTATCGATCAAAGAAATTGGCGGTTTAAATGAGTTTGTGCGCCAACACATGCTCGAACGCACCGACAGTAGCGAAAAGATAAATCAGTTACGCGAGACCTACCAGAACCTGACGCGCGCTCATGATGCGATCGCTAAAGCCGAGGCGCAGATCGCACGCCTTGTGCCACTGTTGCACGAGGCCGAGCAGCATGAACAGTTGATGGTGCGTATTGGCGAAGCTGAACAATGCGCGCTCGTAGTGCCGATCTTCTTCGCCCGTCGTACAATCGAGTTGCTTGATCGCGCCCGTGCCGAAGCCCACGCCCAGATCAACGAGCGCGCACAGCAGGCGTCTGCACTCCATATACAGGTTACGGCGCTGCGCAAACAAGAGATCGATCTCAATGTCGCGATCAGTGGCGATACTGCCGGACAGCAGCTTCAGCGACTGCAACAAGATTTGGTGTATCTCAACGAGCACCGCCGCGAAAAGAAGGCACAGGCAGATAAATACAATGCCATTACACGGTTGCTTACGCTACCAGTCTATAGTGAACAGACAACCTTCTTCGCGACGACACAAAAGGCACGCGAGGCACTCGTACCCATCGAGCGCCGGATGCAAATGATCGTTCAGGAGCGTGACAAACATAAACAGGAAGAAGGCCGCCTGATCGCTGTCTGTCAGGAATTGACAGGCGAGATCGATTCGTTGCGCCTACGCAAGAGCCGCATCCCATCGGAGGATCTACGCATCCGTGATGAATTGGCGCGGGTTCTCGATATCGACACCGAGGAACTGCCGTTCGTTGGTGAGTTGCTACGCGTGCGTGAAGAAGCCAGTCGGTGGGAAGGGGCGATCGAGCGACTCTTGGGCGGGTATGGTCGCCAGATGCTCGTACCCGAATCCCACTATCGACGAGTGATGGGGTATGTCGACGCCACCAACTTGCGTGGACGATTGGTGTACCATCGGGCTGACACACGGCGTATGCCACGGAGCAGCGCCGGGCTTGACGCTGATGCACTTTTCCACAAGCTTGAGATCAAGCCAGCAGCCCTGCTGCACGACTGGCTGAAGGCCGATCTCCTAGAGCACTGGGAATATATCTGCTGTGAGACGAGCGAGCAGTTTCAGCGCCAGCAGCGTGCGCTCACAATCAATGGGCAGATCAAACGTGGCGGTGCACGCCACGAGAAGGACGACCGCCATGCGCTCCATGACCGTATGCGCTATGTGCTTGGATGGGATAATCGCGACAAGATTGTGGCACTGGAGGTGGAGCTTGCCCGGCAGAATACTGCACTTCAGGCGTCGCGCGAAACGATCAGGAAGCTGGAGAACGAGCAGAAGCAGCGTGACGAGCAGCGCCGCTTGCTGCATGAGTTGCTAGCGTTTGACGATTTCACGAAGATTGACTGGCAGACTGATGCACAGCGCATACACGAACTCGAACATCAGCAACAGGAGTTGGAGGCCAGTTCGAACCAACTGGCCAAGCTTCGGAGTCAGTTGGCAGATATCACTAGCCAGCGTGAGCAGGTTGAAAGTGACAGGCAACGCATACTGTCAGTCAGTGCGACGCTGGAGAGTGATGTGCAGCGCTTTGAGCGCCAGCGTGCCGAGAGCGCGGCGCGGCTTGCTGCTGCCCCATCCGATGCGCTGATCGGTGTGAATACTCGTATTGAGTCTGATCTGAAGGGGCGCACACTCACGCTTGACACAATTGTTGACCAGCATAGCCAGATGGTGAGCCTCTATAAAAATCGCGCCTACGCCTTACAAGGGCAAACATCGAGCCTTGAGCGCGGCATGATCGAGAAGATGGTACGCTTCAAGAGTGACTACCCTGAGGACAGTGCCGAAATGGATTCCAGTATCGAATCAGTGGGTGAATACCGACGTATGCACGAGCGAATCGCCCGCGACGATCTGCCAACCCATCGGCGGCGCTTCAAGGAATGGCTCGATGGGAAAGTGGTCGATGCAATCGTCGGCTTCCAGAGTAGCCTCGATAAGAAGGTTGCTGAGTATCGTGAGAGTATTGCGACGCTCAATGAGTCGCTGGGAACAATTGCATATACCGGATCGACCTACATTCAATTAACTACCGGTGCGAACCCTGACCGTGAGATCCAGGATTTCCGTCAGGCGTTACGTGCGTGTATTCCTGATGTAGGCCAGCGTACACCCGAGGCGAACGAAGCCAGCTTTCAGCGCATTCGCGCACTGATCGACCGTTTCGATAAAGAGGAGCGCTGGACAGCCAAGGTCACTGATGTACGCAATTGGCTCGATTTCGCCGCTGAAGAGCGCTACCATGAGGATGGTGCGGTCAAAAACTACTACTCCGACTCCTCAGGCAAGTCGGGCGGGCAAAAGGCGAAGTTAGCCTATACCATCCTGGCCTCAGCGATCGCCTACCAGTATGGCTTGGCCCAGGATGAGGATCTGGCACACAGCTTCCGCTTTGTGGTTGTTGATGAAGCCTTTAGTAAATCCGATGAGACAAACGCCCGCTATGCAATGGCTCTCTTCCGTCAGTTGAATCTACAACTGCTCGTCGTGACACCACTCGATAAAACCCATGTCGTGGAGCCGTATATCGCTGCGTGTCATTTCGTCAGCAATAGCATGGAGGAGAATGACTCGCGGGTAATCACGCTGACGATTGACCAGTATCGGGCGGAGAAGGCGAGCTTTGTACAGTCGGCACACGCAATACCATGATCAGCCCCGACGAGATTGCAACCCGTGCGCAACGCGCCTATGTTCCTTTCCTGCGCGACTGGCTCCGTAGGGTACCATTCACGTCACTGAGTTTTCCTGCTGGCACGTTGCCCACCGATTACCGCACACTCCAGCAAGAAGTCGAACTGCTGTTGGCGAAAGCCAAGAAGCGGCGCGGATTTGGGTACCAGGTTGAGCAACAGATGCGAGTGATGCGTGCGTTCGGCACACAATCCCTGCCTGAGCGCATCACCATCGAGAGTGCCGAAGATTTGTTGCGACTGGCTGGAAAAACCGATGAGTTCGCGGCCTTCCAATCAGATGTGGCGCTAATTCGTGCGACACTCCCACAGCTTGAGTCCTGGCTGGAGCCAAATGTCCAACGAATTATTGAGTATCACAATGTATGGCCGGATTTATTAGCCGTTTGCGCCTATTTTCTCGCCCACCCGCGCCCTGGCCTCTATCTCCGCGAACTGCCAGTTGCTGTGCACACCAAGTTTATTGAAGGGCACACTGCAATCCTACGTCGGTTACTCGATACGCTCCTGCCGCCGACGACAATAGCGTATGATGAGGTGCAGTTCGAGTTGCGGTATGGGCTACGCTATGATGAAGCACTCGTTCGCCTGCGGTTGCTCGATCCGGCACTCGGTTTGCGCATGGGCTTGCCACTAACCGACATCAGTGCGCCGATTTCGCAGATCGCCGAGTTGGCGCTCGGCGGAAGCGACTGTATTATTGTCGAAAATAAGCTCGTCTTCCTGACTCTGCCCGCATTGACTGGTGCGATCGCGATATTCGGCAGCGGCTTCAATGTCGAGCGCCTCAACACGCTACACTGGTTGCGCACCTGCCGACTCTGGTACTGGGGCGATCTTGATGCTCAGGGGTTTCAGATTCTCGCGCAGGTGCGCCGCTACTTTCCGCAGGCACAATCGTTCCTGATGGATAAAGCAACACTCGATGCATTCCGGGGTTTTGTCGTACCAGGAACTCCTTGCGCAATCAACGAGCTGCCTGGCCTCACTGCTGTTGAGCAGGCACTATTTACCGAACTCGCCACTACGACCCTGCGCCTTGAGCAGGAACGGATCAGTTTCCACTATGCGCAGGAGCAGTTGCATCATGTGTTGACATCACGCCCATCATCTTCCTGAGTTGCTACAAGGAGTCTGTCACAGTTGATCGGGCGCGATTTACCCTACGCCCTGCCAAGGGTTGTGCTGTGAGGTCTTTGTGCAGTGCGGCTAACCCGGCGTATGCGGCAATCACCTGAGCTAGTTTCACATCGAAGACAGCCCGTTTCCCCTGATGTACTGCGAGATCACGCAGCTCGGCCAATAAAGCCACACCCTTGTCGTAGTCGCTCGCCGGGCACGATCGGCCAGCTTCGCCCGCCGGGTATGCTCGGCTGCTTCCCGCTCATGCTAGACTCGCAGCCACTATCGTACAGCGCAGTTCGCGGAGTAGCCGGTGCGTTGCATCACCTGCGTGGTGAGCTTTGGCGCGGCAAGCGCAGGAGTACGCCTTTATCGTCATTATGTCAAAATGCGCAGCTCATGCGCACGCGCAACTGCTTGCGTGCGGCTACGAACCTGTAGTTTGGTGTAGATGTTCTGTAGATGCCATTTGACGGTACCGGCTGAAATAACCAATTGTTGCGCAATTGCCCGAGTGGAATGACCAGCCGCCAGTAATAGCAGAATCTCGCGCTCACGCTCACGCAGTGGCTCAATCAAAGCGGGGGTTAGTTCTTCTATTGCGGCAGTAACCTCATGTGGGCGCATCCGCAGTAATCGTTCTACATAAAGGCGTATCGGCGTGTTAGGGCGGTGTTGGCGACGAGCTTGGATGAGCAGATCATAGACCGCTTCGTAATCGTTCAGGAAAACCTGGATATAGCCCGCAGGTTCTGCCAGTACTAGCGCTGTTTCGAACGCCTGGTATGCCAATTGTGGCCGAGCTGCCTGTAGATAGGCTTGCACACTGAGCATTTGAAGTTCAATTCGGCAGGTTCGGCTGCCACCACCAACTACTTGCCCAGGGGCTGCTGCAATTGCTATCAGTGCCTGCTGATGATTGTGCTGAGCCAGCAAAAGCCGAATATGCAGGGTGCTTTGGATTTCAGCAACTCTTCCAAAGCCATCCGATGTACTTAAGCGATCGGATCGAATCGCATTGACCTGTGCTAAAGCGGCTGAGAGATCACCCTGATCAGCATACAGTTGTGCAATAAACATCGCCACAACCGCGGCAGGCCAATGCAGGTTATAGCGCAACGCCAGCAGCTGTGCATCATCGTATAGCGTTATTAAACCTGCAAGATCATGGCGAGCGGCCAGTACCCGCGCTAGCGCCGCAATACCCGCCATCTGAATATCGCGGCTCCACCAGTGGGCACCTCGGGCCAGGCCCCGGCGGATCGTCGCCTCGGCGCTGACCAGGTCGCCCCATTCATACAGTACACGCCCTAACCAGGTAAATGCCATCCCGGTCGCTGGCATATCGGGGGTTCCTGCAACTTCGGCATAGTGCAGCGCGCGTTGGAAGCTTGTGGCCGCCTCGTGCAACTGGCCCTGCCAGGTTTGCGTAGCCCCAAGATGACTATAAGCCAGCAGGGTACGAATCGGGTTGTTAGCCTGCTGACAGAGGTGCGTAGCTATTGTAAAGGCCTCTTGCGCCGCTGCCGCATCACCCAGGGTGCGCAGCGCCATACCCCGCTCAATTGCAAGCCCGGCCTGGAGATCCTCGCTTCCAGGGGTCAGCTGTAGCTGAATCGCCTGTATGAGCGTTATTGCAGCCGTTGGGTCACCCCGCATATTCGCAGCCACCACGCGCAGGCGGGCTAGATCAAGGGTATCCAGCGCCGGAGGTACTTCGGTCGCTGCTTCAATTCGGGTAAGCAAGCGATCAAAGGCAGCAAACTGACGCGTTGCAACCAGGGCCCACGCCTGCGCCCGCCGAATAACTGGTTGATTCTGGAGAACACTGTCAGGGATGCGCTGCAGCCAGCCAAGCAGGGTCAAAACGTCGCCACGCTGCCAGGTGCGAATATCCGCGATTGGCGCAATCAGCGCAGCAGCATATTCATAGTCATTGGCCATCAGCGCATGGATGATCGCCTCATCGCTCAAGCCAGCCTCGGCATACCAACGTGCTGCCCGCTGATGAATAGTGCGGGTGGTCTGTACATCCTGCTGGGGATGCTTACACAGCATATCGGCAAACAGGTGGTGGTAGCGGTACCAGTGACGCTCCTGATCAAGCGGAATCAAAAAGAGATTAGCCCGCTCGAGTGCCGTCAGCATAGCCTGGCTACCCTGCGTGGGTTCGTTAGTCGGCGCAAGCACGGCATCGCACAGTGGCGCACAGAAGCGCTCAAGGTGGGCAGTATGTAATAGGAATGTCTGTGTCGCTGGTGAAAGTTGGCGCAGCACTTCATCGCCAAGGTAATCAGCCAGCAAGCGCTGACTGCCAGAGATATGTGGCTGGTGTGCCTGACTGCCAGTTTGGCTGCGGGCGGCGAGCGCGGCTAGTTGCAGCCCCGCAATCCAGCCCTCTGATTGTGTCCAGAGCTGAGTGAGCGCGGCCTGGTTGAGCGCGAGGCCCATGACCCGGCTGAGGAAATCCTGACCCTCGGCTTCGGTAAATGCCAGGTCGTGCAAGCGCAGCTCAGCAACCTCATCGCGAACGCGCAGCTGCGCCAGAGCTAGTGGCGGATCATACCGTGTGGCAATGACAAGGTGCAGGCTAGCTGGAAGGCGTTCAAGAAACCAATCAAGCGCCTTGTGGATATTGATATTCGTAATACGGTGATAATCATCAAGCACAAGCACTATTGGAGTGGAAAGCGAAGCCAGCGCATTAATTAATAAGGTTGGGAGCACTGTTACTTCAATAGAACGCTCGCGGCGGTGATGTGTCACCATCACGGCTTCGGGCAAGAAAGGTGCGAGAGCAGCCGAAAGATACGCCCAGAAACGCACTGGATCATTATCCGTTTCATCCAAACTCACCCAGGCGGTTGGCGTAGCGCCCTGGTACAGCCATTCGCTCAACAGCTGTGTCTTGCCTGATCCTGCTGGTGCACTCAATAAGATGAGGCGATATGTCAGTGCCTGATCGAGGCGCGCTAGCAAGCGCTCGCGTATAACGCGCTTCACTCGCGGCTTAGGCATCAGCAGCTTCGTTATGGTGAGCGGAAAGGTTGTAACGGCATCGGCAGGGACACGATTGCTCGGCGTGGAGGCTGCAGTCGCTATGTCAACTTTTGGCGCGGGAGTAAGCACAGCACAGTGCCCAGGTGCCGATTGAGCAAGTTGCTGTAGCCCAATTACCGGATGCCCTGACGCGTTGACAGCACCACAATCTTGGCAGGCGCGTACCCAGTGATAGTGAAGCGCATCATACGAACAGCGCCGCCCCCGCTGCGAACAGAACAGTGGCGTATTCGGCCCCTGCTGTGAGAAGCCACGCAAGTGCATCCGTAAGCCGCTCACACTCTCAGGTGCCTGCTGTAGGGCAATAGTAATCAGTCGCTCGGTGACACCTTCGCGCAAGCGTAATCGCACACTATTGTTATCAAAAATGATGTCTTCATAATTCAGCGCCAGAAGCTCAGCACTGCTTAGCCCAATCTCAAGCATAAGGGTAAGAATAAGCCGATAGGGAAAGGGCACAGTGGCAATAACCTGCTGAAATGGAAGCTCAGGCTCAGATTTAGGGTGGATGATTAACGATGGCTTTATGGAAAGCATAGTGTTCTGCTACTGCTATAAAATATCATTTCTATGAGATTGAACGGACACTCATACGCTGATTCCCAGCGCACAGGTCAGTGCTGTCTATTTATACCAAAGTCGCCACTAATATGACGCACGACGCACGGAGCGTTTGGCTTTGTAGTGCGTAATACGTCGTGAATGCTATACACATATTGAACCAGATTTGGTATTACTGGCAGCTCTAATTGTATCACAGAGACCAGGCGGGCATATGGTTGCACGGTGAGATTTGGCTTATTGTATAGTGGGGCTTGGGGTGGCTTCGCCGCCCAAGAATTTACGTTGCTCGTGCGGTGCCCGGCTACGCCGGGCACCGCACGAGCAAACCAAAGAATCAACGGATTGAGAATGATACGCAGGAATAGTGGTTTGGCGGCTGCACTGCGTAAGACCGATTACGCGTGAGGAAAACCTCGTTGAGGAAGAAAAAGGGGTAGAAGGGGGCGCCTAGAGCTAGATTGAAAGACGCTTTGACAACAATGTTTACATGAAGCCAAGCGCGATGAGGAGGTTGTTGAGCACATGAGCAGAGATGCGTGAGCGCAAGCTGCGCGTTACATGTGCAAGATACCCCCCAAAAGATACTGAAAACGCCAGTGCGCAGTGAGTTGAGTAACATCGCAGAGTAAGGAAGCGGTTGCACCAGCCAGCCAGGCCAATGAATCGCAATAAAGAGGGCTGTCGTCCCCAGATTAGCCAGCCAAAAGCGCCAGTACATATTGAGCTGACGCAGAATGAAGCCACGAAAAAATTTCTTCAACTATTGGTGCTACCGGAAGAAAAAGAAGATCAAGGCCGCGTGTTGGCGACAGCCAGATCGTCGTGAAAGGTTTTGCCTGAAGCACATGACTTACAATGACACTGCAACCGAAATAGGTCAGTACAAGGCAGGCTGCCCATCGGCGCTGCTGTGGGTGAACCGGCGCAAGCGGCCGAATATACCTGGCAAACGACTGCCCTTCGTACCAATAAACATAGCACCATACCGGAAACAGCCAGATGAAGATGCGAACAACTGCCCCAAGCAGCAGCACAACAATTGGTTGCTGCAATTGTCGCTCATAAGGCAACAACACAACTACACGCATAACCCACAGGCCAAAGAAAAAGAGCAAGCAAAAACAAATGGCCAGGGCATCTTCACTGCTACTCGCATATCATTTCAAGCGTCGTTGTGCTATTCGCTCCATCAAGACGATGCACCTGGGTGGCGCCCTGTTTACTTTCGCTCAACAGTGCGAAAATCTTTCATTGCCGAGCGCCCGGTCTATTCTCTTCAGGCATATCCGCTAACGCCAGTTGTCTTTGAACCACATCTGCCCAAGGTATAGCAAACATTAAGCTACCCGGCACCTACCAATTGATAGGAAACCAAGCGCGATATCTGAACATAGTATGTGTAGGCGTAATAGCAAATCCATTTGCTCCCTTCGTTCTTCTGGTGTGATGCCAAGCATAACCGTACACCGCACTAGAAAACGAAATATGGGGCTTCGACCTCGCCCAAACCCCAACATACATCAAGGGATTAACCAGATTTATCGAACAGGTTCTACCACAATGCACCCCTGAAAAGATGCGCTGTCTGGCAATCATGCCAGGTGTTGGAATGAGAGATTGGCAAACTCCTTCCATCACGCTCTTCTGTAGCAGAAGCATTATCATCACAGCCACACGTCTGAGGAGCGCTTGCCATCGCGTTGGCCTGCTAGCCTACCAATTGGTAGGTGACATTTCCCCGATTGATGGTTACGCTACTCCATACTGGCACATGCGATTGTACGCTAACTTAGCGAAGGTGGCAGCACAATCAATCTCATGAACAGCGCGTTCATTGTAGGCGTGTATATTGAGCTGGAAGTAGCAGGGATATTACTTGGGTATATGTTCTTGGGGCAGCAACTCCGCATTCAGCACCAGCTATAGAGCGAAAAAAAATATGAACACAGCTAGCATGATGTTACCTACATCGCCCGTCATTATTCTGCTCAATGGTGCATCAAGCTCAGGCAAAACGCTTACAGCCCAGGCATTGCAGCAGCGGCTTGGGGTTCAGTGTGTTGTTACCGGGTTCGATGACATTATGGAGCGCGATAAACCATTTGGCCGCGAAGATGGCAGGATAATGCAACGTAGTCGTCGTGCCTTTCAAATCATACGCTTTCAACTCACCGATGGCCGACTGGCATTATTTAAACAGCTCCATCGAGAAGTTGTTGAGCTGCATGAAGCCGGGTATAACGTCGTTGTAGAAACCGCCCTGATGGATACCCGGGCGTTATATGATGCTGCCGAGCGTTTTTCCGCGCTAAATACGCTATTTGTAGGAATGAAACCGCCATTAGAAATTTCTGAGCAATGGGAAGCTCAACGGCAAAACCGGCCAATTGGACAAGCTAGAAAGCACTATCACCTCATCCACGCGCATGCGTTATACGACCTAACCCTAGATCCATCGCAACACTCCCCCGACGAATGCGCGACCCTCATTCTCACCGCCCTTAATCGCTCACGCCCCACCGCCTTACAAAAAATATGCGACAGCATGCGGCAATAAATGAGCCTGGCAATGATGCCATCGCTTAGCGTAGTACGCACCTGGACGATTGTGATGAACCTACCAATCGGCAGGTGACTCCGCTATCGATTTTTGCTACGATGATTCTCACAGAGCGCCGCTCAAAGCGCTTAGTTTTGCATCGGCCATAGCTGGGAGATACAGACAATGCGTATAACTCAAAATCGTGGTATCACCGCAATTCCTGTGCTGCTCCGCATACTTATGCTGTTGATTGCGCTTGTGGTTATCGCGCTCAGCCTTATGCAATTAGGCATCATCCCCAATTTGTTTGGGACATCGGCAACCAACCCAGTCGTTGTATGCCCCGATGCCTGGGCTAAAGCACGAGCCAGCTTGCCAAAAAACGTGCCAATGTATGCCCCTGGAAGTGTCCCCAGTCGCTTTACAGCACCAATCCTGGATGCCGTTAGCCCTGTTTCTGACGAACCGGCATATCGCATCGTTTATCGCGCCCCAACCGAAAATCTTTTCGTTGCGCTTGGTGGTGATATTGGCAATAGCGCTCGCCCCGATTCAACCGAAACCATAGATGTCCATGGCGTGCCAGGGCAACTTTTCATCAGCGCCGATCAGCCACATCTTCAGGCCGAATGGCGTGAGGGAGCATTCAACATGGCGCTCCAGAGCTATGGCGAAGGCATGACCGCTGAAGAATTCCGCGAGATTGTCAAAAGCCTCACACCAGCCTGTAGTTCGTTCTGAGGACGATGCCAATGCTGAACAATATTTGTCGTGTCGTACTGCTGCATCTTATTGTGAGCCTGGGCATTGCACAGGTGCCAAACCAGGCGCTAGTAGCCCAAACAGAACCACAACGCTGTTTTCCAGAAACAGGCCAATGTATTAGCGGAAGAATTCGCAGTTTCTGGGAGGAACAGGGTGGGCTACCCATATTTGGGTTCCCACTAACACCTCAACATGCAGAGAGCGTCGAGGGCCGATCGTTTCAGGTTCAATGGTTTGAGCGCGCTCGTTTGGAGCTGCACCCAGAAAACGCTGCGCCTTACGATGTCCTGCTTGGCCGCCTGGGGGCCGATTTGTTAGATTTGCAAGGACGCCCCTGGCAACCTGCAATATCAGGCCAGGATGAGACCACCCCCGACTGGTTCACAGAGACAGGGTATGCAATTGCACCTGATTTTCGCGATTTCTGGCATCGCTATGGCCTGGAACTTGGCGATGCGGGTGTTAGCTTTCGCGAGAGTCTCGCTTTATTTGGGGTTCCATTAACTGCTGCCACATACGAGATGGGGAGTGATGGAAACTTGTGGCTGACCCAGTGGTTTGAACGCGCTCGGTTTGAATGGCATCCTAACGAACCTGAGCCATATCACGTACTGCTTGGGCGGCTTGGCGCTGAGCGCACACTGCACGACACACCAGCGCAGCACGGATTGCTGGGCGTATTGATGAATGGCCGCGTGGCACTTATCAACCCGGATACGCGCCTGTTTCGCTATATACGTCCGGTCGATGCGCCGCTCGATACAGTGATGGGCAATTCAGCCTGGTCACCCGATGGCAAGCAGTTCGCTTTCGTCAACAATAATGGCCTGTTCGTCGTGCGGCACGATGGAACTGGGTTACGCCGCCTGGCAGCGCGTGGTGGTGGTACGCCCGCTTGGTCGCCCGATGGTACACGGCTCGCCTATAGCACAGGTGTTGGTTCGCAGCCTGGCGATATTGTCGTAATCGCTACCCAGGGCGGCAACCCGCGTACTGCTAGCGCTGGTATAGCGGCTGAACGAACACCAGCCTGGTCACCCGATGGCACACAACTGCTGTTTGTTACACGAACAGCCACCGGCACGGAGCAGATTGCAACCGTGAACGCCACTGATGGCACGACGCGCCTGCTTACCACGGCTGGCGGGCAGGATCCAGACTGGTCACCCGACGGCGCAGCAATCGTGTTTGTCGGACAGCACGCTGGGGAAAGCGATATTTTCGTAATGCACGCCGATGGCAGTCAGCTGCAGGCCATCACTGCAACAGCACAGCCCAAGCGGCAACCGCGCTGGTCGCCCGATGGCCTTTGGCTCGCTTATCTCGGCGCAGGCACTGACGCTAACGGGGTTCTAATAGTCATGCATGCAGATGGAACATCCTCACAAGCGATTGCTGATGCCGCAAGCTATGTATGGTCTCCGGGAAGCGATCAAATGGCGCTGAGTGCCGACGAACGAGTAGGTATTTTTGCGCGGGTGATCAATCGGGATGGCAGTGGGAGCAGGATCGTGGGGCAGGGGGTGGTAACTGCTTGGCTGCGCTAATCTAAACTCGCAAAGGAATGGGTGCTAGCCTTGAACAAATGTTACACATCAACCTGCCCTGGTTCGCCAGTTCGGGCTGGCACCACCTGAAAGCCAGGGTAGCTGATTACCCCTGCCATCACTTGTATATCACAATAGCGAAATACAATGAAATGTTTTCATATGCCCATCCATTTGCCCACTATTGCGCTCGTAATGTGCTGCCTGCTCATCCTTACACATTGCGGTGATGACTCAAGAACAATGTTACCGCTTGAGGGAAAGAGTGTGTCTATGGTGCCAGGCGATCAACCACATCAACCATCCCTTGTGGGCACATCAATTCCTCAACCAAGCACGGGAGCACTCCCCCCGCATCGTGATGGCGGCGCAGCGACTGATACAGAGCGCACCCTGGCAAGCTTACAGCAAATCGATCCGCATCCCCTGTATACCATGACTTTCTATGGCGACTATGCAATTGACGAAGCGCCACCAACTGGCAATCTGCCGACCAATGCCACCCCTTGGGCCTGCTCATTGTTTGCGCTGTTCGCCGACCCAACCGCCAGCTTGTACGGGCGAAATTTCGATTGGGATCATCACCCGGCGCTGCTCTTGTTTACTCACCCGCCTGGCCGCTATGCTGCTGTATCAATGGTTGACATCAGTTACCTTGGCATTGATCACACCAACCTCGATACACTTACAACCCTGGCTGGTCGCGAGGCATTGCTACGCGCGCCCCTGCTGCCCTTTGACGGTATGAACGAATATGGATTGACGATCGCTATGGCAGCGGTTCCGAACACAACTCTTCCCAACAACCCAGCCATGCCAACAATTGGCAGCCTGCGTATCATCCGCCATATGCTTGATCAGGCGCGCGATACACAGGAAGCGCTGGCAATATTTGAACACTACAACATCGATTTCAGCGGTGGGCCGCCGATTCACTACCTGATTGCCGATCGCGGCGGGCATGCGGCAGTGGTTGAGCTGAAGGATGGCACCACGCAGATCACGCGCAGTGAAGGGGTATGGCAGGCGACCACCAATTTCTACATCGCTGGAACATCTGAGGCAGAGCGTATGCAAGATTGGCGCTACGCGGCGATAGCAACCGCTCTGCAACGCCAGCCAACGCTAACTTCTGAGGACGCATTAAAGTTGCTGTCCAAAGTAGCCCAACCGCATACACGCTGGTCGATTGTATATGAAATGGCGAATGGCAATATTCGCATAGCGATGGATCGCAAATTCGATCAGGTTTATTCCTTCCACCTTAAGAAGCAACCATAAAACATCTTATGAAAACACTATTTCGTTTCTGCTGGATCACTTTATGCGTATGGGTGTTAAGCGCATGCTCATCGGCGGCAAATACGCCTACATCACTACCCCCTGCTGCAACCGCCAGTGGGCTTACGCCCATTCGTACTGCCCAACCCACCTCATCCATAGCCATCACAGCAGCACCTGTTGCGGGTGTCGAGCCAACACCTATCGGCGGTTGTGCTCCAACACACGATGATGGGGTCAGTCCCAGTTATATCCCTAATGCACCAGCCCGTAACATCGTAGGGCACGGTCATGTGCTCACTGGCGTCGTATGGTCAAGCCCGGATTGTCGCCCCATAGCAGGTGCTACCCTCGAATTATGGCCTGAGGAAGCGGGAAAAGGGCATCCCGATCCAGAGCGAGCCACGCTCACAACCGACCAGCAAGGGCATTACAGCTATGAATGTAATCCGCCGGAACACATTCATATGCGCATTTCGGCTCCGGGGTATCGCACAATCGGGGTGAATAGCTATCATCCTGATGGCAAAGCGACCGGCACTTTTGATATTGTTCTGGAACCAACCGCATCGCAACCCCAAACTACGCCCATAGCAATTCAACCACCCGCACAAGTAGCATTCAGCGGCAGTGTAATCTTTCAGAACACCGCCGCCGGTAGCGTGGAAGCGATTGACAGCAGCGGAGTACACCATGTCCTGGCAGACCCAACCGTCGCTGAACGAGTGCTTCCCTGGGCCGCATCGCCCGATGGTAAGCAGCTTGCGGTAGTGGTGTTGAGCGGCGTATCGGAATGGCTCATGTTCGAGCGCGCCGCATTATGGGTTGTCGATGTCGATGAGCATAATCCCCGGAAGCTGCTTGATCTCATCAGCCCAGCGACCGACCAGAATCGCGTCACGCTGACTGACCGCTCACTTGCGATTGGTAATACGGGATTTCAGCACGTGCTGTGGAACGCGGTTGACAACAGTATTATCGTGACATCTGCTCATGAGGGGAATGTTGATCTGTACGCCATCCAAGCAGATGGCAGTGGTATCCAGCGCCTGACCGACACCCCCGACTATGAGTATGGGGCGGCGCTTGCGCCAGATGGCTACTCGCTGGCCTATGCCTCAGCAAATACATTTGGAACTGGTGCTGGCTTTGGCAAACCGGCAGCGTGGCGCATGCAGCTCAGCGATCGGCAGCCGATCAATATTTCTGCCGAAGGCGATTTTATGGCTGCCATATTGGGCTGGAGCGATACGACCCACGTTGTGGTTGCAACGCAGCAGGCAGGCAAAACCCACTACATAGTCTCTGATTCACAATCCATTATGCACATTGCAGCCGCCACCAATAGTATGGCGTCGATGCGCCACGGCCAGCTTTTCTACACCGAGCATGCAGATGCCCAGCATAGCATTGTGTACCATTGGAATGGCACCGACAGCAAGCCGGTACCCATTAATGTGCAGGCTGATGAGCTAAACCCTGCACCCGATGGGCAAGCATTTGTGGCATGCAGCGGTGCCCAGCGGCAATATTGGCACGCTGGTGCCTTGATGGAAATAGCCGCTGGCTCCTGCAACGAGCTGTCCTGGTCGCCGCGCGGCGACCTAGCATTAAATAGCCCAAGCGACGCAGGTGTGATTGTTGGGCCATCGGGTGGCCTGCACGAAGCGGGCATCCACCCCAAAGCACGATTTGCTGGCTGGGACGATACGCTGCTCTATTATTTTGCCCCGACCGGCCCCAACCAATGGCAGCTCTATCGCTGCGATACAACGACTACCAATCAAGCGATAGCGATTGGGCAACCTATAACCGGTATACCTCAGGATCCAATGTTTGTAAAAATCCGATAACTGGGACAGCCGATTATATTCAAGGTGTTCGCTTAAGCGTGCTTTCGTCTTCTTTTCTCCCTGGTCGTGTTTGCCCATAACGCAACACAACCCAGGAAAATGAAGAGCTTGCCTGAGTAAGCGAAGGCCCCTAAAAGAAGGATATTGCTATGTTTCAGCGAATAGGCGGCATAGTGTTGCTGGCACTGCTATTTCTCCAGAACATCGGCGCGGCCCGGCTCGATCAGGCTCCCCAAGCGAAGAAGCTTTGCTTTCAACAGGAAACTGGCTGGTGCATTCGTGATCGCTTTCTCGAATATTGGTGGTCGAATGGCGGCCTGCCAGTGTTTGGCTATCCGCTGTCGCCACCGCGCAACGAGATCAACCGTGAAACCGGAAAAAGCTACCTCACCCAATGGTTTGAGCGGGCGCGCTTCGAATTACATCCTGAGCTTGCGGCCCCTTATGATGTGTTGCTGGGGCGACTTGGCGACGATGGGCTACAACAGCGCGGCGTTGATTGGCGCTTGCAACCTGGCGCAAGCGGTGGGGGTTGAGTACCCTAGCCGCCATTCCGCTCTTTATGCTGCTTATTATAGCAGCAGGCGCACTTACAGACCGGGCCAATTTTGTCATTGCGACCGCGCTCACTATCGTAGCTTCATTTAGAATGGCAACGCTGGTACGAAAACTCCCCTGGGCACAACAGGTACTATCGTAACATGTGGTTTGCTTTACGCCGCTTTTGCACTCAGTAGATGCACCTTTAGCGCCCGAAACACATTCCCCTCACGCTGGCCCTCAATAATCACTAGCGCGCCCACCTGCAATGCCTTATGATCGGTCGTATCTTCCTTCTGGTAACTGGTCTGTGGCGTTAAGGTAATGGAATGGACGGTGCCATCATCGCTTTTGATACTAAGCGTACTTTCAGCAACGCCCTGAACCTTCCCGAGCGTTGGCTGCGGGCCAGTAGTACCACCTAATGGAATATTCACTGGGCTGGTGCCCGGTGCCGGTGCATTCCCGGCAGATGAATCACCAGCCGGGCCGTTTCCAAATGCCATCCGCGGCATACCGCTCACACCGATTTGCACCAGCACTGCATTCTTCTGTCCATCACGCTCTTCCGTTAACACTGTCACATCGGCGTTTGGCGCAAGGTCGGCACGGCTGGCTGGCACTTGCTGCCAGATGGTACTGTGCGCATCGAGCGTAACCGTGAGCGCCGAACCATCGATACGCCGCACAACCAGCGTTGTGTCACTCGCGTCGGTGATATTCCCATCAACCGTGAGCGCTGTGGCATGCCCCCCGTCATCAGGGTGCACCTGGACACTATCTGGTACGGCTTGCGCCGTAGCGCTGGAAGAAATACCTTGTGCAGCACCACAAGCGGCCAGTAACCCAAGCATGCCGAGAAACGTAACGACGCGAAAGAATGAAGCGATCTTCATACCCATAGCTCCTTCCATGATTATCCAAGGCTCGAATACAACAAAGAGGTTATTCTGCCCGAAGAGCGGCGATCGGGTTAAGGCGAGCGGCGCGGCGCGCCGGGGCAATACCGAAGATAAGCCCGATCAGGACAGCGACACTGATAGCCAAAAATACGGCATCAAGCCCAACGATAGCGCGGCTTCGCCCGCTGATTTCACCAGCCCAGGCGATGAGAGTGCCAAGCAGTAGCCCAAGCAGCCCACCGCCGAGGCTCAGGAGGAGTGCTTCGATCAGAAACTGCGCCAAAATGTCGCGTTCGCTTGCACCGAGAGCTTTGCGTAGCCCAATTTCGTGGGTGCGCTCATGCACCGAAACAAGCATAATGTTCATAATGCCAATACCACCAACCAGCAGCGAAATTGAAGCAATCACGCTGAGATAATTCGTTAACGTGCGGCGTGATTCCACCAGCGTATTGATCATGTCTTGCTGGTTGTAGATGGTGAAGTTGTGTTTGCCTCGGCGGCGCGTGGCGAGTAGCGCTTGAATTTCGGCGCGGGCCTGGGCCAGGTGTTGCTGGTCACGCGCTTGCACTGCGATTGTGTCAATCACCGCCTCGCCAGTGGCGGTGCGGGTTATACCAAAGAGTACTTGTTGCGCAGTACTGAGCGGCACAAGCACGCTTTCATCAACGGAAGCGAAGGCGTTGCCCCCGCTCGTTGCCAGCACACCAATCACTGTCAGGCGCGTATCGGCGACACGAATATACTGGCCAACGGCATGTATGCTGCCAAAGAGCGTAGTTGCGATCTTTGCGCCAAGCACCGCCACGCGCGCCCCAGTATGCGCCTGTTGCTCGCTGACAAAGCTGCCCGCCGTGAGGCGCATATTGTGCACAGTACAATAGCTGGCGGTTACACCATAGATCTGCGCCGAGGTACTCGTACTGCTACGTGCGACATTGGAAAAACTCGATATTTCTGGCGATACTTGCCCGACAGCAGCGGCGCGTTGCGGATTTGCGATTGCTTCAGCATCTTCCATGGTTATCTGCCCGCTGCCGCCGTTGGCACTGAAGCCGCCATCATCGAGCGAGCCTGGCACAATCGTAAGCAGGTTAGCGCCATTAGCACTCAAGCGCTCGCTGATCTCGGCCTGGGCACCGCGCCCAAGGGCAATCAGTGCGACCACCGCCGCCACACCAATAATCACACCGAGCGCGGTCAATCCGCTGCGTAGTTTATGCGTTGCTAATGTAACAAGGGCCATACGTACTATTTCCGCCGGGCGAATGGAGCCTGCAAAGCTCGTATCACTGTGCTGCTCAGCGTGTTGCGCGAGAGGAACATTCATGGTTATGTCAACCTTTTTGTAAATAGCTATTGGCTATCGCTTCCAAACCCTAGCCGCTCAATCCGTCGCTGGCAACCTGCCCATCGCGCATCGTTACAATACGCTCAGCACGGTGCGCTACATCTGGCTCGTGGGTAACAACAACGACCGTGTGCCCAGCCATATAGAGCTGCTCGAACAACGCTAAAATCTCAGCAGTTGCGTATGAGTCGAGGCTGCCGCTCGGCTCGTCGGCCAGAATGAGGAGCGGGTTGCCAACCAGCGCACGAGCAATTGCAACCCGTTGCTGCTGCCCACCTGAGAGTTCGCCGGGCCGATGCGCGGAATATTCGACCAGGCCGACTTGTTCTAATGCGTGTTTCGCCCGCGCCTGGCGCGCTGTCCCCGCAGACCAGCCGCGATACACTAGTGCAAGCTCAACATTCTCTAAAGCATTGAGGCGCGGAAGCAAATGAAATTGCTGGAACACAAAGCCAATTTTATGGCGACGCACCGCCGCAAGGCCGCGCGGATCAAGGCCATCAATAGCAACGCCGTCGAGATTATAGCTGCCAGTACTTGGCTGATCGAGGCAGCCGAGCAGGTGTAGCAGCGTGCTTTTCCCCGAACCCGATGGCCCAGTGATAGCGACAAAGCTGCCGCGCGGAATCTGCAGGTTCACGCCGCTCAGCGCTGACACGCTAACGCTGCCCACCTGATATGTCCGTGTTAGTCCTGAAATCTCAATAAGGTTTGACACTGAATTACCTCTTGCTGGCAGCCAACACACGCGGCCTTCGCCCCTGACAGCGTGCTACGGCGCAACGCCTCATTCATAGCAGTTAATTTCAGGGCGTATCTGCTGGTCGGTAGATCGGAATGCGCGCCGGGCCACCATTCGCCGGGGCTGGCACCAGCAAGCCTTTGCCTTGCTCCATTTCATTAGTGGTTGAAAGATCAGCAGGCGAATTGACTTCAACCTGATCGCCCTCAACCAGGCACGGGTTGAGGGCTGGTAAACAACCAAGCACTTCGGTCATCACACCATTGCTCAGGCCCGTCTGAACCATTACCTGCGTAGCGCTGCTTGCGCCACGGTGATGTACTTGCACCGTGCGTATATCGCCATCGCCCTGGAGAGCGTTATTCGGAACCTGGATTGCGTTTTCACGGGTAGCAACGGTGATACTCGCGTCCCCAGTCATACCAATTTTGAAGGAATGTCCTTTGGGGTCGAAACGGAGTGTTACAGCGTAGGTGGACAAATTGCCATCCTGGGTGCTAACCGGAGCGACAGCCGTGACGCTGCCAGTAAAGTTCTGGTCTGGTAGGCTCTCGAAGCTAAGCTGCGCGTTCTGGCCGATTTGCACCTGCTGCACATCGTATTCGTTGAGCTTTAGAACGATTTCAAGGCTGCTGGTATCGATTAAGGTCAGGGCGGGGTTTGCCGTATTCACCTGTGCCCCTTCGCTTAACGCCACAGTCGCAATGGTTCCTGCAAATGGTGCCTGAAGCACCGCCGCTTGCAGATTCTCCTGCGCGGCTGCAAGATTCAGCTTCGCCTGAGCGAGATTCGCCTCAGCCTCAGCAATCGCCGAAGCTGCTGCTGGTGCGCCCAGGGCTTCTCGCTGCGCCTGCGCCTGACTGACCGCCGCCTGCGCCGCGGAAATTTCAGCATGGGTTGGGCCTTGGCGCAGCTTCTGAAGCACAGCGCGGGCTTGATCGGCGCTGGCACGCGCCTCGGTAATTGCGCGCGCATCGGGCGAGCGCAGGGCATTCAACGTAGCCTCAGCGCTAGTGAGCTCGGCTTCAGCGCCTTCTACAGCACTTATTTCCTGCGTCCGCGCCGCTTCATAGCGCACGCGAGCCTGTTGAAGACGCGAATCAGCATCCTGCTCGTCGCGGAGGGCCTGCTCATACGCGCCTTTCACCGCAGTATACCCCGGTGCTTGTTCGCTTAGCTTGCTCAGCTGCTGGTAGGCATCACTACGCTTCTGCTGGGCAGTTCGGAGCGCATTGGCGGCCTGAGTCATATCGGCCTCAGCATTTGTCTTTGCAGCTGAGCGTTCAGCACGAACCAACGCAAGTTGCTCATGCGCCTGCGCAACCGCCGTTTCGGCAGCAGCCTGATCATCGGCGGTGGGATGAAGCACCTTATCGAGGCGCGCTTCGGCGGCACGCAGTGCAGCTTCGGCATTCGCGATATCGGCGGGCCTAGTGGTACCCTGGCGCGTTTGCTGTAACTGCGCCTGCGCTGCTGCAATACGGGCATTCGCTTCGGCTAGCTCGGCTGGGCGCACTTCGCCGTCGCGCGCTTTAGCTACCAGGGCCTCAGCACTGCGCACATCAATTTCGGCCTGAGCCACAGCCCGGCGCAAAACCCGATCGTCCAGGCGGGCAAGCGCTTGCCCGGCCTTAACTTGCGCTCCTGGGTGAACCAGTACCTCAGCAACAGTGCCAGCCACACGAAACGCCAGATCGCGGCTGCGGCCTGGTGCCACGCGGCCACTGCTCTCAACCGTCACATTCAGGTTGGCCCATAGTACTGGCGCGGTGCTTACCGCAGCCGGGGAGCTGCGCTGAGCCTGGCTTTGCCAGTACACAATACCGCCAGCGCTAAGCAATAACGCCAAACTAAGCAGCAGGATGCGCTGCCAATAGAAGATTCGTTTCGTTCCTTGGGTTACCGATGAAGGGTGAGGCGCTGTAATACTACCCATCGTTGTTCCTTTACTGGTGCCGTGCCTCGTTGGCAAGTGGTATCGAAGCTGCTGTGATAGTAGCAAAGGCGAGATCAAGTGAGCATCAAATTCATTGGCGCAGTAGGGGCGTAAGCACAGCACCTATTAGCGCCCACAGAGGAAAGCAGGTAAATGGCAATGATGCCACCACCTGAGCTGGTATTGCACAATGTAACCTACCCATAGGCGGGTGACACGCGCAGGCCCAATAATTATGATCAGTAGGGTAAGTAATTAAGCGAAGCTTATTTGATGCGGAATTGATCTGTGAAACGATAGAATAGCGAGCATACTGGCTAAGCAAGACCTCATATGGAGCGTAACGCATGCGTGTGCTGCTGGTGGAAGATGAGGCGGTGCTGGCGAATAGCATTGCCCGTGGCTTACGCCGCGAAGGCATGGCCGTTGATATTGCGGGTGATGGCGAAGAAGCGCTTGAAAAGGCTGCACTTAATCATTACGATACGGTACTGCTAGATCGTGATCTGCCGCTTCTGCATGGCGATGAGGTCTGCCGCGTGTTGCATAGCCAGCATGCCCACCTGCGTATTTTGATGTTAACCGCATCTGGAACAGTGGAACAACGGGTACAGGGCCTCAACTTAGGTGCAGATGATTATTTGCCCAAACCATTTGCCTTCGCCGAGCTCGTCGCGCGCCTACACGCCCTCGCCCGCCGCGCCGGGCCAGCACTTCCCAGCACCCTCGTATGGGCCGACATCACGATCGACCCGAGCCGGCGCAGTGTAGCGCGTGCCGGGCAGCCAATTGTGCTCAGCAGCAAAGAGCTAGCCGTGTTGGAGCAGCTCATACGCGCAGATGGGGCAGTGTTAAGCGCTGAGACGCTACTGGAACAGGTGTGGGATGAGAATGCCGACCCCTTCACAAATACGGTGCGCACAACTGTTTATACGCTGCGGCGCAAGCTTGGCGATCCGCCCCTGATCGAGACCGTCATTGGGGCTGGCTATCGGATGGTCAATATAAAAACACCATCTATATATGCGTGTGATGAAACGTTTTAGCTTCACTGCTCGGCTACGACTTACCTTGCTGCTGAGCGTGCTCTTCCTCAGTAGCGGCAGCATTCTCCTGCTATTGAACTATAGCCTGGTGCGGTACCGCCTTCAACTTATGCCGGTGGTTTTGCCGCTCAGCAGCGGTAGCCAATTTATGCAAGGCGAGCACATACCCGGCACTAAGCAGGGCGATACCCTCTTCCAGATTGCCATATCCTCGTCGGATGTGCAGGGCGAATTGCAGGCACTGCAAGCCCGAATTGTGACAGCCTCGCTCCGCGAGTTGCTGCTCCAGTCTGGGCTAACGCTAGCGCTTATGGCCGGGTTAGTGGTACTACTCAGCTGGCTGATTGCGGGGCGGGTGCTCCGCCCGGTACAGTCGATTACTGCCTTGGCGCGGCGGCTCTCCGAGGAGCAGCTTCACGAGCGTATCGGGCTACAGGGGCCACATGATGAACTGAAAGAGCTTGCCGATACCTTTGACAACATGCTGGCGCGCCTGGAGCGTGCCTTTGCCCTACAGGGACGCTTCGCCGCCAGCGCCTCGCACGAATTACGAACCCCGTTAACAATTATGCGCACCGAAGTTGACATTACGCTCGCCGATCCACAGGCATCGGTGGCTGAGCTGCGGGCCATGGGTGAAACCATACGCGGGGCGGTTGAGCGCAGTGAACGACTCATTGATGGATTGCTCATGCTAGCCCGGAGTGAACAATCTCTCCAGGGCCGCACCCAGGTCGATCTGGCAGCATGTGTGCATGCAGCGATAGAACAGATTCAAGCCGAGGCGCAAGCCCAACATTTACGCTGGGAAATCGAGCTACAAACGGTGTATGTCGCGGGCGATGTCGCGCTGCTAGAACGACTGGTGGCTAACCTGGTAGAAAACGCCGTACACCATAACCACCGACAGGGATGGATACGGCTAAAAACCTGGGCCGACGATGGTATGGCGCGGCTTATGATCGAGAATAGCGGGCCACATATTGCAGCTGAACAGGCCGAGGCCCTGTTTTTGCCCTTTCGGCGGCTCGGCGGAGACCGCATCGGCGCAGCGCGCGGCACTGGTTTAGGGCTTACGATTGCGCGGGCCACCGCCGAAGCCCACAATGGCACCCTGGTTGCACATGCACGACCAGATGGCGGATTGCGAATTGAATTAAGCCTCCCGCATTTGGTATAATACCCATAGAATACAGGTATAGGCACAAGGAACCCATATATGCCCAAGCGACGCATTCTCCAGATCGAAGACCTGCACGATAAGCGCGTCCTCAAAACGCGCGCACATGCGATTAAACAGATCACCCCGGCACTTCAGGCACTCGCCGCCGATATGTTTGAAACGATGCACGCGGCCAATGGCGTAGGACTGGCCGCGCCACAAGTTGGCATCAGCCAGCGCATCGCCGTCATCTGGATCCCGCCCGAGGAAGAAGAGCAGCCCGATGGCTCGATCATCGAGCTAGCGCCCGAGCAGAACTATGTGCTGATCAACCCCGAAATTGTGAAGCACAGCGACAAAGAAGAGATCGGGCAGGAAGGCTGCCTGAGCTTGCCAGGGCGCTACGGCGATGTGCCCCGCGCGAGCTGGGTAACAGTCGATTATACCGATTTGAAGGGCAAGCGCCAGCGCATTCGCAAGGCCAATGGGCTGCTGGGCCGCGCGCTCCAGCACGAGATCGACCATCTCGACGGCGTGCTGTTCACCGAGCGTATGCGCGATCTTTCAACCTTGAAGGATATCCGAACTCAGTCCCCGAATGATGTTGAGGAGCCAGTAGTATAGTCATGCTGTGAGGGCGGAGAATGCTCCGAAGCTCTAAATAAATCTCTCCGTCCTTACGCAATACCTTCACGGTGACATCTAAGCCGTCGATGACTGTACGCTTGCCCTCAATGGTCTTCTCCACTTCTTCAAGCCGCTCCTGAAACGCTACTGAGAACAGGAGGAGCGACTGTATTGTAGCGTCAGTCAGTGGTGTCTGCAATTCTTGCGTGATCTTCGCAAGTTCGTCTGTAGTCAACTTCAGGGCATGGGACTTTTCAGCTATTAGTTCGTCCACAATGTGACATGAGCCCCTAAAACTGTCAAGTAGAAATGAGAGGATCCTGCTGGTTTTTCTGGGCCTCGGCCCAAGCAACTCGAAATGCCTGAGGGGTGAGATAGCCAAGTGCGCTATGTGGTCGTTCGGTATTGTACTCCTGGCGAAAGCGCGCCAAGCGCACACACGCCTCAGCAAATGAGCCAAACACATAGCGGTTCAAGCATTCGTCACGTACGGTTCCGTTAAAGCGCTCCTCCTTGCCATTCTGCCAGGGTTTGCCTGGCTCGATGTACAACGTCCGAACTCCAGCCTGTGCCAGCCAGAACTGCACCGTGTGGGCCACAAACTCGGCGCCGTTGTCGCTGCGTAAATGAGCTGGCGCACCGTGCTGAGCAACCAGCGTTGTGAGAACACCAATCACCCGTTCTGCCGATGTAGAAGGCGCGACATCGAGCGCGAGCCCTTCACGGGTGAATTCGTCCATCACGGTTAAGACCTTGAATGACACGCCACTGCTCAAGCTGTCTTCGACAAAATCGTATGCCCAAATATCTCCAGGATAGGTTGCTTGCAGCGGCTGTGGCCTGCTCCGACGCGCTCGCACATGGCGTATGCGTCCGACCTGCAAGCCCTCACGTCGCCAGATGCGTCGCACAGGCTTGTGATTGACAAGGTGTCTCTGGCGAATGAGCGCAGTAATTCGACGATACCCATAGCGCGGATAGCGAGCCGCCAGTTCGCGCACTTGGCTGACCAGCTCGCTGTTATCGTCTGGATGGGCTTGATAGCGAAAGGTCGCCCGCGCTAGTGAAGCCAGCAAACACGCCCGTTGCACTGATAAGCCGCCTGCGACCAGAAAGCGCACCGCCTGTCGCTTCTCGTCGGTGGTTACGCTTTTTTCCCAGCAACTCCTTGAGCAAGTCAATTTCCAGCACGCGCTCAGCCAGCAGCCGCTTGAGACGAGCGTTTTCTTTCTCCAATTCCTTGAGGCGTTGCAGTTCAGCGACGGATAACCCACTATAAGCTTTGCGCCAGCGATAGAAGGTCGCCTCGGCAATTCCGTGTTCTCGACAGACGGCCGTGACCGTTTGCTCTGCTTTATCAGCCTGCTCAAGAATCTTGAGTATCTGTTCGGCATTATAGGTTGGCATCTTCAGGGTTCCTCCTTGTGGAGCATCCTATCACACCAACCTGGCTAGTTTTGTGGTCTCACCACACGTCCACGAATAAACCTTGACTTGTTTTTCTTCAGTCTTGCTCTCATTTTGCCGTTTAGGAACAAGTGGACTGATGAATGCGATCCACCAAAGTGGGGCATAGCTTATCACGACCGAATTTTCTGGATACACAGAGGCGGCAAGGGGAATATGAACGGTGGTAATAAGTGGTGGACATTTTATATGCCTTGGGATTTGGATTGGGTGCGAACAAGTGCTTTAAGGAAAGATGGCTCATGGGAGCATGAGCACAGAGGTGATAGAAAGAACTTCTATGAGAATAAATGGAAAGATGTTTTATGGATTGAGATATACCCATACACCTATACCTTAAAGTCAGGGGAGGTACAGGAGAGAAAAGCCACCATCAGGGTTGAGGAAAGAGAATGGTGAAGACGAGCACTCAGGTGGTCGCCATTGTTTAACCAAGTATCTCGAAGTATAAACATTGATTTTGATGCAGAGGTTGGCGAACGTTCGGGTTCATGGAAGGGTGGAGTTACTGGTTGCGGTTATGAGCTACTACCAAACGAAACTCCGCTCGAATGCTTGAGAAGAATGGAGCGAGAGAGAAAGTTTACGTGACGCACAATCTATCATTTACGAAATAGTATATGGCTAAGAATCCCTGGACAGATGAATTGAAAAAGCAACTCGGCCCCGGCCTCTTCCTGGCTAGTGGCCTTGAGCAGATCGCGCCGAGGTTCTTTCGCAACGTTATCAAGGAGCTGCGTGGCTGGACAAAGCGCCGCATCCACATCTTCACCGAGCGGTTGAAGATGACTCGCGAATTATGGTTGACCGTCGCCGATTAGTCAACATCTCTTC
>JAFEAS010000112.1:15882-16047 GCA_018266315.1 Chloroflexi bacterium SZAS-1 | reverse complement strand
CCGCTGCTCAAGGCAATTACCAGCGACCAGCCGGTGACGCTGCTGATTGACGAAATTGACCGCGCCGACGCCGAGTTCGAGGCATTTCTCCTCGAAATCTTGAGCGATTTCCAGGTAAGCGTGCCCGAGCTTGGCACGATTAAAGCCAAGCATCAGCCGGTGGTG
>JAFEAS010000112.1:0-15821 GCA_018266315.1 Chloroflexi bacterium SZAS-1 | reverse complement strand
CACATCGATTACCCCAGCTTCGAATCCGAGCTTCAGATCGTGAACCTGAAGGTGCCTGGCCTGCCGCCTAAGCTTGCCAGCGAGGCAGTTGAACTGGTGCAGCGGCTACGCGGCATGGATCTGAAAAAACATCCCAGCGTTTCGGAGACGATTGACTGGGCGCGCGCACTGGTGGAGCTGAATGCCCGGCACTTGGATCGCCCAACGCGCGATACCACGCTAAGTGTTTTGCTGAAGTACGAGAGCGACCTGAATAAAGCACGCCGTGAAATCAGTCGCGACGACCGGCGCCGAGCCAATTAAGCGTAGGCCGTGAGCAATCGCTCGTAGACAGCCTGGTTGAATTTCTTGGATGTTCACCGCCGCTGTCAATTAACCGCTGTTCGCTGCCATCTGGAGCAACCAATGGACGATCGTATCATTCAGTTCATCGACGCGCTACGCGGCGCGGGCGTGCGCATCTCGGTTGCCGAAAGCGCCGATGCCCTGCGCGCAATCGAGGCGACCGGCGTTGCGAATAAAGACCTGTTTCGGCTGGCGATGCGCGCCACACTGGTGAAAGAGGCGCACGACATCCCCGAATTCGACAAGCTGTTCCCTAGCTTTTTTGGCAACGGTGCGCCGCCCATGCCCAACCAGCCCGGCGGCGAAATGTCGCAAGCCGACCGCGACAAGCTGGCCGAGCAGCTTGAGCAAATGCTGCAAAACCTGACGCCCGAGCAACTGCGCCAGCTGTTCGAGGCCATGATGACCGGCCAGAACATGAGCCGCGAGCAGTTGCAGCAACTGCTGGAAGAAAACACCAGCCCAGGCCAGATGACCAACCCCTACTATCAGCCGTGGATGGCGCGCCGCGCCATGCGCGAGCTGGAATTCGACCGGCTGGATGAGCTGCTGCAAGAGCTGCTGGAGAAGCTGCGCGAGGCGGGCCTGAGCGAAGAGGCGCTTCAGCAGATGGCCCAGGAAGCGCGCGAAAACCAGCGCGCCTTAGCCGAGCAGATTGCGCAAGAAGTAGGCGCAAACATGCACCGCCGTGCCGCCGAAGAGCGCCGCCAACAGCCACCGATCGACGAACTGCTCGACCGACCGTTCGACCGATTGCGCTACGACGAGATCGACGACATGCGCAACATCATCACGCGGCTGGCGGCGCAGCTACGCTCGCGCGCGGCCCTACGCCAGCGGTGCGGCAACAAGGGTCAGCTCGACGCTAAGGCAACCATCCGCGCCAACCAGCGCTTTGCGGGCGTGCCGCTCGATGTGCGCCACAAGAAGAAGCACCTGAAACCTAAGCTCACCGTTATCTGTGATCTTTCGACCTCAATGCGGCCAATTGTGTCGTTTATGCTCATGCTGGTGTACGCGCTGCAAGATCAGGTTAGCCGCACGCGCTCATACGCGTTTGTGGCCGATCTCTACGATATTTCAAACGATTTCAACGAATCGCGGCCCGACATAGCGATCGAAGCCATTCAGAACCGCATTCGCCCCGGCCACTACAACACCGACCTGGGCAATAGCCTGGCAACCTTTGCCCGTGACCAGCTCGGCACGGTCGATCGCCGCACTACCGTGATTATTCTGGGCGATGGGCGTAACAACAACAACGACCCGAACCTGCGCGATTTTGAAGCCATCAAGCGGCGCGCGCGCCGGGTGGTGTGGTTCAATCCCGAGCATCCGCGTATGTGGGGCACCAGCGATAGCGACATGCCTAAATATGTGCCGCTGTGCGATGCTGTTCACCGCGTGAGCAGTCTGCGCGAGCTGGTGGCGGCAGTCGATTCGCTATTCACGCGGCGGTAGCGTCTGAACTGCGCCTTTCGCATCGATCTTCCTGAGACTTTGCCTTGGCGCGCAGGCTTAATTGTCCTGCATCCTGTTATGAACGTCGGCGCGGCGCTGGCGCTGCACGATAAATGCGATATAGCCCACCAGTAGGATGACGGCGAAGGCGAACCACTGGATCGCATAGCCCAGGTGCGGCCCCTGGCCTAAATCGGTCAGCGGATCGGGGCGAGGTAGCTCGGCGTCGTTTGCGCTGGGGAGCTGTTCGACAAATATGGGCAGGAGTGGGTAACCAACCTGCTGCGTAATGCGTGGGATATCCACCCGAAACCAGGCGTCCAGGCGCGGTCGTTCGGCGGTGAATGGCGGGTCGGCAGGGCCACCAAAATCTTCTTGCGACCGACGGATCTGGCCGATGATAAGCACCTCGCCGCCTGGGGCTGCGTAGGGCGCGCGCGCAGTGGCACTGGCAAAGGTATTGGGCAGCCAGCCGCGATCTACCAGCACCGTAAGCGGCGTACCAGCGAGCGATGTGAAGCGCAATGGAGTAAGCACATGCACGCCGGTCGCGCCATCGAGCGTGCGATTGCGCAGCACAACCTCTTGCGCGGTGTCGAATATCCCCGTAATCTCAACGCGGCGGTATTCCTGTGTTGTATCAGCGGCCAGTTCGGGGGTGAGTGGCACGGGCGGCTCGGCACGGCGCGCCTGAATAGCGCTATTAATCGCCTGCCGTTGTGCCAGCCGATCGAGCTGCCAGATGCCAAGCCGCCCCATCACCAATGCCCCAATGATAACCAGCAGCGTAAACATCAGCTGCCGCCCGCGAAAAAAGTGTTTGATCATAACTGCTTGATAAAGGCGCGGCGCAAGCCGCACCTGCATTTGTGCGAAACGTCACCATTGTACCACTGCGCATGGGCGCGCTTGCCGCTCGCTATAGTTGGCGGTCGTAACTCAATCGAGTACAATACATGAAGGGCATACAACGCGATAGAGGAGAAGACCTATATGCGTACATTGTTCATGGTGTTCGCTCTTGGCGGCGCTGCCGCGTGGGTTATAACCCTACAACGTCGGCTGCAATCTGCGCAAATGCGCGGCGATATGTACCGCGATATTGCGGTGCGGCTCGATCGGCAGCTTGTTGACCAGACCGGGCGGGAGCAATAAATCGATGCAAGAGCGCATCGGTATTATCGATCTTGGTTCAAACACGACGCGCCTGGTGATAATGGGGTATACACCGCACCACTCGTTTCGCTTGCTCGATGAAGTGCGCGAAACGGTGCGCCTGGCCGAGGGTGTGGGCGATGATGGTCAGCTAAAGCCGGTACCTATGGCGCGTGGCGTCGAAGCCATGAAGATGTTTCATAGCTACTGCAAATCGACGGGCGTGACCAGAATTGTGCCCGTAGCCACCAGTGCCACCCGCGATGCCACGAACCAGAGCGCGTTTTTAGGCCGGGTTGCCCAGGAGTCGAGCCTGAAGCTGCGCGTCCTTTCCACCAATGAAGAAGCCTATTACGGCTACCTTGGGGCCGTGAACGCGCTTGATCTGCGCGACGGCTACCTGATTGACATTGGCGGCGGCAGTGCAGAAGTAACGTCGATCCGTGGCCGCGGGTTCGTGCGCTCATTCAGCCAGCCCGCCGGGGTTGTGCGCTTCTCGGAGCGCTATGTACGCAGCGACCCGATTAATAACCGAGATTTTAATGCGCTGCAAGATGCTGCCGCCGCGAGTTTTGCGGGGGTCGAATGGCTGAACGATACCCATGGCACGATGCTAGCTGGTATTGGCGGCACCATCCGTACTCTGGCCGAAATGGACCAAAAGCTCAGCGGCTACCCGCTTGACCGCGTGCATGGGCACAGCTTTAGCCGCGCGCGCCTCGACGAGCTGATCGCCCTGCTGCGCCCGCTCACCCTGCGCCAGCGCGAAGATATTCCCGGCCTCAGCCGCGATCGGGCCGACCTGATTCTGGCTGGTGCGGTGATTTTGCAGCAGCTAATGGAACGCGGCCGCTTCGCCGAAATAACCGTGAGTGGGCAGGGATTGCGCGAGGGCGTTTTCTACGAACACTTTCTGGTTGGCGAGCAACCGCCGCTCTTTTCAGATATGCGTAGCTTCAGCGTGAAGAACCTGGCGCGACTCTACAATTACGAGGCGATTCATAGCGCTAAAGTGCGCGATCTTTCGGTCTCGCTGTTCGATCAGCTGCGCCCACTGCATGGCTATGGCGAATGGGAGCGCGATTTACTGGGCTACGCAGCGCAGCTACACGATATTGGCGTGGCAATTGGCTACTACGATCATCATAAGCATGGCGCCTATTTGATTATGAATTCGGCACTGCAAGGCTTTAATCACCGCGAGGTGGTAATGCTGGCCTTGCTGGTGCGCTATCATCGCAAGGGTGATGTATCAATCGATTCCTACCGCAAGATCCTTATGCCAGGCGATCAGGAACGGATCGCGCGTTTGGCGGCACTATTACGCCTGGCCGAATACCTTGAACGCAGCAAAAGCCAGGTCGTGCAGGGGTTGCAGGTTGAGCTGGGCGAAACGGTGCGTGTAGTCACGAAAACGATGGGCGACGCAACCGTTGAGCTTTGGGATGCCAACCGCCGTTCCGGGTTATTCCAAAAGGCATTTGGTAAGGCGATTGAAATAGTGTAAGGCGCTAACCGCTGCATACAGATACGAGCGGGCTGGCGAAGATCGAACGCGTTAATTGCGCCAGCCCTAACTATATATTTGGGAGTATACACACGCAGTGCCGTTCGATTGGCGCTGCGTGTGTGTTTATATGCACACGACAATGAATAAAATGCAATCGCAACGACGCACCTGCATGCCACCCATTGGCGTTCTTACCATTGAAGTAGCCAGGCCAATAGGTATAGCCCCGGAATACACCCTGCCTTCAGGGCGCGTGCAATGCAGTGGTTTTAGAAGCGAGGTCAGCCGTGGCGCACATTTTGCTCGTTGAAGATGCGCCGGATAATCGCAATATCGCCGAGCTCATTCTGCTCGATGCTGGGCATACCGTAGTGAGTGTTGGCGATGGAGCGAGCGCGCTTAGCGCCGCCGCTAGCCTGCAGCCCGATATTATTCTTATGGATCTTTCGTTGCCACGGCTTGATGGCTGGGAAGCGACGCGCCGCTTGAAACAAGACCCGGCAACGCGCGATATTCCGGTAATTGCCTTCACTGCCCATGCGCTGCCCAACGACCTCGATCGTGCCCGCGCAGTTGGTTGCTCAGCGGTGATAGCCAAGCCGTTTGAGATCGACACCTTCTTGAATCAAATCAATGGTTTCATTCGTCCGCCACTCGAACGTAGCCGCGGTATGGATAGTAGCAGTGCGCTACACCCACATTCACGCAATCGCAAGTAGTTCCCATCCCGCTTATATCGCCAATAATGCACACAGCGCCCCTGGTTGTCGCCCGTTTTGCGCAAAGCGCGGAGCAAGCCTGCCCGCCGCAAATTACTAGCGTATACATAGTGGCGATGAATGATGCGCTTGAACCGCATCAGCAAACTCGATTGGACGGTATAAAGGTAACCAGTTATGATTGATGATCCTGGCTAGCTCCACCATGTATTGTGCGCACCTGCAGAGCCTCGTTGCTGATCAGGAATTATTAGTTTGTATTACTTTTGCACGTACTTTGATGAACATTATTTGCCGCGGGGGCTTGGGTTATTTCAATCGCTGCGGCAGCATTGTGCCCAGTTTCGCCTGTGGGTGTTATGCTTAGATGACGTAAGCTACACCACATTGGCGCAGCTTGGGCATCCCGAGCTGATCCTCATCCCGCTTGCGCAGCTTGAACAAGCACTGCCAGAGCTTCTATCTGCCAAGCAGAATCGCTCGCTGATTGAGTATTACTTCACCTGCACGCCAGCACTCCCCTGGTATATTTTGCAACAGTATACCGATGTCGATCTGTTAATGTACGTCGACGCCGATATGTTCTTCTTTGGCGATCCCGCGCCAGTGATTGCTGAGATGTCACGCCACTCGATCACGATTATTCCGCACCGCTACCCTGAGTATTTGCGCGATATGGAGGAATATGGCATCTACAATGTTGGGATGCTAGCCTTTCGGCGCGATACTGCGGGCCTTGCATGCGTGCATCTGTGGTTCGAGCAGTGCATTGCGTGGTGCTACGATCGGCTTGAAGGCGAGCGTTACGCCGACCAGAAATATCTTGAGCAATGGCCAGCATTGTTTCCTGATGTGCTGATACTGCCACATAAAGGAGTGAACACGGCGCCCTGGAATATTATGAATTATCGTTTTAGCCAGCGCGATGGGCAGGTATTTGTTGACGATGAGCCGTTGATCCTCTTTCACTTTCACGGCTTCAAGCAAAGGCACCAATGGCTGTACGATACCCATACTGCCCGGTATGCTACCTACCCCTCGTTGGTATTGCAACGCTGGGTGTATCGCCCGTATATTCAGGCGCTGGTTGCCGCCCGCGCAGCCACAGCGCTCAGCGCAGGTGTGCGCTTTGCTGAGGAGCCACCAGAGAAACGAACACTTTTAGGGCGTTTACGCTTGTTGTTACATTATGCCTGGGGTATTGCACGGGGGCGCTACTTACTTTACTGGAATCAGCATCTATTCATGTTGCTCATGCTGCGTATGGCCGGGTTCCCAAGTAGCTCGCTGGTATGTGTTGAATGGTTGAATGGTTTGGCCCCGCTGGCCTACCTTGGTGGCCTGTTCTAGCACACACGAAACCAGTTTGCTTCCCTGGTTTTTATTGTGCTTGCCCGACAAAACCGCCTCGCATTCCCACCTTATAATACCAAATTCGGTTAAATACTTGTACACCTTGTACTGCGCATTACGCATTACAAAGCCAAATCTTAAGTGCATAGTGCGTAATACTCCTGGCGAGCCTGGTATAATACGCGATACACCGATTTGGTATGACGGAGCAACGTTTAGCTCAACTGTGAAACGCCACAGGGCCGACCAGCGCACCCTGGTCGGCCCTGTGGCATGGGGGTTGGCTCTTAATCTTTCCAGGTTTTACGCAGTACCCGCAGCCAGTTTTCGTAGGCTAATTTGCGCATGGCCGCCTCATCGTAGCCGTGCGCCCGCAGCGCCGCTACGAGCTTGGGCAAACCCGTGGCATCACCAATGTCTTGCGCCACTTTTGCGCCATCGAAATCGGAGCCAAACCCTACGCGATCAATGCCCAGCCGTTCGACCAGATAATCGATATGGCGCACCATAACCTCAAGCGGCGTGTTGGCGTCGTTGCGGCCATCTTCGCGCAAAAAGCCGACGAAAAAGTTTAGCCCGACCATACCATCGGAATCGCGGATTGCGTCGAGCTGCCGCTCGGTGAGGTTGCGTGGGCTTGGGCAAATGGCATGAACATTCGAGTGGGTAGCGACCAGCGGCGCATTAGATAATTTGGCAACATCCCAAAAACCCTGTTCATTGATGTGCGAAAGGTCGATTAAAATCCCTTTCTGGTTACAGGCGCGCACCAGCTCGCGCCCTACATCGGTGAGGCCTGGGCCGGTATCGGGCGAGTGTGGGAAGCGGAAAGGCACGCCTTCGCCAAAAATGGTTGGGCGGCTCCATACTGGCCCGAGCGAGCGTAGACCCGCCTGGTAGAACACATCGAGGGCATATAGGTTGTCGTCGATTGGCTCGGCGCCTTCCAGATGCAGGATGGCAGCCAGCACGCCATTACGCAGGCAGGTTTCGAGCTCGTCAGTAGTTCGTACTACTTTTACCTGCCCTTGCGATTGCGCCTCAATGCGGAACAGAATACCTGCCATACTGAGAGCAGCGCGTTGGGCATAGCCGAGTTCGAGCGGCGGTGGTAGCGGCGCAGCGTAGGAGCCGGGCGTACTGGGAATGACCGGGACATCGGGTTTGGGCTTGCTCGGATCTTCTGGGATGTAAATGGCGAAAAATCCGCCAGCGAAGCCACCTTCGCGCGCGCGTGGCAAATCGATATGGCCCTTTGTGCTACGGTCGAAGAAGCTAATGCCTTCGCCGCGCTCCTGTTCATAGAGCGCCAACAGCACGTCGTTATGGCCATCGAATATTGGTAATGGGGTCGTGCTCATAACCATACCTCGCGGTAAAAGCCCGAACGCAGCAGAGCGCCCAGGCCACCAATGGAGAAGTATTCTACACTAAATCGGCGGTTTCGGCGCTCTGGTGTGCAGCGGTTTGTGCTGTAAACGGTTAATCGTCTTGAAGCACCTCACGTGATCGACCATCCTCAGCTGGGCCAACAATTCCCTGTTGTTCAAGCAGCTCGATAAGCTGCGCGGCTTTGCTGTAGCCAATGCGCAGCCGTCGCTGGAGTAGCGACGCCGACGCGCGCTGGTGTTGCTTCACAAGCTTAATGGCTTCGGGCAGCAGTTCGTCCTGTTCTTCGACGCTTAGGTACTCGCCCGGGCCTTTGAGCGTGGAGGTCGCCTGTGATACCACCGATGCCACACCCTGAGCGCTTTTTGCTGGGCTGCCGGTAGTAGGTTGGGTATTGTCTCCCGCATCCGGCGGCTGGGCATTGCGCCAGAACGTTACAATGCGCTCAACTTCGGAATCGGAAACATAGGTACCCTGCACGCGAATCGGCTTGGCAGCATCGGCGGCCATATACAGCATGTCACCACGGCCCAGCAGTTGCTCGGCACCATTCATATCGAGGATAACGCGCGAATCGATTTGCGAGGTGACGGCAAAGGCGATGCGCGAGGGGAAGTTGGCCTTGATTAGTCCAGTGACGACATCGACTGAGGGGCGCTGCGTAGCGATAATCAGGTGAATGCCAGTAGCGCGTGCCATTTGCGCGAGGCGGCAGATCAGCGTTTCGACTTCGTCGGGTGCCATCATCATCAAGTCGGCTAGCTCATCGATAATAATAACGATATAGGGCATTGGTTCAAGGTCGGCGCGCCTGCGCGCGGCTTGCTTATAGCTGTCGATGTTGCGGAAGCCATGCTTGGCGAACACCTTGTAGCGCCGCTCCATCTCTTTCACCGCCCACTTGAGGGTTGGCACCACCCGCTCAAGCTCGGTAACGACTGGCGAAAGCAGGTGGGGAATGTGATTATACACAATCAGCTCGACCATCTTTGGGTCGACCATAATGAACTTCAGGTCTTCGGGGGTGTGCTTCATCAGCAGCGCACACACAAAGCAGTTGACTGCAACGCTTTTGCCCGAGCCAGTGCTACCCGCTACAAGCAAGTGGGGCATCCGTTCCATTCCGGCAATGACCCCCTGCCCGGATACATCTTCGCCGAGGGGGAGCTTCAGCCGCGCCTTCGAATTCTCGAAGGCATTGCTCTCGACCACATCGCGCATGCCAACGATCGAGATCGCCGAGTTAGGAATTTCGATACCCAGCACCGATTTGCCAGGAATGGGCGCTTCGATGCGGATCGAGTGTGCCGCAAGCGCCAGCGCCAAGTCCCTCTCAAGCGTTGTGATTTTGCTGACCTTGACGCCTACTGCGGGCTGCAGCTCAAATTGCGTGACAGCTGGGCCAGTGTTAACGCCAACCACCTGCGCCTCGACTTTGAAGCTCGCCAGGGTATCTTCGATCAGGCGCGACTTGAGCTTAAGCTCATCGTCAGAAATCGAGCCAGATGTGTAGGTATCGAGCAAATCGAAGGTTGGTAGCGGCCAGGCGTGATGAACCGCCGGAACAGCAAAGCCGTCGAGTGGTTCTTGCGTGGTGCCTGCTGCTGGCGCAACCGCCGCGGCAGCGCTTGCTGGTGCGGTCGTGAGCAGGTTTGTGAGCAAGGTATTTGCGCCAGGCTTGGTTGCTTCTTTCACTTCCTCGGGCGGTGCAGCTGATTTTGCCTCTTTGGCGGGAGCAGACTTGGCCTTGACTTCGGGCCGATCAAACAGACTGGCGCGGGTTGGGCGCGCTGCAATTGGGGTGGCGACAATATCATCGGAACCGGGCGGTGGCTCGAAGGCGGGCAGCTCGGCAACGCGCGGTGTACTTGGCTGCGGTGGCCGCTGCGCCTGGGCTTTCTCGCCTGGCGCGCGCTCGGGTGCGCTCCAGATCGTTACCCAGAAACGTGCCAACCCATCGGATATGCCGGTAAGCAGCTCGCGCAGAGTAATGTTAAACGTAATGAGGATGCCAGCGAGACCAAGCGCGCAATACACTACAAATGTAGCGGGGCGGCCAATAAGCACCGTCATTTGGATCAGCGTATAGCCAACTAACCCCCCGCCCTTACCTACTTGGTCGGCGGCATCGGTGCGAGTACCAATGGCAAATTCTAGCAGGGCGAGCAGTGAAGCTAGCAACAACAGTGTGCCGAAAATCGTGGCGCCAGTGAGTTCTAGATCTTCGCGGCGCTCTTGCCAGAGAATCGCTACCCCCAATAGCCCCAGCGCCAATGGCACTAACAGCGCGCCCCACCCGAGCAGCCGCTGCGTTACATCGACCCATGTTTTCCCAATTGCCCCGGCTGCACCCGTGAGGAAGAAAACAATCGTAATTGCGGCAATGGTGATTAGGGCCAGGGCAAAAAGCTCGCGCTGATGCTCGGGGCGTAATGAAAACCCAAAAAGCGGCGCGGCTGGGGTGGACGGGCGTTTGCGCGGAGCCGATTTACGGCTGCGGGTTGCAGTAGATTGGCGGCTTGTCGAGGTGCGCTTTGCCATAAAGAACTCCGCATTATGCCAGGGGTAGCAATTTTATTGGTTAGCGAGATACGGCAATTATAGCACATTCGTCCGAAAAATCACTGGGCCTGTTTGTGGTGCGGCGCATGATGGCATAAATTGCGAAAAAGTGGGGCTTGCAAATAGTGCAATAGTAATTGTAAAATCAAAGACACACTACCTACTATGAAAATGATAACGCATTCGTTTGTATTTTGATACAAATTTGTACATTATGCTGGTAGCCGTGTAGGTCGCCAACGCATACTATTATTGTTGACCAATCTTCCTCGGTTATCGTAATGTGCCAAGATATGCTGTTGTTCTGAATCAACGTCGCTAAGTTCGTATGCCGTCATTGCTTCGTACTCCTTTAGCGCTTTTGCACTAAGGAACAGTATTTCTTTGTGCAAAATAATAACTATATTTAATAGTACTGTGATAATGCAAGGGTGGGCAAAAGGTATTCTAAGAGGGGAGTGCTGTATATGCGTCGTTTTGTCCTGATATTGCTCATATCACTCACATTACCCGCCATTTCGGCATGTGGCAGTGTGGCAAGCGCACATAGAGTGTCTTCTCAGACACCAGCTATAGAAGTTGCACCTGCCTCAGGCGCCGCTGTAGCACCACTGCAGTTAAACTCGCGTATTCCCTCGGCGTTTATTGATATTTCGGTTGATGTGCCAGCTCCTCCGCCGATAGATTCTGAACAGCTACAACTAGAAATGGCTGAACTGTTCGCGCTGCGCAGCTCGCTCACTGAGGCCGATCAACAAACGATGCTTGCCTGGGATACGCAGGCAGTTGTGCGCTGGAATAAGCTTGCCCGCGATATGGTCGCTCAATATCAGGTCGATCCCTTGCAAGCCTCGAGCATTTACATGCTGCTCAGTGTTGCGCAGAACGAGGCCCTGCGCACTGCCGATACCTATCAGCGCTTGTATCAGCGGCAGATGCCACCTGCGGCTGAAAGCGGGCTAACGCCGCTACTTACTTCGGCGGCACCTGGCAGCTACCCTTCAGAGCATGCCTTGCTTGCGGCGGCATCGGCCACAGTGCTGGAATACTTCTTCCCTGGCGAGCAGTCGCATATTGCGGCACAGCGTACCGAAGAGCAAGAAAGCCGATTATGGGCTGGTGTAAATTGTCGTAGCGATATTATCGCAGGCAACCAGGCTGGGAGCACGATCGCAGCTTTACTGATTGAGCGCTTACGTGGCGAGTTTGCTCAGGCCAACGTCGGAATGTACGAGGAACCACCTCATCGCCCTGGCGCCTGGATTGTCGACCCGACTAACCCACGCCCACCCGATGCTCCTGGCTGGCGACGTTTAGCCCCCTGGCTTATGGAGCGCGCTGACCAATTTCGCGCGCCACCGCCGCCCGAGTTTGGTTCAGCCGAATATACCCTGGCGCTGCAAGAGGTGCGCGATATTTCCGACCATCGTACTGATGAACAGCTGCGCATTGCGCAATTTTGGAACGATGGGAAAGGTTCGCCAACACCGCCAGGCCATTGGAATCAGATCGCCGCAGATTTGATCGTGGCGCAGGGGCTGGGGAATCAGGCGGCAGCCAAAACCCTGGCCTACATGAATCTGGCGCTTTATGATGCTGGTATAGCCGCCTGGGACACCAAGTATACCTACTGGCTAATTCGCCCCTGGAATGCTGACCCGGCTATTAAGACGGTACCTGCTATTCCTCCAAGTCATCCCTCATATGTTTCGGGCCATAGCACGTTTTCAGCTGCGGCAGCGACTGTGCTGGCGGCAGCTTTTCCTGAAAAAGCTGCTGAGCTTGATGCAATGGTGCAAGAAGCCTCTGTTTCGCGCGTGTATGGCGGTATTCATTATCGCTTCGATGGCGAGGCTGGGATAGCGATTGGTAAACAAGTTGGGGCATTAGCCGTGGCCCGGATGCAAGCCGAACCGTAATTACCTCCATATTGCCGATAAACGTCGTTGAAAATAAATAGCTCACTCTGTAGTAATACCAGGAGATACACTATGCGATCGACCAGGATGTTTTCAACCTATCATAGGTTAATATACAGCCTAACCAATATAATTAGCCGATCTTCTGTGTTTCGGATTTGGCTCGTTATTGCATTGGTTGGTGCAAACCTTACGAGTTTATTTGTGGCCCCGCCCACCGCCCTGGCGGCGGCGTTTGTATTCAATAACACCACTACAGGTGCAATTACCGATAATGCTTGTGCCGCGCCTCTGCTGCGCACCTTTGATGTCAACAGCCATTTCACAGTCAACGATCTGAATGTTGGGTTCAACGCCACGCATAATATACGTGGTGATATTCAGGTGCAATTACTATCGCCTGCTGGCACGATCGTTAAAATCATTCGCTCGAATGGCGATGCGAATACTAACTATGACGTGCTGCTCGATAGTGCTTCGGCTAACCCGCTGAACGATGGCAATGCCGATACAACGGCAGCGCCCCTCTACGATCGCACTGCTGCGCCGAGTGGCTCACTGAGCGTGTTTAATGGTGAAGATGCGTTTGGAACGTGGACTTTAAATATTTGCGACAACGTGTCAGGAAATACGGGCACGTTTAATAGCGCTCGGTTGAGCTTTGATGGCACTGCACTGCCAGCCGGAATCTTCGGCCTGGTATTCGACGATCATAATGCAAACGGCATTGCAGATACGGGAACGTATGCATATGGAGTGACGGCGGCCTCTGCACGTGACGAGGGCGTAAGTGGCGTGACAGTGACAGCATACGATAGCACTGGCGCGGTCGTAGGTACAGCAACAACGGCCAGCAATGGGCAATATTATATTCCGACAAACGCGAGCGGGCCGTTTCGCATTGAGTTTACTAATTTACCCAGTGGCTACGAGTTTTCGGCGGTCGATAATGGCGCTGTTCCGAGCGGCAGCCCGTCGGGAGTGATTAGCGGTGGGTCAGGTGTGCAGTTTATTGCTTCGGCGGCTACAAGCGCAAATGTAGGTGTTTTGCAGTCACAATTTTATTGCCAGGATAACCCGAATCTTGCCACCACATGTTTTGTCAATGGTACCAACGATACCACCACCCCGGTAGATGTGCTTGTGAAGTGGCCTTATAACAGCTCGGGTAGCACGCCTGCACCAACCGAGCTTGCGGTAAAGAATGAGATTGGCTCGGTGTGGGGGCTGGCTTACGATCGGGGAACCCAGCGGCTGTATAGCGCGGCGTTTCTCAAGCGCCATGTTGGCATGGGTCCAAATGGCTTGGGCGCAATTTATGTGACAAATGCTGCTGGTGCCGGGCCGGGGGTAAGTTCGTTATTCTTTGATCTTGCGACCGTTCCAGGTATTTCGCTAGGTACCATATCGTCGAATGTTGTGCGTGGCTTAGGTGCGCCCACGGTTTCGTCGATTGATACCGAGGCATTTGCCAAGGTTGGCAAAGTTGGCCTGGGCGATCTGGACATGTCAACGAATGGCAGCACATTGTGGGTGGTCAACCTCTTCCAAAAAACACTCATTAGTATTCCTACCACCGCACCCTCGGCCAGCAATATCGCAAGCTACCCCATCCCCGACCCTAGCTGTGTGGGCGGCGAACACCGGCCATTTGCCGTCAAGTTCTATAACGGCAAAGTATACGTTGGGGTGGTCTGTTCGGCGGAAACCTCTGCGAACCGTGCCGATCTGAAAGCGGTTGTCTATCGTTTCGACCCAGCCAATACGGCTGCTGGCTTTACGAACGTATTTTCATTTGTATTGAACTACACCAAGGGTTCGCCACATGCGACTGCCCCGAATGGCTTAACGCTTAACTGTACCGGATGGAATAGCTGGTCGGATAGCGATGTATTTTCGTGTAGCGCTGGGGCTTCGGCGGTTGGTACCCGCGTACTGAATCCACAGCCAATTCTTTCCAATATTGTTTTCGATAACGATGGCTCGATGATTCTTGGCTTTATGGATCGCTCGGGCCACCAATGGGGCCATGCAAACCGTGGCCCCACACCCGCCGACACCACGATTTATGCAAGTATTATTGGCGGCGAGATTCTGCGCGCCTATAACAATAGCGGTACCTTCCAGCTAGAAAATAATGGAACTGCTGGCCCGCTTGTAAGCGATGGGGTTGGAAATGGCGAGGGGCCTGGCGGCGGCGAGTTTTATTATTACGATCGCGGATTCCCCGCAGCCACTTCCGTCACTGGGTTCACCCACAATGAAACATCGATAGGCAGCCTAGGGTTTTTGCCTGGTTCGGGCGAAGTGGTTTTGGCCGCGATGGATCCGACCGATGTTGCAAATTCCGGCGGTGTCGCATTCCTCAGTAACACCGATGGCGGACGGGTTGATAGTTATTTACTGTATAGCACGGGCACAACCAACTCTGGTAGCTTTGGTAAAGCCAATGGCCTCGGTGGTATTGAGCTGCTGTGTGATGCCGCGCCAATAGAAATTGGGAACCGGGTATGGCGCGATGATAATGCTAATGGCATTCAGGATGCCGGTGAGCCGGGCATTGCTGGCGTGACGGTGCGCCTGTACAATAATACTGGCACGCTTGTTCCTGGGTCTACGGCTGTTACCGATGCGAATGGTAATTATATTTTTAGTAGTGCTAGCGGCACGAATACAACCAGTGCAAAATATAGCATTGCGCTTCAGCCGAATACGAACTATTCCGTTCATGTCGATAACGCGGCTAATTTTACGGCAGGCCCGCTACTTGGCTTCCAGCTGACGACGCCGAACGCCGATGCGACTACGAACGGCGATGCTCGCGATTCGGATGGAACCACGATTTCTGCTACTAATGTGGCCGTTTCGTTCACCACCGGAAGCGCGGGTAACAATAATCATACCTACGATTTTGGGTTTACCCCAAGCTATAGCCTGGGCAACCGCATATGGCGCGATACGAATAATAATGGCACCCAAGACACCGGTGAATTCGGTATCGCAAATGTGTCGGTGAGCGTGTTTGCTGATGCCAATGGTGATGGCACGCCCGATACGATCGCTTCCCCGTTAGCTACCACAACCACCGATGCGAGCGGGTATTATCGCTTCGATAACCTGGTGACGGGTACCTATGTAGTACGCGTGAACCCCAGTAGCTTCGCAGCGGGTCAACCGCTGTTTGGCATGCAGAGCAGCGCGACAACCGAAGCGAACCCGAATGCCGATGTTGATAAAAACGACAATGGTATCGATAGCCTGCTGGCAACGACCAACGGTATTCTGAGCGGCGCAATTATCCTTGGCCCTGGATCGAGTGAGCCAACTGGCGAAACTGATCTCAGCGCAAGTGGGCAAGGCGCACCTAATGCTCAGGCGAACATGACGGTTGACTTTGGGTTCTACCGG
>JAFEAS010000111.1:6474-13867 GCA_018266315.1 Chloroflexi bacterium SZAS-1 | reverse complement strand
CACTGAGCGACAAGGCCGCGATGATCTTGCAGGAAGCTAATTGGCAAATATACGCAAGCAGTATAATATCCCTTATGATAAATGCGCGCCTTGTTATGGAATAAACTATGAAAACAGCACTGTTCGTCTATGGCGGCTGGGAAGGCCACCAGCCGCGCCAAAGCGCCGAGCTGTTCGCGGCGATTTTACGTGGCGACGGCTTTCAAGTCGAGCTTTCCGATACGCTCGATACATACCTCGATACCGAAAAAATGCGTGCGCTCAGCCTGGTGGTGCCAACCTGGACGATGGGCACAATTACGCGGGAACAGGAGCGCGGCCTGCTCGACGCGATTGCAAGCGGCGTGGGCGTGGCAGGCTGGCACGGCACTATGGGCGACTCGTTCCGCAATGCCACCGAGTACCAGTTTATGGTTGGTGGGCAGTGGGTTGCGCACCCTGGCAATATCATCGAGTACAGCGTGCACATCGCGAACCACGACGACCCAATCACCGCAGGGCTGAGCGATTTCACCATGCACTCGGAACAATATTACATGCACGTCGACCCGAGCAACGAGGTGCTTGCGACGACAACCTTTAGTGGCGCGCATGGCGGTGTGCCCTGGATTGCGGGCACAGTGATTCCGGTAGTATGGAAGCGCCGCTGGGGTCAGGGTCGGGTGTTTTATTCTTCGCTCGGGCACGTCACCGCCGATTTCGAGGTGCCTGAGGCGTGCGAGATCATGCGGCGCGGCATGCACTGGGCTAGCCGCTAAAGCCCACCTCTGAGGAGAAAATTATGAGCCAGAATGCAGTGAAGCGCCTGTATCTGATGCAGGTTGGGTCGATGCCGGAATACCAGATTCCGATTGTGTGCTATCTGGTGCAGACGGATGATGACAAGAATATCCTGATTGACACTGGCCTCCCGGCGATTATGCCGGAAGAAGAAACCGATTTCGTGAATGGGCAGGATGTGATCGCGCAGTTGGCGAGCATTGGTATACAACCAGACGATATTGATACCGTCATTTCGACACATTACGATATCGACCATGCCGGACGGCACGCGGCTTTCACCAAGGCACAGTATGTGGTGCAGCGGGCGCATCATGCGGATGCGGCGAATAACCCACGGTATGCCGCCATTCGAGCCCAGTGGGATCAGCCAATCGAGCGCATTCGGCTGGTGGATGGAGACATGAAACTGCTACCGGGGCTGGAGCTGATTGAGACCAGCGGGCATGTGCCCGGTCATCAATCGGTGCTGGTGCGGCTGCCGAAAACCGGGGCGATTATATTGACGATTGATGCGGTTCCCTTTGGCGCAGGCTTTACCCGTGACGCGCAGGACGATGGGAGCAACCCGGATGCCGAAGCGATCCACGCCAGTACGATCAAACTACTTGATCTGGCCGAACAGGAGCATGGTGCGCTAGTGATTTTCGGCCATGATACAGAGCAGTGGGCAACCCTCAAACAAGCACCAGCATTTTACGAGTAAAGCTGCTCGCATCACCATCCCCACCCTGGGTTTTCTAAAAAAGCACAACCCGAAGCAGCCATACATCTTGGCGTCTGCAAGCCATTGCGCAGTAGCACGCAGCATCACATGCAGCCACCCGCTGAAGCAGAGCGATGTTCCACACTGGCATTCATGTATGCCTTACCACCTGCAACGGCTTTCGCGCTCAGCGATCGGCTGAATATACAGGTATACTAAATGTTGCAAAAAGAACATATTGCAGTCATACTGACAATGTAAATTGAAAGATAAAGCAATGCCCCACCAGCCCGCACTCGACCAGCCAGCCGCCACGCGCCAGGGCGAGGAGCTACCGGCTGAGCAACTTGGCGCATACCTCCGTGCACATATACCAGGGTTGGAAGCACCGCTGACGATTGAGCAATTCCCCGGCGGCTTTTCCAACCTTACGTATTTGCTGCGCGCTGGCACCCACGAAATGGTGCTGCGGCGGCCGCCGTTTGGCGCAAACATTCGCGGCGGGCACGACATGGCCCGCGAATATCGCATTCTGTCGCACCTGCTGCCGGTATACCCAAAAGTGCCGCGCCCGCTGCTGTTCTGCGATGACCCGGCGGTGCTGGGCGCGCCATTTTATGTGATGGCGCGCGTGACTGGTGTGATTCTGCGCACCCAGCTACCGCCCGGCATTGCGTTTGGGTCAGATGGCATGCGGCCGCTCTGCCTGACATTGATCAACACCCTGGCCGAACTACACGCGATTGATTATACAGCGGCGGGCCTGGCCGACATTGGCAAGCCCACCGGCTATACCGCGCGCCAGGTCAATGGCTGGGCCGGGCGCTACCGCGCTGCCCGCACCGATACACTTCCCGCGCTTGAGCACGCCGCCGAGTGGCTGAGCACGCACTTGCCGCCTGAAATCCCGGCCACACTCATTCATAACGACTATAAATACGATAACGTGGTGCTCGACCCAAGCGACCTGGCGCGAATTATTGCCGTGCTCGACTGGGAAATGGCGACGCTGGGCGACCCGCTGACCGATGTCGGCACCAGCCTGGCCTACTGGATGGAGCCGGGTGATCCCGCGGTGCTGCGCAGCTTTGGCCTGAGCAGCCAGCCCGGCAATCTCGATCGGCGCGAATGGGTGACACATTACGCTACGCAGAGTGGCCGCGATACAGCGAATATCCTGTTCTACTTTGTGTATGGCCTGTTCAAAAATGCGGTTATCATTCAGCAGATTTATGCGCGCTACCAGCAGGGCCACACCCACGATGCACGCTTCGCCGGGCTAGGGGCGATGGTCGCCGCCTACGGGCAGATGGCCGCCCGCGCAATTGCGCAAGGCCGCATCGAACGATTATTTGAATAACGACAAGGAAATGCCAGATGGAAGCTTCGATACCTACCAGCCTGTGGAATACTGAGCTATTTGCGCTACTAGAAGAAACGTTTGAAAAAGTCAGTGGTATTTATCTCGATCGCGGCACATCGCTCTTCGAGACATTAGCCGACGTAAGCGCTGCCGAAGCATCGCGCCCAATTTCAGCCCACTGTGCGAGTATCGCAGCACAGGTATACCACGTGCGCTATTACTTGCAGATATTAGCCGAATATACGCGCGGCAACGAACCTGCCGGGGTTGATTGGCCAGGAAGCTGGCAGCACGGCACCGTTACACCCGCCGAGTGGGAGGAATTGCGCGCCGATTTGCAGCGTACCTACGGCGAGGTGCGCGCCTTGTTTGCTGCAATAAACGATTGGGGACAGGAAGATACGCTCGGCGGAGCGCTGGCGATAGTCGTACATACAGCCTACCATTTAGGCGAAATTCGCCAGGGATTAGGCGTATTGCGCGGCTAAACGCAGCATTATACCGTCAGCGGCGCGCTGTCAACCGCCTGCGCTGTGGGCATCTGCGGCGCAGAAGGCAGCACCTCAAGGAACAGCTGGGTCACTTCCTGCGGAGCAATCACCATTGCATCGTGGCCGGTATTCAGCTGGCGCATCACCCAGCCTTGCGCTGCAGCCTGCCGGGCAAACTTGGCAAGTGGCGACGCTGGCAGCAACCGCGCAAATAGCCGCCCAATCAAAGTATCAGTCCCTGTAATCTGCACCGCGTGGCGGCACGTAATATACGTGCAGCGCGCAGGCTCAAGCACAGGGGTGTAGTTGAATGGATCGAACACCGTTGCCGCCGGGTGCGGCTGTAAATGCGCATCGACCCACTGCGCCTGTTGTGGGTCGCGAATACCCAGACCGCGCGCGGAGATGAACGCGGGCAAGGTGGGGTTGAAGCGTGTGAGTGCGCGTAGCGCGGCCACGCCAATTCGCGGCATCAGCTGGCCCATCAGCGACAACTCTGGCGCGGGTAGAAACGCGTCGAGGAAGATGGTGTGCTGAATACGCTGCGGTTCGCAGGCGAGCGCACCAGCTACAACCACTCCCGCATACGAATGCCCGACCAGCACAACATCTACCAGATCATGTTCTTGGAATACTGCCACTACCTGGCGAATATGGCTATCGAGGGTGGCAATCGGCTGCATCGAGAGCGAAGGCGTATACACACTATGCCCCTGCGCCTCTAGCTGCAAGCGCACCGCATCCCAGCAGCCGCCCCAATGCCAGGCACCATGCACCAGCACAAACGTCGCCATAGCGTTACCTTCTGTTTGTTTACGGCGTAACCATAGCTTACTACGTTGCGCTACCTGTGCGCGCTAAAGCTAACGCTAGCGATTGTACCATGCGGTAGATACAACAAAGCAGGGCAGCTTTCGCCGCCCTGCTCATCTATAGCAATACCTGAATGGTGGCTAGCGCACGCTACCGCGTCGTGCCAGGTTGATGATGCCCAACAACACTACTGCGCCAATAAACGACACAATCAGCGCGCCCAGGCTGAAATCGCTGTTGTTAATGTTCGAGCCGCCAATACCCAGCATATTGAACACGAAACCACCGATGAATGCACCCACAATACCAACAATAATATTCAGCAGCGCGCCTTGCTGAGCATCGGTGCGCATCACAATGCTTGCCAACCAGCCAACCAACGCACCAAACAGTAACCATACGATGAAGTTAATCATATCCCGTTTCCTCCATAATCTGTGGTGCTTCACATTGAGCACGCGTTGCTAACACTAAAGCAACTAGCGTGCCATGGTTAGCAAACCCTGGCTCAACTGTGTATAGAAGCTCTCCCAGGCACAACGCAGATGGTCTATAATAGCAACTGTACGCTGGCGCTGCGTTCTCAGCTGGCGGCACTATACACATACGAGGAATATCTATGAGCGACACAATAACGACGCTGCCCCCGGCCGCTCACGCTGCACCGCCGCACCAGGAACAGCTCGACGCGGCTTTGCAGGTGCTCAGCGCGCATAAACAGGAATGGGCCACCCTGGCAGTGCAGCACAAACTTGAGCTGCTGCGCCAAATGCTGCCATTACTTGAGACTCAAGCACAAGCCTGGGTTGATGCAGCAGTACGCGGCAAACAGATCGAGCCGAGTTCGCCCTGGGTTGGGGAAGAATGGATTAGCGGGCCGTGGGCGCTGGCCGCCGGTCTGAATGGCTATATTCATACGCTTGAGGCCGTAGCTCGTGGGCAGGCACCGCAACTACCAGGCGTTGGTACGCGCGCCAATGGGCAAGTGCTTGTGCGCGTATTCCCCTGGAACTGGTCGCAGTGGCTGCTGCTCAATGGCATTAGCTCTGAGGTGTGGATGCAGCCCGATGTAACCTTAGCGAACCTCGCTGAGCACATGGCCGTGTTCTATCAGCAGCGCAACCCGCGCGGGCGGGTGTCGTTGGTGCTGGGGGCGGGCAATATCAACGCCATCCCCGCACTCGATACGCTGTATAAGCTGTTTGCTGAAGGCCAAGTTGTGCTGCTCAAGCTAAACCCGGTGAACGAGTACCTTGCGCCAATCTTTGATCGCGTGTTTGCGCCGCTGATTGCGCTTGGCTACTTACGCATTGTTACCGGCGGCGCGGATGTGGGCAGCTACCTCACCCGGCACCCGGCCGTCGATGAGCTGCATATCACCGGCAGCGAGCGCACCCACGACGCGATCATGTACGGCACTGGCCCCGAAGGCGCGGCCCGCAAAGCGCGCGACGAGCGGCTGATCGACAAACGCTTCACCAGCGAGCTGGGCGGCGTTGGCCCCACAATTGTGATTCCTGGGCCATGGAGCGATGCCGATATTCGCTTCCACGCCGAGCAGATTGCGACCATGAAGCTGCATAACAGCGGCTGCAACTGCGTGGCTGCGCAGGTGTTAGTGCTGCCCCAGGCGTGGACACGCAGCGGCGAATTGCTCGACGCCGTGCGCCAGCAGATGCGCACCCTACCGCCGCGCGTGGCCTACTACCCCGGCACTGCCGAGCGCCAGCGCGCCCTGTTGGCCGCGCACCCCGAAACCGAGATTCTGGGGGATGGGCCGCTGCCGCGCATGTTGGTAGCGAATCTCGATGCGAATGCCCCGGACGAGTACTGTTTCCGCGAAGAATTCTTTGGCCCGATGCTTGCGCAAACCAGCCTGCCAGGCGCAACACCGGCGGAATATTTACGCAATGCGGTGCGCTTTGCCAACGAACGCCTATCGGGTACGCTAGGCGCAAGCATCCTGGTGCATCCGCACACGCTGCGAGCACTTGGCAGCACATTCGATGAAGCCATCGCCGAGCTGCGCTATGGCGCAATTGGCATCAATATCTGGAATGCTGCCGCCTTCCTGGCCGCCGAGTCGGCGTGGGGTGCCTACCCCGGCCACACTTACGCCGATGTACAGAGCGGTATTGGTGTGGTGCATAATACCTTTTTGCTCGATCGCACCGAAAAAACCGTGACGCGCGGCTCGTTTTACCCATTCCCACGCGGCCTACTCCATGGCAATTTCAGCTTGCTGCCGCGCCCGCCGTGGTTCGTTACGAACAAAACTGCCCGCAGCACCGCCGAGCAGATTACGCGCTTCAACATCGCACCGCAGCTATGGCGACTACCGAAGATATTCATCTCAGCGCTGCGCGGCTAACATCGTAACACGTGTTACTCAGGCAAATTTTTCACTTCCTTGGTGATGCTATGCGCCGAGGGCACATCACCAAAGAAAAGTACTGTGCTGCCGCAGGCATATAAACCGGCAAGCGAACGCCCTAAATAACCGCAAAGCCCCCAGGAGTGTGAGCATTGGCGAGAATACCAAGCGAACTCCTGGGGGCTTTGTGTCTGGCAGTCAAATCACGCGGCTGCGCTGTCGTGCAGAATAAGGCAGGCCTCGGGCGGAAAGCTCACAGTGAGCTGCTGGCCGCTGGTTGGTGGTTGCAAATGGGGGTTATTGGCTTCATCGAACTGGAGCGCCTGCTCGCCAAAGCGCAGCCGCACCCGTACCGTTGGGCCAAGGAACATCACATCCTCGACGGTTCCTGTCAGGTGATTGGTGCTGTTAGGCGCGGCATCGCTCGAACCATTCATCGAAATAATCTCGGGCCGCAGCGCCATTGTAATCGGCGCATTCGCCGCAACATCGGCAAGCGGTCGCCCCGTCCTCACGTCCTGCCCATCGATCTGTAGTCGTCCGCTGGCTGGATCGGTGACAGTGGCAGAGAGCACATTGAGCGTGCCCACAAACGAGGCCACAAAGCGCGTGGCCGGGGTATTATAAATCTCGAATGGCGTCCCAATCTGCTCGACACGGCCATTGCTCATCACCACAATGCGATCCGAAAGCGACAGCGCTTCTTCCTGATCGTGCGTCACATAAATGGTGGTAATGCCAAGCTGGCGCTGAATCGAGCGAATTTCATTGCGCAGTGACACGCGAATTTTGGCATCGAGCGCCGAGAGCGGCTCATCGAGCAAGAGCACCTGCGGCTGAATCGCCAGCGCGCGCGCCAGTGCCAC
>JAFEAS010000111.1:0-6417 GCA_018266315.1 Chloroflexi bacterium SZAS-1 | reverse complement strand
TGAACGATGCGCAGCATTTCGGCCACGCGCATCTTGATTTCATCGGGCGATTTGCGCGCAACCTTCAGGCCAAAGCCAATATTCTGCGCCACCGTCATATTTGGGAAGAGCGCATACGACTGAAACACCATGCCCACATTGCGGCGATTGGGCGGCGTATTGGTCACATCGCTGCCATTGATGCGAATCTCGCCTGAGGTTGGCTTCTCGAAGCCCGCAATCATACGCAGCGTGGTGGTTTTACCGCAGCCGCTCGGGCCGAGGAATGAAATGAATTCGCCACGCTCGACCTGCAAATCGAAATGCTCAACCGCGACACTCTGGGCGAAACTCTTGCGCACCGAGTTTATTTCAAGGAAAGCCATACATGCTCCAACACAGATGAGTAGCGTGTTTTACGTCGTCATTGCGCCATAGCCAGCGAACCGCTAGCGCCCGCCCACCAGCTGCACCCGGCCAGGCAGCCGCCGCCCGATAACCTCAAGCAGTCCGATCGCGGCCCACGTCAGCCCGAAGCTAATGATCGCCAGTGCCGACGGCTCGTACACCTTGCTGCTACTCAGCTGGTTCATATACGGGCCAAATGCTGGCTGTGAAAGCAACGACGCAATCGTAAATTCACCCATCACAATCGCAAATGTAATGAATGCGCCGCTTAGCAGTGAGATATAGACATTCGGGAAGATCACGCGGAACAGCACAGTAATCCAGCTGGCCCCCAGGCTTTGCGCCGCCTCTGTAAGTGTACGCGCATTGATCGAGCGCAAGCCCGTATCTACCGCGCGATACATATAGGGGAACGAGAGCATTACATAGGCACCAATCAGCAAGACATAAGTACCGGAACGACTATCGGTGAGCGCGGTGCGGTTATAGGTACGGATCAGCGCAAACACCAGCACCACCGCTGGCACCACAATTGGCAACAAGGTCAAAAACTCAATCGCCGGGCGCAGGCGCGGCAGCTTGAGATTCACCCAATAAGAGGTTGGCACAATCAGCAGCGCGCTTACCAGGATTGTGATCAGCGCTGTTTGAAATGAGAAGGCAAAGCTGCTAAAAAACGCAGGCGAGCTCAGCACATTCTGGTAGGCGGTGAGGCTCAGCACACCTTTCTTCGCCTGCAACGAAAACTGAATCGTTGCATATAGTGGCACGAAGAAATAAATGACGCCGAGGAGCAACCAAACCCAAGCCCAGGGCGATGTGCGTCGTATCATCGTTCGATTCCGTTCTGTGTGCCTACCCGCTGCCTGCAGCGGCACAATCCGCGTGTGCAGGGCTTTCGCGTGCCGTTCTGGCATTCGGCAGCACCGTAGTGAAGAATTTACGCGACCCGTTTAGCTACTCTGCCAGCGCTCGGCGATGCGGCGCATGAATGAGTACAGCCCAATCGTAATCGTCATGATGACAATCATCCCAAAGGCCAGGGCATTGCCCAACCCAGGGTTCGAGAGCGCATCGCTACTGAGTTGCGCACCAATCAGAATAGTAACGACATTGCCCTGTGCACCGCCGCCCGTGAGTGCGAACGCAGTGGCATGTGCGCCAAACGCATTGCCAAACAGCAAGGCCATGGTGCCAAGGATCGAGGGGAGCAGCACCGGCAGCGCAACGTAGCGCCAGTATTCCGCCGAGCTAGCCCCCAGATTCTGGGCCGCCTCGCGCCACTCGGTTCGCAGGCTATCGAGCGCGGGCGTCATCACCAGCACCATCAGGGGAATCTGGAAATAAACGTAGGTAATCGCCAGCCCCCAAAAGCTATACAAGCTGAAGTTTGGATAGAGCGCAATGCCCAGTGAGCGCAACGCCTGGGTTACCAGGCCCAGCTGGCCGAGTGTCGCAATAAACGCGAATGCCAGTGGAATACCCGCAAAGTTCGAGGCCACGCCCGAAAATGTCAGCACGGACGAGCGCAGCCAGGCGGGCAGCGCGCCAATTGTAATCGCATAGGCAAGCAGAAAGCCCAGCAGCCCACCAATCAGCGCCGTTACTGCGCTCAGCTCAATTGTATAGATATACGAAGAAATAATAATTGGCTGATTAAGATCGCTGAGGTTTTGTAGCGTAAAGTTACGCGCCGGGTCGAGGAAGGTTTGAAGCACAATCGAGAAGGCCGGGTAAAAAAGAAACGCCGCGACAAAGAGGAAAAACGGCACGACACCAAGCCAGGTAAGCGGCAGGCGTGGGGCAGGGCGTGCAACTGGCGGCAGCCCGTTGGTCTCAGCGCGAACACTCTGGGCCATAGGTAGCTCCTGGGGTGACAAACAAAGATATACCACCAGGGCATGCGCACACCCGCATAGTTCCGGGTACCCTGGTGGTGCAATCGTAGGCCGTGTGCTACTTCACCGTTGCGCCCACAATTGTGGGCCAGCCCTTCTTAATCGCGTCGGTAGCCTTGGTGATCTGGTCGCCCGATGGGATACCGATCTTGACATCGGTGCTGGGCAACTTGGCTAATAGGTCTGCCGGGATCTTGTTGTTCTTCTTCAGATCGTCGAAGCGCGCCGGGCTGGCATAACCCTTGAGCCACAGCAGCTGGCCTTCGTCGGAGTAGAGGAATTCCATCCACAGGCGCGCGGCGTTGGGGCGTGGGGAATACGCACTAATCGCCTGCACATACACACCTGCGAGCGAGCCGCTCTTGGGCACTACAACTGCAATCTCCGGGTTGCCCGCCGAGGCATCGCGGTTCGCCAGGGCGTTGTAGTCCCAGCGCAGCGCGATCGGCGTTTCGCCCTTAGCAATCGTGGCTGGCTTAGCGATAACTGGTAGCAGATTACCAGCGTCGTTCAGCTTCTTGAAGAATTCCAGGCCCGGCCCTGCATCATCGAGCGAGCCACCATTGCCCAGCGAGGCCGCCCACACCGCGTTAATCGCCTGCCCCGAGCCAGTCGGGTCGCCCGCCAGTGCGATCTGGCCCTTGTACTCAGGCTTCAGCAAATCGGCCCAGTCTTGCGGCACATTCTTCACAATCGCGGTATTTACCTCGAAGGTCATCACGCCGTAATAGTCGGCATACCAGTAGCCGTCGGGGTCTTTCAGCGAAGCCGGGATGCTATCCCAGGTAGCGACTTTATACGGCTGGAAGAGCCCATCTTTCTTCGATGAATCGCCAAATACGAAGGCAACATCGACCACATCGGGGTTTTGCGGGCCGCTATTGCCCGCGTTCGCCTTAATTGCCTCGATTTCCTGGGCCGAACTGGCATCTGGCGTGAGGTCGTTATGCTTCAGGAAGGGGTATTTTGCCAGAAATGCCTTTTTCACCTCGCCATAGTTTGCCCAGTCGTCGGGGAGCGCAATCGTTGAGAGTTCGCCCTCTTTCTTTGCAGCCTCAGCCAGGGCATCCAGGCCACCAGCTGTCTTTGCATCGATTGGGCCGGGGGCCGGGGCAGCTGGCAATTGCGCCGGGGCAGCAGCAGTAGCTGCGGCGGGCGCAGCCGTGGCAGCCCCACCTGCCGCTGGTGCGGTGGTCGGGGCCGTGGTGCTAGCCGCGCCGCCACAAGCCGCCAGCAGTGCGGTAAAGCCTGCGGCCGTGCTCAGTTTCAGGAATTGGCGCCGGGTTACATTCCCTGTGGACATCTGTTTCCTCCGTAGTGTGAAAGAGGGTTAATACCTGAACGACATACCATCGCGTACACCTGGTAAGCGGCGAGCGCATAGCGTTTCGCAATGCTCGGGCTACCGCGACGTGTCGCGCTCAGACAGCATCAGTGTGGATGAGACATACGTCCCGAATCGTTCTGGGTACCGGTAGGAGAATTTGTACACCTAGTGTATGCTATCCGCGCAGGGCTGTCAAATCTAGCTTAGCCGCGCGATATTAATGGTAGGTTGGTACACCATTAAATGTGTGTAAAATATGGCTTCCCGATGCGGTAAATTTAGCTTCTTTTTGAAAATCGCGGTGCGAAGAACTTACCTATTGAGCAGAAGGCAGCTTACACTCAGGAGAGCATATTGGCCGCTCCGAGGAGGGCCGCGTGCCTGCCCGATCGCGCCTGGTGCTTGCCAGAGCGGCAATCGACGAAAGCAACGCCGGGCTGCCCCATATACTGGCTCGCTACAGGCGGCGGTAGCGCCAAGGTTATCATCAGGCTCGTAGAACAGCGCGCAACGAATGCCCCAGCGGGCAGCATAAGATACCCAATCAGTAAGCTGGGCTTCGCTAGCGACGCTCAATACAATCAGGTGGCACGGTACAGGCGTTCGGGCGAACTGCCACCCTGCTTCCAGGCAGGCATGCCCAACCTGAGTAATCTGATCCGCCAGCGGAATATCGCTACGCACCAGCACATAGCTATACGGAATACCACCCTACGGTTCGCTCATGATGTTGGCTCAGTGTGCTCAGGCAGGATATAGGCGTCGAATGGCCACTTCCCTGGCTGGAAATCATCTGGCCGATAGCGATGGGCAAGAGGGTGTGGCAGGAGCTGCCGAAGCTGTGCAAGCATAGCCGTACTCACCAGCCCATCGAACGGCGCCAATAGCGCTTGCTCATAGGCAACACTATGCACCCGGTCGAGCGCGCGAAATAGCCCCCAGCCAGCGTACGCGCCATTAGCTAATTTGCGCGCATTCGTCATCGGGGTAAAACCGGCGCGCCAATCGCGTCCGCATACGGCAGAGTACAAGAGGTAATGTTCGGCTGCTAGCGTATACCGACGATGAGAAGTAACCAGAGTGCGCCAGTGTTGGCGAAAGTGAACAAATGTATTTGAATCAGTGAAGAGCTGCGCCACGTAGGCGCGAGGAAGCGTTGTCATACCTGTATCTCCTATCAATACAATAATCGGTAGCAATAGTTAGGTAGGAGATACATCCTGGGGGTGCGCGAATTTGATGCCAGCGGCCCTACAACATAGCCATTCCCTTCTGGTGCGCCGTGCGAGAATCGAACTCGCTGCAGGCGATTTTAGAGACCGCCACTCATCCAACGAGCATACGGCGCCGGTCACTAACCCATGTAAGCATCATACTGGGCGCAGGATCGCATGTCAAGATGTGCCAGATGAGAAAATGTGGAGTCCTTTACGCCCGGCCTAATTCGTGCTATAACATCCCTGCCGCGCTGGAGAAAAGCAACGCGGCCTGTTACCCAGGGGCTGGTCGGGCTGATCATGCCCCCGTTTGCTGTGTTTCTGAGATGAAATGCCAATCGTATGGCGATCGAGCTTGAACCAATTCTTGCGCAAATTCGCACGCATCCTAGCCTGGTAGCGCTCGCCCAGGCAATCACGCACGCGCCCGGCGGGCGGCTGCACGCGGCCCCGGCGCTTACCGCCGCGCGCCCGGCGATCGTGGCTGCGCTCGCCAAACAGCACGGCGGCGCGCTGCTGTATGTTGTGCAAAATGGCGACCTGGCGTTGCGCGCGCGCGAAGACCTGAGCCAGTGGCTCGATAGCGAGCGGGTATTGCTGTTTCCTGCCAGCGACGCCATGCCCTACGAGCCAATGTCGCCCGGCAACGACGTGGTGGCGGCACGGCTGCGCGTGCTGAAAGCATTGGGGGCGGGGAGTGAGGGTGTAAGAACTGCGGAGGCCCACCCACTCGTTATCGTTGCCCCAATAAAAGCACTGCTACAGCCCACGATGTCGCCCGCCGATTATGCTAGCGCGAGCATTCGGCTGCGGCGCGGCGAAGAACATACCATCGACAAGCTTATGACACGCTGGGTGGCGATGGGCTACCGTAGCGCGCCAACCGTCGAAGAGCCGGGCGAGATCAACCGGCGTGGCGGCATTGTCGATATCTTTCCGCCCGGCGACGAGCTACCACTACGTATCGAGTTCTTTGGCGATGAAATCGATAGCCTGCGCCGCTTCGACCCGATTACGCAGCGCAGCGAGGCCCAGGTGCGCGAGGCCGTGGTTGGCCCGCCGCACGAAATCCCGTTCTGGCGTAGCGCCGAAGCATTAGCCCGCATGCGCGCGCTCGACGCAAGTGGGCTGCGCCGCGAAGCCCGCGACGAGTGGGAAGCCGTGATTGAGCGAATTGCCCACGGCGAACGCTTCGAGGGCCGCGCACTGTATGCGCCGTTCTTCTGGGAAGCAGCCCCCAAACACCTGGTACCATCGTCGCTGTTTACGCACCTGCCTGCGGCAATACCAATCGTGTTTAGCGAGATACTGCTATTAGCGCAGCAGGCCGCCGAGCAGCACCACCACGCCAGCGAGCGCCGCACCGCGCACAGTGAGGCGGGCGAGCTGCTGCCCGATTTCCCGCGCCCCTACCTACTTTGGGAAGAATTGCTGGCACAGGCCAGCGCGCAAACCCTGGTCAACCTCAGCAATAATGACGTTTCGGTGAATGGATGGGAGCTGCAAGCCAATGAAACTCCGCCGACGCCCGTTCCAATCGCCGAGTCGTTGTTTGTTACTGCCGACCTGTTTGGCGGGCAGCTGCGAC
>JAFEAS010000110.1:12959-13613 GCA_018266315.1 Chloroflexi bacterium SZAS-1 | reverse complement strand
CTTTGGTGGCACGCCATTTCGCCTGAAGCTGCACAACTTGCAGGATCGCGTATTCGAGCTGAACAAGGCCGCTGCTGAGCTGGCGCGCGCCGAGGCGGGCAATAGCGCTGTGGTAGCAGGCTCAATCGGCCCCAGCGGCGAACTGTTCGAGCCAATGGGCGCGCTGACATTCGATGCGGCGGTGGCTGGTTTTGCCGCGCAGGCGGCAGGACTGGCGGCGGGCGGTGTGGATGTGCTGTGGATCGAAACCATGAGCGACTTGCAGGAAGTGCGCGCGGCGGTGGCGGGCGCGCGCCAGGCCGCGCCTGATCTGCCCGTGGTTGCGACCATGACCTTCGACACGCGCGGCTTTACCATGATGGGCGTTAGCCCGGCGCAGGCGGTGGCCGAGCTGGCCGAGCTAAACCTGGCCGCTCTAGGCGGCAATTGTGGTAATGGCACCGATGAGATCGAAGGCGTGGTATTTGGCATGCACCAGACTGGCACCCGCCTACCGCTGGTTGCCAAAAGTAACGCTGGCATGCCCGAGATGATCGATGGCCGCGCGGTGTACAATGGCACGCCCGCAATTATGGGCGAATATGCCCGGCGGGTGCGGGCGCTTGGCGCGACGATTATTGGTGCATGCTGTGGTAGCACACCCGCGCACATCGC
>JAFEAS010000110.1:0-12944 GCA_018266315.1 Chloroflexi bacterium SZAS-1 | reverse complement strand
GCGCCAGCCCAGCGCCAGGAACCCGAGGTTAGCCGCCGCGCACGCGAGGAGCGCCGGGCACGGCGAAGCGCGTAGGGTTGTGTAGGGGATAGATAGTAGCAGGTTTGGCCGCGCAACCAATATCATGAATGCAATCGCTCACCCATCCGACCAACTGCCTATTCCACAGGTCGCCTTTGTGCTGTGCGGTGCACTTGCGCGTGAAGTTGTGGCGATTGTGCAGCGGCACGGCTGGGATGTGGCGCTGTTTGGCGTGGCTGCGCAGGATCATATGGTGCCGCAGCGTATTGGCCCCGATGTCGAGCGGCGGCTGCGCGAGCTGATTCCACGTTTTGACCGCGTAGTTGTGGTATATGGCGATTGCGGCACTAGCGGCCAGCTCGATGCTGTGCTTGAGCGCTACAATGTGCCGCGCATTGCTGGCCCGCACTGTTACGAAATGTATGCAGGCGCGCGCTTCGATGGGATAATGCAGGAAGAGCCAGGTACGTTTTTCCTCACCGACTTCCTGGTACGCAGCTTCGAAGGCACCATTTTGAAGGGCATGGGTCTCGATCGCTTTCCCGAGCTGCGCGCCACCTATTTCGCCAATTATCGTCGCCTGGTGTACCTGGTGCAGCGTGCCGCGCCAGCACTGGAAGAAAAAGCTCACCACATTGCGCAAGTGCTTGGCTTGCCGCTTGAGGTGCGGGCCACCGGCTACGGCGACCTTGAAGCGCGGCTGGTTGCGCTGATGGCCGAGATTGCACAGCCGCACTACCAGCCGCGCCTGGCCGAGCTAATGCCTGTGGCTGAGCCTGCACCCCAGCGCCCGGCGCGTGTGCGCCGTACTGCCCGACGCCCCAAAACCGTCGAAGATGTATAGTCCTGCGCTATTCTGGCATTGCCTGCGGCTTCATCCGTTCCAGGTCATGGTACTAGCAAGTGAGGTGTTCTCATGGCAATCTACCAGGTCATGTACTGGGCCGACATCCCGGTGCAGGTGCGGGCCAAAGGATCGGGCGGTCGCGCCAAAGCCCAGCTGCCCGAACGCTTTCAAGAAGCGATTGATCTCGCCGCGATGGCTGTGGGCTGGATCGGCTCGGACGAATATACCAACGCGTACCATTGGGGCGAAGAGCAAGAGCGCGCTGGCACTGCCCAGGAAGTCGTTGATGCTGTCGTGGCCGAGCTAGAAGCTGCTCACCCGCGCGTCGATTGGCGCGCAACCGCCAATACGATTCGGGCGGCTACAGAAACACGCGAGTAGCGCGGCGCTGTTCCTTCAATCGCATCATCGCGACGGCCAGCGATGGTGTACCAAATCCGGTACATACTTTGTTGTATGGTGAGGGTTCGGCGGCAGCTTCGCCGCCGAATTTTGTTTGCGCATGCACAAACCCAGGAATAAAACGGATAGGACTTTCGCTTACTTGTTTATGTGCCTGCGGCAGCACGGTACTNNGCGGAGCGCAAAAAATCACCAGGAAAAAAAAGAAGAATTTGCTTGAGTAAGCGAAAGTTCTAACGGATTGATAATGACGTGTCGCTGGCGGCTGTGTCTGCTGAGATCTTCTGACCATAGGCGCTGCGTATACAGCAGTAACGCTACCGTGGCCAGCAATGTGCTAAAAGACTCTAGCAACTCGTAAGGATTTTGTTATTTCTCACTAATATGTAACACCTACACTGATCGCAGTACTATGAGATGAGGATAAGGAACGCGCATGGATACAATCTCTGCATCAGATATTACGCCGGAACACCTGTTTCGCTCGCGCCGCGAATTCGTTCGTAACACAAGCGCTTTGATACTAGGGTCATTCGCGCTGGCCGCCTGTGGGAGCATCGCATCCCAACCTGCGGCTGGTGGTGCAACTGTGGCGCCGGGCCAGACCAAAGGCACCGCCGACGAGCTTGGCGACGCGCTAACATCCTTCGATGCCGTCACCGGCTATAACAATTATTACGAGTTTACCACTACGAAAGAAGGCGTGGCCGAGCTAGCCCAAAACTTCAAAACGACCCCGTGGACGCTTGAAGTTGGCGGGATGGTGAACAAGCCGCAGAAAATAGCGATTGAAGACTTGCTGAAGCGCTACCCGCAGGAAGAGCGCATCTATCGCCACCGCTGCGTCGAGGGCTGGTCGATGGTGATACCCTGGACAGGCTTTGCGCTAAATAAGCTGCTGAAGGATGCAGAACCGACGGCGCAGGCCAAGTATGTGCGCTTTGAAAGCGTCATGCGGCCATCGGAAATGCCTGGGCAATCCAGCCCCTGGTATACCTGGCCCTATGTTGAGGGGTTGCGCCTCGATGAGGCCATGAACGACCTGGCGCTGCTGGTAACCGGGGTGTATGGCAAGCCCGCGCTGCCGCAAAATGGTGCGCCGCTGCGGCTGGCTGTGCCGTGGAAATATGGCTTCAAGAGTATCAAGGCGATTGTGAAGATCGAGCTAGTTGATACTCAGCCTACCAGCCTGTGGATGGCGGCGGCACCGAATGAATATGGCTTTTACGCCAATGTCAACCCAGATGTGCCGCACCCGCGCTGGTCACAAGCCACCGAACGCCGCATTGGTGAGCTTAGCCGCCGCAAAACGCTGCCCTTTAATGGGTATGCCGAACAGGTTGCGAAGCTGTACGATGGCATGGATTTGCGCGCAAATTACTGATAGGGAGCTTGCATGTCTGCTACGCCACTGCCTGAAACGACGGCTGCCGCCCGTAAGGCGCGCCCGCGCCCAGCCCTCTTCGGTATTACGCTGGCCGATTGGCTGCGCATTGCTGTGCATATTGGCGCGCTTATTCCACTAGCGCTGCTATTGTGGGATGGCGCACATAATCACCTTACCGCCAACCCGATTCAGGAGATTACCTTTCGCACCGGCAAAACGGCAATTATTCTGTTGATTCTGTCGCTGCTGTGTACCCCGCTGAACATTCTGTTTGGCTGGAAGGTGGTACTGCCGCTGCGTCGTCCACTCGGCCTGTACGCCTTTTTCTATGTCTGTTTACACTTGCTGATCTTCTCGGTGCTTGATTATGGCCTCGATTGGGGCCTCATCCAGCAGACGATTGCCGAGAAGCGCTATGTGCTGGTTGGGTTTGCTGCCTTTCTGCTACTGCTGCCGCTGGCGTTGACTTCGACCAAAGGCTGGATGCGGCGCCTGGGTAAGCGCTGGAAGCAGCTGCATCGGCTGGTGTACCTGGCGGCGTTTCTGGCGGTGGTGCACTTCGTCTGGCTCGTGAAATCCGACATTCGTGAGCCATTACTATATGGTGCGGCGCTAGCTGTATTGCTGCTGCTGCGGCTTGCGCCACTCCGTCGTGCGATTGTGCGTGTGCGTTCGCGGCCAGCGCGCTAAATGCGTTGCGCTGCGAACCTGAAGGACGTGGGATGAAGCGCATCCTGCGTCCTTTTCTTTGTATACACATGCATTGTGGTTACGTTAAATGTGGGCTTGTAGGCCAGCGAATGCCGAGCCAGCTTAAAGCAATAATGCCTCCCGCTAGCCAGCCGATCCCGAGCGCAAACCCGCCCAGCACGTCGCTGAGGTAGTGTTCGCCGAAGTATAGGCGCGTAAAGCCGACCAGCAGTACCAGCCCGGCGGTGCCAAGCACGGCAACTGCCCGCTGCTCGCGCGCGATACGCGGGAATGCTGCCCACAGCAATAGCCCGTAGAGAATGGTTGCCATCATCGCATGCCCACTGGGAAAGCCGGTATCGCGCAGCAGCACGAATGGTGCGTGTAAGGGGATGCGCGGGGCTGCCAGTACGTGGCGTGCGATGTAATTGACGGCAAAGCCTCCACCCACCACCAGCAGCAGCGCGGCAAGTTCGCGCGGGTGCCGCTGGAGCCATAACCACACTACCAGCTCTAGCATAATAAATACGAGAATTGAGCGCCCGAATTCGCCAAGAATTAGCAGAATTGTCTCGTACCAGCCGCCCTCATCGCGGTGGAACTGTTGCGTTATTGCAAAATCTTGTTGCGTAAACCCTGGCTGATGCACCACCAGCATCAGTGCGCCGAAAGCGCTGATTCCGGCAAGGGCAACAACAAACCAGAGGAATATGCTTCCCCGTAACCGCATCCTGGCCTCCTACACCGCGTTATAATCAACAGGTATGTGCAATTCCCAGAAGATACCCCGATGGCGCTTGGCACTCAGGGATGCTATAACCGTACCAGATTTCGTACAAAATACAAGGACACACAGTAGTATGAACGCTATCGTACCGCAGCACGACCGGCGCGTCGATCTGGCGATTGTTGGTGCGGGCATTGTTGGCCTGGCTACCGCCCGCGCGCTGTTACAGCGCTATCCTGCGCTGCGCCTGGCAGTGCTCGACAAAGAGCCAGCGATTGCGCAGCATCAAACTGGCCGCAACAGCGGCGTGATTCATTCGGGCCTGTACTACAAGCCCGGCTCGCTCAAAGCGCGACTGTGCGTGCAAGGCGCGGCGGCGATGATGCGCTACTGCGACGAGCGCGGCATCCCCTACAATGTGTGTGGGAAAGTTGTGGTTGCTACCAGCGAGGATGAACTGCCGCGCCTGCGCGAGCTGTATCAGCGCGGCCTGGCGAATGGCATTCCACAGCTTGAGCTGATTGGGCCGGAACGACTGCGCGAGCTTGAGCCGCATGCGGTGGGTTTGCAGGCGATCTACTCGCCGCGCACCGCGATTGTGGATTATGGGCGCGTGGCGCAGTGCTATGCCGACGACATTCGCGCAATGGGTGGCGAAGTGCTCACCGGCCACGAAGTGCGCCAGATCGAGCGCACTGGTCAGCGCGTATGGCTTGAAACGCCTGCCGGTATGCTCGAAACCCGCTTCCTGATTACCTGCGCTGGTGTGTATGCCGACCGAGTTGCGACCCTGAGCGGCGCACCGTGTGAGCCGCGCATTGTGCCGTTCCGTGGCGATTACTATATCCTCAAGCCCGAGCAGCGCCACCTGATCAATGCGCTGATTTACCCGGTGCCCGATCCGGCATTTCCGTTCCTGGGCGTGCATTCGACACTCAAGATGGACGGTTCGATGTGGTTGGGGCCAAATGCGGTGCTGGCGTTTGGCCGCGAGGGCTACGGGCGCTGGGATGTCAATATCCCCGACCTCGCCGATGCCGTGGGCTATCGCGGGTTCCAGCGGCTGGCGCGGTCGTACTGGCAGGTTGGCCTGGCCGAAATGTTGCGCGATTGGAGCAAAGCCCGGTTTGTCGCGGCAGTGCAGCGTTTCGTGCCCGAGGTTACCGCCGCAGGTGTGGTTGCGGGGCCAGCCGGTATTCGCGCGCAGGCGCTCGCCCTCGATGGCAGCATGGTTGATGATTTTGTGTTTCACCAGGATGGCCCGGTGATTCATGTTCGGAATGCGCCTTCGCCTGCAGCAACCTCATCGCTCATGATTGGCGCGCAGATCAGCGATATGGCCGCAGAATCGTTTGGCTTATAACATAATGGCTGGGTCAGCGCTATAATGCCTGACCCAGCCGTTCGCTTCGATAGGCTACCTTATTGCGCCCAGATCGAGAGATCGCGCACCTGCCACTTGCCGCCCCACCAGTTCGCCCCGCGGAATTGCACACTGTTTACGCCTGCCGGGATGGGCATCCAGTACGATTTGAAATGATCCTCATCCTGGCGTTTCTGCGCCTGTAGCACAGCGGCCCGCCAGGTTTTACCGCCATCGAAGCTTACTTCGATCTTGGTGCCAATGCCCGCAAAGCGCAGGCTAGCATTCGCCGGGGCCGGGGCCGCAAAGCTCACGCCTGGCGGCGTGCCTGGGTCGACTGTGCGGCGGTCGGCGCGTAGGATAGTGAAGGGCTGGGTCGGGCTGATGCTGATATTATCCCAGTGCCAGGTGTTTGGCTGGCAAACCGGGCCGCAGCCATCGCTCTTGCTCGGGTTGTACGAATGGTGGCCGAACTGAACCACACCGCGCGCCCAGCCCAGGTCGGCAATATTGGTATCAACCCAGCTGAAATTATAGCCCGGCATCCCGAAGCGTAGATGATTGCGCGTGATGCGCAGCTCAAAGGTATCGCGGCGTTTGGCATCGGGGGCCAAGAAGCTTTCGTAGCCAGTAGCGCTACTCTTCAGCTCGGTGACCGCGAAATCTTTGACGACGAACACCTTGAACATCGTGCCGTTATTTGCGGTGTCCATGCGCACATGAATCGCGTTTCGTGGTTCGCCGCTCAGGTCGGGCAGCCAATCTTCCAGCGGCAATTGGAGCTGATCCTGGTAGGGCGAGATCCACAGGTCAACCCAATCGCGCTGCGATGTGCGCAGTGTCGTCAAATCAAAGCGCACCACCGCCTCGCCCGCTGAGAAATCGACCATCTGGTTCGGTGTGAGGTAAATCACGCCATAGCCTTCCGCCTTGATCGCCGTCATTAGGTGATCACGGCATAGAAACACCGTGTCATCATACGAAGTAATCATGTGCATATTTGGGGCGGGGCTACAATCGCTGCCATGCATGGCGTGGATCGGCTCAAGCTGATCCCAGGTTGCAATGTCACGCGAGTGAACGGTGACATCCCAGCTGGCAGGTTTCCAGGGCTGCGGGTTATTCGGCTGCCCATCAAACGTTTCGGTGAATGTGCGCCCACCCGGTACACCAGCGCTCGCCGTGGGTATTGGCGCGGCAGTTGCCGATGGCGAACTGCCCGGCCCGCAGTTTAGCGTGCCTTGCTGGCCCTGTATCTGCCCGCCAAGGTTGGTGGGGCAGTTGACGGTAAGCGCATCGCCCGGCGCGAGCGAAATGCTCTGCTGCCCGGCCCATGATTCGCTGGTTGCCAGGGGTAATATGAAGGTGACCAGGAGCGCAGCTGCGAAAAGCAGTGCGCCCGGCCATATATTTGATCGAAGAAACTTCACATGATTCTCCTTTACCACTTTTTAACATATGCCGCCGTTGGTACGGTAGCATATGGGTGGTAAGAGAGTCCATGGGCGAATGTTCAGCAGATGCGCATGCTCCGCACTACCCGCACGACCCATCTGCTATACGGCGAATACCGCACCTGGGCGGTATTCGCTATAAGTCGCCAGCCGTATCGTATCGCAGCGCATGTGCCAGGAATGCTGCCGCATGTGCCAGCTACCCAGCATTGTTCGTGAGTAGGTGTGGCGCGCCAGTCGTAAACGGCGCTACCTCGCACTGCTTGTGGTTGCGCCTTCGTGCGCGCTAAGGGCGCGGGCTTCGTCCTGGCTGGCACAACGTACACCGCCAGCGCTGACATAGCCAATAATGCGCGCCGGGTTGCCTACCACAATTGCGTGCTCGGGCACATCGTGTGTTACCACCGCGCCTGACCCTACCAGCGCCCAGCGTCCAATCGTCACACCGGTTACTACAACGGTACCAGCACCTAGGGCTGCGCCATAGCACACTCGAGTTTGCCCAACATGCCAATCGGCAGCGCTCTTCAGCGTTCCGTCGGGGTTAATGGCCCGTGGCACCCGGTCGTTCGTGAAAATAACGTGCGGGCCAATAAATACCCCATCTTCAACAGTCAGGCCGATATACAGCGAAGCGTTGTTCTGGATTTTGACATTATCGCCAACCGTCACATCGCATTCAATATACACATTCCGCGCGATAATGCAGTTTATGCCGATGTGGGCACGCTCACGAATCTGCACGTTGCTCCACACACGCGTGCCTACACCAATCTCGGCTTCTGGCGATACGTCGGCAGTAGGGTGAATTGTTGCCATAGTGCGGTGCCTCACGTCGCTGACTTAAGCGTTATCCGATATTCTGCTGTGCGCTCGTTTTTTCTGGGCGCGCGGCTGCCAGCGGCCAATTGCGAATACATCCAAGCAGGGCATGCGGCAACGAGCAGCGAAAGGCGTAGTAGAGACTGCGATACGCTCGGGTACGCGCGCCTGCCGCCGCATGTTGGCGTGCATAGTCCAAAAAGTTCGATGCCCACCAGCCACGATGCCGCCAGAGAATAGGCTGTACTCGTAGGCGTTTGCGTAGCCCGAGAGTTTTCGTGTGGCGGTTGAAGATAGTGACCATGGCTGGGAAGCGCCGCCACGAGAGATCTTCATTGGCACCGCCGCGCTGGCGGAACAGTAGCACCGGCAGCTCGACGCGCCCTATAGGGTAGCGGCGAGCAATGCGCAGCAGCCAGTCCCAATCGGTATCGCCGGTGAGCGCTGGATCCATGTCGCCAGCCTCGCGGGCCACATCGATCCGCGTCACAATTGTGCCAACTTGCGGCCAGTAGGTCAGCAGCTCATCGAAAAGCCAGCCCGATGGTAGCGGCCCGGCTGGCACTGGTTCGCCGAAGGGGGTCTTATCGTAATCTACCAGCTGCGATTGGGCATGAACCGCGCCATATTCGGGGTGCTGCGCAAATACAGCAAGCTGTGGCGCGATGTTCGTGGGCAGCCACACATCATCGTCATCGAGGAGCGTTACAAAATCGCCATGCGCCATGTGCAAGCCGGTATTACGGGCCTGGGCCATGCCAATGCTACTGGTACGAATATAGCCGACCGGGTATTGGGCTACCAGTGTAGCCGTATCGTCGGTTGAGCCATCATCGACAACCAGCACGTGGAGGGTGAAATCGTGCTGGGGAACGGCCAGGACACTTTCAATCGCCTCTTTAAGTAGCTTCGCTCTGTTGTGGGTTGTGATGATTACTGAGACAATCGGGCGTGCCTGTTGCTGTAGCTCCTGGTCTGTGGGTTCAGCCTGAACAGCCGTTGTCATACGCGTTCCAGATCTTTCCCTTTCATATGCGAGCCACACAGGGTTGATGTTCCGGGCTGGTAAGCATTATGCTGGCAATTTTGTGCGTGCTGTATGCGCCGGTTCAGCTGGCCCATAGGCTGGCACCCCCAGCAGCTCGGACACCGTCACGAACTCATACCCGTCGGCGCGTAGTGCTGGCACAATATGCTTGATTGCGCGCGTTGTTTCGCGTTTATACCAGTATTCCACCCCGGCATTGGCATCGTGAAACAGCAAGATTGAGCCTGGGCGCGTAATATTGCGCGCTGCCTCGGCAACCTGCACGCCATCGGGCTCGGGTAGCTTCCAATCGAGGGTATACACATCCCAGCCAACCACCGTGTACCCGCGCTGTGTCAGGCGGCGGCCTTCCCACGGTGTGAGCCAGCCCCACGGTGGGCGGTACAATCGGGGGCGGCAGCCGATAACCTCGCTAATAATGCGGGCGCTGTCGTCGATATGCCGAACATCGTTCCCCAGGCGGATGCCAGCCTTGCGGCTATGCTCGTATGAGTGGTTGGCGATAACATGCCCGGCCTGAAATGCTTTCGATACGACATCTGGGTGCCAGCGCGTATTCACGCCAACGCAAAAGAAGGTGCCTTTTACATTAAGCTCACCCATGGCGTCCAGCAGCTCTTCGGTGCACGGCTTGCTTGGCCCGTCATCGAAGGTAAGAGCGATCTTGCGCACATTTCGCGGCCCATGATTACGAAAGTACCCGCTGCCGCCGTATGGTGGGCTTAGCAGCAACGTGCCGGTTTTATTAACTGCATTCACCAGCGTTTGTTTTGGGTTGAACCCTGTCATGCCTTGTCGCTCCGTTTCATATGTACATTGAGAGATGGTAGTGAATGAGCATCGGCGATCTGCTTGAGGTAGCCAAATGTGCGGGCCGCATTTCGTCGCACGTCAAAGCGCTGCTCGGCGATCTGGCGCGATTGCAGGCCCATAGCCGCCCGGCGCTGCTCGTCGGCAAACACACTGGCAATTGCTCGGCCTAATTCTTGTACGTTATTGCTTGGCACAATAAAGCCGTTCCGGCCTACGTCAACAATATCGGCAACGCCACCAACATCGCTGGTAATCACTGGTAGCCCGGTTCCCATTGCTTCAACTGTTGCAATGCCAAAGCATTCGCCTAAGCTCGGCAGCACGAAGAGATCACTTTGATGATAGAGATCCAGGAGGCGTGGCGTATTGGGTTGCATATCGTGGTAAATATATAACCCTGGCGCGGAATCTACGGCCTCGCGCGTTACAATATGCAGCTCGTAGTTACCCGAAGTTTGCTGCCGAAACCACTCAAGCAGTAATTTCCCGCCTTTGCGCCGGAAATCGCCGCCAACGAATAGAATGCGCCGGGGCGTGTTCGGTGCGCGCTCATTTCGTTCGGGGGCGGGTTTCCAGAAATCGAGCTTGATACCGGGCGGATTGACAATAACTTTTTTTGCATCAATGCCATAATCGCGGATTGTCGATTCTTTAGCCCAGTTCGACCATGCCTGGAGCAATGCAGCTGCGTCCATCATTTTTTTTGAAAGCCGCCACTTGAATTGCGCTACCGGCTTTGGATCCGGGTTACCGTTCGAATACGCCTCCATCTGGTCAATCTGGTATGGGGTTGAGTCGAAGTCGATCAGGGTCGGGGTGCGCTGGAATGTACGCGAGAAAAAGACCCCGACCGATGCATTGCTAAAGAGTGCATCGTAGTGGCGTCCACGCAGTGCCTTATGGATTTCCCATGCCCCACGCGAGATGCCAGAAAAGTAGGTTGGTACAAACGGCAACACCCGTTCGCGCACATTTTCGATCGCGCCACCGGACTTATAGTAGTGAATCTCGTGCCAGGTTGCATTAAGTTCGGGTTCGTGCAGGGCCACTTCACGCAGGTTGTGATAGTTTGTCACATGCCCGGCGATCTGATCCATCAGAAAACCGATCTGATATGCCATAACTGTGCTATGCTCCTATGATCCCGGGGCACTGTAGAGTGAGCCAAGCGTGCGTGCCACCTGCTGGGCCGAAAATGTATCCGCAATACGCTGCCGGGCAGCTTCGCCCATTTGCTGGCGCAATGTGTCATCTTGCAAAAGTTGAATGACAAAATGCGCAATTGAGTCCGGGTTTCGTGGCTCGGCGCAAAATCCGCTCTGGCCGTGTACAACTGCCTCACCTTCGCCGCCAAAGGTAATTATCACTGCGCGCTGCATTGCCATTGCTTCAAGCAGACCAATGGACATTGAGCCAACGGGAACGGGTAACACAAAAACATCGATTAAGCCCAGGTATGGCCGTGGGTCGCTTTGGAAGCCAGTGAACCGTACATGATCGGCGACCCCAAGCCGTGCTGCCTGCTCTTCAAGTGCCTCTCGCTGCGACCCATCGCCTACCAGCAGTAAATATGTATTGGGGCAGGCAACTAGAATGGTGGGCAAGGCATCGAGCAGATAGTTTAACCCTTTTTCTGGCTCGAAGCGTACAACACTGCCAAGAATTAGCGCGCCGGGTGGCAGGTTATATGTACTTCGCAATGCCGCCAGGGTTTCTTCTGGAATTGCCGGAAAATCATCGAGATCAACGCCATTGTTGACAATCGTTGTTCGCTCGCGCGGGGTAAAAATGTGGGCTGCGCGCGCCAGGTAATTTTTCTGCGAAACACACACAATCCCATCTACCAGCCGACTGACAATTGAGCGGGTTGTGCGCTCGAACCAGGGCAGGGTTTCTTCGGGGGCCAGGTGCTCCGTTACATAAATACGCTTGACGCCCGCCAACCGCGCCATCAGCAGCGCCCCAATCTGGCCGCGATAGGTGGTTGAGTGCATGTGCATCACATCGATCTGCCAGGTGCGCAAGTAATTGTATAAGCGCAAGTATTCACTGGGCAGTTTCAGTGTTCCGTAGCGTCGGTCGGGCGTCGATTTGGCAATATGATCCGACTCGAGTGCGAGCGACTTATAGAATGGTTCGGTCGCTTCCCAATCGGGGCAAATGCTAAATACTTCAAATTTGCTGCGATCAAGGTGCCGTGCCAGTAATTCAACATGCTCTTCCATACCGCCAACAGCAACGCTATTGGTAAAAAGTGCAATTCGCCGCCGCGTTGTAGTGCGATTTTCGGGGCCGACCTTGGCTGCGGTATATGTTTTATTCATAGCCACTACCCGTCTCCCTCGGGTATTTTTGCCCACACGACGTTGTTGACCGGTGTGCTGAATTTTTTCTACCATTGCGCATTACCTTGCTGCGCACGCTTCGCGCAGTACTTCAACCACATAGTCCTGGTCGGCGAGTTCCAGCTGCGGGTAGAGTGGTAGAATCAGGGTTCGATCCTGGGCGCGCTCAGACTCGGGCAAGTGCGCGGCGCGCGCCAGTTTACGGTATGGTGCCTCACGATGCGCACACATAATTCCCCGTCGGCTTGCGATGCCGCGGTCGAGTAGGTATTGCATCACGGTGCGTTGGTCGCACCATTCGGGCAGCCAGACGCTATAGCTCTGCCAATTGGTGTGTGCCCAGCCTGGTTCAACCGGGCATTGTAAGCCAGGAATATCGGCGAGCAATTCGGCATAGCGTGCAGCCAGGCGGCGGCGCGCTGCAACAATATCGGGTAGGCGCTTGAGCTGCTCGCGGCCAACCGCTGCCTGAATATCGGTCATACGGTAGTTAAAGCCAATAGTTGCATGCTCCTCGAAAATAACCTCGCGCGCTGCGTGCCGCACACGATCGTTCACACTCATACCGTGCTGGCGTAGCAAGCGAAACTGCCGATCGTACTCTGGATTGTTGGTAGTGAGCATTCCACCATCACCCGTGCTAATTACCTTGCGCGGGTGGAAAGAGAAACAGGCAATATCGCCATGCGGCTTGCCAATATGTTCCCAGGTGCCATTATATAAAAGCTCGCTGCCGCTGGCACAGGCTGCGTCTTCAATGACAGGCAACCCGTAACGCCGGGCAATGTCCAGAATGGCAGGCATGTCGCAGGGCATACCAATCTGGTGAACGCATAGAATAGCCCTGGTGCGCGGTGTGATTGCTGGCTCGATCAGGGCCGGGTTGATATTCTGGGTTGCTGGGTCGATATCGACAAAAATGGGTGTGGCCTGGCAATAATGAATGCTGTTTGCGGTTGCGATATACGAATGGCTGACAGTAATAACTTCATCGCCGGGCTGTGCACCGACGGCTAGCAGCGCCA